>CAZPOS010000175.1:3634-12300 GCA_964588065.1 uncultured Reyranella sp.
CGGTCTTCTTGGCCATGTCTTGCTCCTCCGGATGAAACCGGGGAGCTGTATATCAGATCGTCGCGTGACCCGCGTGGACTTGCACCGGCGACCCGTTTAGCCCCTTGGAGCGGGCCTGCTGGCAGAGATCCTCGATCGTCACGTTGTCGAGCTGCGCCATCATCTCCTCCCGCAGCTTCTCCCACAGCGGCCATACGACCTCATGCGCGAGCGGCGAGCCGATCGAGGGATCGCTGGGCTCGGTCTCGACCTCGAGGTTGCGCACCACCCTCACCACCTCGCCCAGGGTGATGCTGGCCTTGTCGCGGCCCAGCCGGTAGCCGCCCCGCGGGCCGCGCTTGCCGGACAGGATGCCGGCACGCACCAGATGCTGGAGGACCTGTTCGAGGTATCGTTTGGGGATGCGCTGGCGCTCGGTAATGTCGCCGCTACGGACCGGGTGATCGCCGACGTGGAAGGCCACGTCGAGGACCGCCTCGATCGCGAACATCGTCTTCTTGCTGAGGCGAGGCATCCCGTTCTCTCGTCCCTTCTCAGGCCGTCTTGATCGAGCCGGCCGCCATTCCCGTCGACCCGAAACCGCCCGCACCCCGCGCCGTCTCGTCGAGGGCCGGAACCTCTCGCCAGGCAGCACGGGCATGACGCGCAATGATAATCTGTGCAATTCGCATGCCGCGCTCGATACGGAAGGGCTCCCTGCCGAGATTGATCAGGATGACGCCGACCTCGCCGCGATAGTCGGCATCGATCGTGCCCGGCGCGTTGGCGACCGTTATACCGTGCTTGGCGGCCAGGCCGGAGCGGGGCCGGACCTGGGCCTCGAACCCGACCGGGAGAGCGATGGAGAGGCCGGTCGGAACGATCCGGCGCTCGAGCGGGCCCAGCTCGATCGGTTGATCGATGGCGGCCAGCAGGTCGGCCCCGGCGGCGGCGGCCGTCGCATAGTCGGGCAGCGGCAGGTCCCGGCCATGCGGCAGCCGCACGATCTCGATTTCGACGCTTTCGACGCCCTTCATCGGCCCCTCGTACTGAAAAAACGATCCGCAGCCGCCCGGCGGGCGGCGATCACTCGGCCGCCCGTGACCTGCCCGCCTGCGCGAGATGAAGCGCGATCCGGCCGGCCAGGCGCCGGGCGACGTCACCCTTGCCCAGCGGCGGCCAGTCCTCGGTGCCCGCTTCCGTGATCAGATGCACGGTGTTGCGCTCGCCGCCGAAGGTGCCGGTGGCCGGTGACACGTCGTTGGCCACGATCCAGTCGCAGCCCTTGCGAGCGCGCTTGTCGATGGCATTGGCCACCACGTTCTCCGTCTCGGCCGCGAAGCCCACGACCAGGGCCGGCCGGCCGGAACCCGGGCGCGACAGCGTCGCGAGAATGTCGGGATTGGGCGCCAGTTCGAGCGCGGGCGGCGGTGCGCCTGCCTGTTTCTTGATCTTGCCGGTGGCGGGTCTGGCCGCCTTCCAGTCGGCCACGGCGGCGGCACAGACGGCGATGTCGAGCGGACCTGCTTCGAGTCCACCCGCGTCCAGACAGGCCGCGAGCATCTGGTCGGCCGATTCGATGGGCACGACCGTCACGCCCGGCGGATCCGGCACCATGACCGGGCCGCTCACCAGGGTCACCTCGGCGCCGAGCTCGGCCAGGGCCGCCGCGATGGCGTGGCCCTGCTTGCCCGACGAATGGTTGGAGATGAAGCGCACCGGATCGAGTGCCTCGCGGGTCGGTCCGGAGGTGACCAGGGCGCGCCGTCCGGCCAGCGGCCGGTCGCGCACCAGAATCGATTCGATGGCGGCGACGATCTCGGCCGGCTCCGACATGCGGCCGGGGCCGTGTTCGTTGCAGGCCATGGCGCCGTCGTTCGGCCCAACGAAACAGATGCCGCGCTTGCGCAGCGTTTCGACGTTGGCCGTGGTCGCGGCATGGGTCCACATGCGCACGTTCATCGCCGGCGCCGCCAGCACCGGCTTGTCGGTGGCCAGCAGCACGGTGGACGCGAGATCGTTGGCCAGACCGCCTGCCATGCGCGCCAGCAGATCCGCGGTCGCGGGCGCCACGACCAGCAGGTCGGCATCGCGCGAGAGCTGGATGTGGCCCATCTCGCTCTCGTCGGTGAGAGAAAACATGTCGCCGTAGACGCGGTCCTCCGAGAGCGCCTGCAGCGTGAGCGGCGTCACGAACTTCGCGCCGGCCTCGGTCAGCACGCAGCGCACCGAAGCACCGCGCCCGCGCAGGAGCCGGATCAGCTCGGCCGACTTGAAGGCCGCGATACCGCCCGCGACGATCAGCAGGATACGCTTGCCGTGCAACATGGCGTTCAGCCTATCACAAGAGCCGGGTGGCGACAGTATAGAGGCCGGTGAGCAGCAGCGCCCAGAACACGGCCTGGCGGAACTGCTCGACCGACAGGCGCGACCGGATCCGCTGGCCGAGCCACATGCCGCCGATCGCCGGAACCACGGCAGCGGCCGAAACGACGGCGCGCGGCCCGTCGAGCACGCCGAAGAAGAGCAGCGAGAAGGTCAGGGTCAGCGAGGTGGCGCACAGGACCACGCCCAAGGTCTGCACGAGCTCGACCGGCTTGATGTCCAGGCCTTGCAGATAGGGCATCAAGGGCACGACCGGCACGCCGACCAGACCCGCGACGAACCCCGACACCACGCCGATGACGGGCGCCAGAGGTTTCTCGAGATCCTCATGGATGGTGAGCCGGATACGGAACAGGCCGAGCGCGCTGTAGAGGATCAGCACGGTGCCGAGCACGAGAAACGCCCAGTTGGGCCCCTTCTGGCCCACCAGCCAGACCGTCAGATAGAGAACCACCGCGAGCGGCAGGATCAGCGGCCACTGGCGCCGCACGATGTGCCAGAAATGACCGCCGACCGAGGCCTGCCAGATGTTGGTGAAAACCGTCGGCAGGGCGATCAGCGCAATCGCTTCCGAGAGCGGCAGGAACAGCGACATCAGCGCGATGGAGATGGCGGGCAGGCCGAGCCCCACCAGCCCCTTGACGGTGCCCGCGAGCAGGAAGATCGCGAGGCCGATGACGATCTGGTCGGTGGGCACGGGCTCAGTGCCACCAGGCGGCGATGGCGGCCACGAGGGCGAGAATGGCCACCGTCTCGGCAAAGCCGGGGCGCCACAGCCGGCCGCCGGGCGGCGGCTGCAACGCATCGCGCTCGGCCTTGCGCCGTTCGTGCTCGGCCACGAGATGCAGGCTGTCGATCAGGCGCGGCAGGCGGCGCAGCCCCTGGGCGAGATCGTCGACCGCGCGGCCGACGGTGGCGCGCGCGCCGAAATGCGTGACCATCCAGTCCTCGATCAGCGGTCGCGCCAGCTCCCAGATATTGACGTGGGGATTGAGCTTGGTGCCCATGCCCTCCGCCATCAGCATGGTCTTCTGCAGCAGCAGGAGCTGCGGCTGGACCGTCATCTCGAACTGCTCGGTCACCCGCAGCATCTGGGCGAGCAGGCGGGCGATCGAGATCTGGTGGCTGGGCTTGCCGAAGATCGGCTCGCCGATCGAGCGGCAGGCCTGCGCGAAGGTTTCCAGCGACTGGTCGGGCGGCACGTAGCCGGCGCGGAACTGCACCTCGGCGACGGCGCGATAGTCGCGCCGCAGGAAGGCGACCAGCAGCTCGGCGAGATAGCCGCGCGTGTCGGAGTCGACCCGGCCCATGATGCCGAAATCGACCGGCACGATGGTACCTTCGCGATCGACGAAGGCGTTGCCGCCATGCATGTCGGCATGGAAGAAGCCGTCGCGGAACACCTGATAGAAGAAGGCTTCGGCGCACTTGCGCATGATCTCGTGCGGATCGTGGCCGGCGGCGATGATGGCGTCGCGATCGCCGATCGGGATGCCGTCGACCCGCTCCTGCGTCATCACACGCTCTGCCGTGCGGTCCCAATCGATCTTCGGAGCCCGGTAGTTCGGATCGTCGGCGAAATTCTCACCCAGCTCCTCGGCGGCGGCGGCTTCCATGCGCAGGTCCATCTCGACCCGCACGACATCGGCGAAGGCGCGCACCGACTCGACTGGCTTCAGCCGGCGGAAGCGCGGCTGCGTGCGCTCGACCAGCTCGGCCACCCAATAGAAGAGATCGAGGTCCTGCTCGAAGGCCCTGGCGATGCCGGGCCGCAGTACCTTCACCGCGACGTCGCGGCCATCGGACGTGACCGCGAAATGAACCTGCGCGATCGAGGCCGCGGCCACCGGCACGTCGTCGAAGCTCGAGAAGATGGCCCCGAGCGGCTGGCCGAGTTCGCTCTCGACGATGCGACGCGCCTCGGCGCCGGGAAAGGCCGGAATATGGTCCTGCAGGCGCGCGAGATCGGCCGCGATTTCCTCGCTCAACAGGTCGGCGCGCGTCGACAGGGCCTGGCCGAGCTTGATGAAGGACGGACCCATGTCCTGCAGCGCCGCCGCCAGCCGCTCGCCCGGCCGGCGCGGGTCGTTGCGCGGCGCGAACAGACGCGCCCAGGCGATCAGCGCCGGCGCGATGCCGAGCGATTCCAGCGGAAACAGCGCGTCGTGGCGAGCGAAGCTCACCGCCATACGCAGCAGGCGCCAGGCATTGCGGAGGGCGCGAAACATCTAGATGCGCCAGCCCTGATGCAGGGCGACCACGCCGAGCGACATGTCGCGCCACGATACGTTCTCGAAGCCGGCGGCGCGCATGCGCGCCGCCAACTCGCGCTGCGGCGGGAAGCGGCGGATGCTCTCGTGGAGATAGCGATAGGACTCGGCGTCCCGGGCGATGACCTTGCCGAAGAAGGGCAGCGCGCGCTCCGAATAGGCGTCGTAGACACGGCCGACCGGGGCCGAGGTCACCTTGCTGAATTCCAGGCAATAGAAGCGCCCGCCGGGCTTCAGCACGCGCCAGGCGTCGCGCAGCGCCTGGTCGATGTCGGTGACGTTCCGCAGGCCGAAGGCGATCGTGTAGGCATCGAACGAGCGATCGGGGAAGGGCAGATGTTCGGCATCGCCGGTCGTCCAGGTGAGGCCCTGCAGCAGGCCGCGATCGACCGCGCGATCGCGCCCGACCTCGAGCATCGCCGGATTGATGTCGCACACGGTGACGTCGGGCCGGTCGCCCTGCCGGCGCAGCAGGCGGAAGGCGATGTCGCCGGTGCCGCCCGCCACATCTAGGAGCTTCTCGCCCGGCCGGGGGTTCACCACGTCGACCATGGCGTTCTTCCAGAGCCGGTGCACCCCGCCCGACATCAGGTCGTTCATCAGGTCGTAGCGCGGCGCCACGCTGGCGAAGACTTCACGCACCAGCCCGGCCTTTTCGGCAGCCGGCACGTCGCGGAAACCGAAGGAGGCTCGCCCTTCAGGGGCCAGTTCCTCGAGGGTCTGGCCCTCGGGGTGGGCTGCGCTAGGATCGTTGGAAAGGGCTTGGTCCATGGGGCCGCAACCTAGAGGAATCGCCATGATGCTGAAAGACCGGGTCATCCTGATCACCAACGTCGAGAAATTCGCAGGGCACGGCACCACAAGGGTCGCGCTGGCCCAGGGCGCCACCGTGCTGGCGCACGATCCGTCGTTCGAGGCGCCCAGCGCCCGGCGCAAGTACGAGGCGGAATTCCCGGGCGCCCACGCCCTCTCGGCGACCGAGCCGGCGACGATGGTCGAACTCGCGCTGAAGCGGCACGGCCACATCGACGCGCTGGTGAACAACGACGCCTATCCGGCGCTGCGTGCGCCGCTCGGCGAGGCGCGCATCGAGGACTATCGCGATGCGCTGGAGGTCATGGCGGTGGCGCCGTTCCGGCTGACCCAGCTGGTCGCGCCGTCGATGCGCAAGCGCAAGTCGGGACGCATCGTGTTCGTCTCTTCGGCGGCGCCGCTGCGCGGCATCGCCAACTATGCGCCCTATGTCTCGGCGCGCGCGGCAGGCAACGGTCTCGTCTCGTCGCTGGCCAAGGAACTCGGGCGCGACGGCATCACGGTGAACGCGGTCGGCTCGAACTATGTCGAGAACCCCGACTACTTCCCGCCGGCGCTGCTCGCCAACAGCGAAGCGATGGCCAAGATGACGGCGCAGATTCCCCTGGGCCGCCTCGGCAAGTCGGACGAGTTGGGCGCCACCATCTGCTTCCTCTGCTCCGACGGCGCAGGCTTCATCACCGGACATGTCCTGCCTCATGCCGGAGGCTGGGCGTGACATCGCGGAAAATCGCATGCAGTATCTCTGTATAACGAACGCCGCGCAGGTCTGACCGAAGCAGCGGCTGCCAGGGAGAAGCGTCGAGACACGTCGGGAAACCGGCGCGCTTCCTCTTGGCCGAAACGGTCCGAGGACGGCGCATGGGAAGACAGATCGTCCACCGCCTGCTGGTCTCGTTCCCCGCGCTGCTCGGGGTCCTGTTCCTGTGCTTTTGTCTTCTGCAGGTGGTCCCCGCCGACCCGGCTATGATCATCGCGGGGCCGGACGCCAAGGCCGAGACGATCGCGGCGATCCGCGAAGAGCTGGGGCTCGACCGCTCGATCCCCGTCCAGTTCGCCGACTATATCGGCCGCGTGCTCCAGGGCGATCTCGGCCGGTCCATCATCTCCAACAAGATGGTGAGCGAGGAACTCGCCCTCACCATCGGCCCGACGGTCGAGCTGATGCTGGGCGGCATGCTGATCGCCATCCCCTTCGGGCTGACCCTGGGCACGCTCGCCGCCGTGCGCCGCGGCACCCTGCTCGACCGCGCGATCATGGCCATCTCGGTCGCCGGCGTGTCGATGCCGGTCTTCTTCATCGGTCTGGTGCTGATCCAGTATATGGGCTTCCAATGGGGCCTGCTGCCCTTCACCGGCCGGACCGGGCCGATCTGGGACGGCGGCCTGCCGAGCCTCATCCTGCCGGCCTTGACCCTGGGCAGCGTGCTGATCGGCCCGATCGCGCGCCTGACCCGCACCGCCGTACTGGAAGTGCTGGGCGCCGACTATGTCCGCACCGCCCGCGCCAAGGGCCTGCGTGAGACGGTGGTCATCGTGCACCACGCGCTGCGCAATGCGATGATCCCCGTGGTGACGCTGATCGGGTTGCAGGCCGCGTTCCTGCTGGGCGGCGCCGTCGTCACCGAGACGATGTTCTCGTGGCCCGGCGTCGGCCGGCTGGCGGTCGGCGCCATCGTGTCGAGCGATTTCCCGACGGCACAGGGCGCGATCATGATCCTCGCGATCGCCTTCCTCACGATCAACCTGATCGTCGACGTCCTCTACGTCTATCTCGATCCCAGGATGCAGCGGTCATGAGCGTCGAAGCCCTCAATGCGCCCGCCCCCGCCGACGAGAACGGCCTCTTCGCCCGCTCCGGAGTCCTGCGAAGGCTGGCCCGGGACAAGGTGGCGCTGGCGGCGGCGCTGCTGCTGACGACGATCGGTCTCGCCGCCCTCTTCGCGCCGCTGGTCGCGCCCTACGATCCCTATCTCACCGACCTCACCAAGGTGATGCAGCCGCCCAGCGCCGAGCACTGGTTCGGCACCGACAATACCGGCCGCGACATCCTGAGCCGCGTCATCTATGGCTCGCGCAACACGCTGATGCTGGGACTGGTCGGAGTCGTCATCGGCGGCTTTCTGGGCGGCGTCCTCGGCATTCTGGCGGCCTATTATCGCCGTCTCGACGGCTGGATCATGCGCCTGGTGGACGTGATGCTCGCTTTCCCGGCAATCCTGATCGGCCTCGCGGTGGCGGCGATCTTCGGCGCCGGCCTCACCGCCGTGGTGATCGCGCTGGTCGTGGCGACCGTGCCCGACGTGGCCCGCGTGGCCCGCGGCGCCGCGATCGGCATCATGAGCCAGGAGTTCATGGAAGCCGGCCGCGCCGTCGGCGTCTCCGATCGCACGCTGATCTGGCGCTATCTCACGCTCAACTGCATCTCGACCATCTTCGTGTTCCTGACCCTGCGCTTCGGCCAGATCATCCTGATCGGCTCGGCTCTTGGCTTCCTCGGCATGGGCGCCCAGCCGCCCACGGCCGAGCTCGGCATGATGGCCGCGCAGGGCCGCGACTTCCTGTTCATGGCGCCGCACATCGCGACGATCCCCAGCTTCATGATCTTCGTGATCGTGCTGGCTGCCAATCTCCTGGGCGACGCGCTCCGCGACGTCCTCGATCCGAGACTGCAGAGCTGATCCTGCACACTTCTCCAACAAAGGGTCCGACGTGACGCACTGAACAACAACAAGGCGAGGAAGCGATGCGTAAGTTCCTGACGGGCGTAACGGCGTTGCTTGGCGTGATTGGCCTCTCCCCGGTGGCGGAGGCGCAGACCTTGCGGATGATGAAGTCGCTCGATGCGCCGCACTACGACGGCCAGCGCACGACCTGGTCGCCGACCTCCGACATCGTGAACATGTTCCAGGACACGCTCGTTGCGATGGACTGGGACGGCAAGACGGCCATCCCCTATCTCGCCAAATCGTGGACGATCAGTCCGGACGGCAAGCTCTACACCTTCAAGCTGCGCGACGATGTGAGCTTCTGCAGCGGCAAGAAGTTCACGGCCGAGGACGTGGTCTATTCCTTCAAGCGGCTGACCAGCCCGGAGCTCAAGGCGCCGCTGGCCTGGCGCGCCGGCAACATCAAGGAGCTGCGCGCGCCCGATCCCTACACGGTCGAGTACGAGCTGAACGAGCCGTTCGCCGACCTGCTGCTGCAGCTCACCATGTT
>CAZPOS010000176.1:0-3197 GCA_964588065.1 uncultured Reyranella sp.
GAAGCGCGTCGTCAGGTAGGCGAGCGGCAGCGCCAGCGCCGAGGCCCAGACGACGGTCATTCCCGAAACGTAGACCGAGTTCCAGAACGACCGCACGAAGAGATCGGTGCGCCCGAAGTCGAGGAAGTTCACGAGCGTCAGCCCGCCGCCGCCCTTCTCGGTGAAGGCGACATAGACGACGGTCGCCACCGGCACGATCAGGAACACGCCGAGGAACAGCGCGATGGCGAGTGCGAGCGCGATCTGGCCGGGGGAACGAATCGAAGTCATTCGCTTCGCCCATCAATGAAGGACCCTGGGGTCATATCCGACGCACTAGCGTGCCAGCTTCAGTGCCTCGTCGGCCTTGGCCTTGGCGGCCGCGTACTTCTCCTTGGCGAAGGCGGCCCATTGCTGTTCCAGTTCGGCCTGACGCGAAGACTTTTCCTTTCCGCCGGTGAAGGCCGCCTTGATCTCGGGCGCGGCGGCCTGCGCCTCGGTGATCGGCATGGCGGCGATCAGGTCGCGGGCTTCCTTCGCGAGGGCGCGGGCCTGGGCATTGTCCTTTTTCTTCAGCGCCGCATCGACCTCGTGCAGCACCTTGGTCACCGCCTTCAGCGGCTCGAGCTGGAAGGTGATGAGCTGGTCGAACAGCGTATCGACCGCGGCGGTACGGCTCTCCGAAAGCTCGGCGTTGAAGGTCAGCAGCCCTTGGAGGTTCTTGTCCTTGAAAGGATTGGGATAGTCGGCCGGCGCCTTGGCGTATGTCTCGGGGCGCACTGGCAGGCGGCGGATCGTCGGTTCGAGCAGGACTTCCTGGCCCGCGGGTGAGAGCAGGAACTCGATGAAGGCCTCGGCGCCCGCCTTGTTGGGCGCGTTGGCGACGACGGCGACGTTGGCCGGCACCAGGGTCGTCACCGACGGGTACACGAACTTCACCGGGAAGCCCGCGCCCTGCGAGGAGAAGGCGAAGAAATCGATCACGATACCGTACCCGACCTGGCCGGAGTTCACGGCCTCCGGCACGCCGAACGAGCGATCGGTGACGGTGCGCAGGTTGCCGGCGATCTCCTTGGTGGTGCGCCAGCCCTTGTCCCAGCCCTCGCCCTGCAGGATCGTCTCGATCGTGAGATGCGTCGTGCCGGAGCGCGACGGGGCCGAGATCGACACATGGTCGAAATAGGGCGCCTGGGCGAGATCCTGCCATTCCTTGGGCGTCGGCAGCTTGTTGGCCTTCACGTAGCGCTCGTTCCACATGATGCCGTAGCCCGAGGCCGCGAAGCCCGAATAGAAGCCGTCCTTGTCGTTGACCGGATAGGAGCCGACCTTCTCGGCGATGCCGGTGGCCTTGGGCTTGTAGGGGCTGAGCAGCTTCCTGCCCTTCAGCACCTCGAAGGCGTCGGGCGCGGAGGCCCAGAAGAGATCGACCTGGTTGTTGCCCTTGGTTTCCTCGATGAACTTCACGCCGGCATTGGTGTTGCGGTTCTGCACTTCCAGCGTGGCACCCGGCACCGCCTTCTCGAACGCCTTCTTGATCGGATCGGTCACGTCCTTGGAGAAGGACGTGACGACGGTCACCTTGCCGGTCTGTGCGAAACCCGAACCGGCTGCGAGCACGACACAAAGCGCGGAGCCGAAGGCGAGGGCTGAGCGACGGAACATGGGGCTTCTCTCCTGCGATTCTTGATCAGGCGGCTTCGATGAAACTGTCGAGCACCTTCTTGGGGCCGGCCTTTTCGAATTCGATGTCGAGTTTGTTACCGTCCACGGCAACGATGAGGCCATAGCCGAACTTCTGGTGGAAAACGCGCTGGCCGATGCTGAGATCGACCCGGTCGCCCTCCGTCGCGCGGCGATCGTCGATCGTCTCGTCGCGATAGCGGCCGCGGCGGCCGGGAACGCCCAGGCTCTCGTATTCGAAGCCGCTGGCCTGGTCGCGGAGCCCGCCGTGATGACCGGCGGAATAGGTGGCGTAGAGGCCGGCGTCGCTGCTCTGCGCCAGCTGGGCCGGCGGCAGCTCGCGCAGGAAGCGCGACGGGATCGCCGCCTGCCACTGGTTGAAGACGCGGCGGTTGGCGGCGAAGGAGACGTAGGCCCGCTTGCGCGCCCGCGTCAGGCCGACATAGGCCAGCCGCCGCTCCTCCTCGAGTCCCGCCTGGCCCTTGTCGTCGAGCGCCCGCTGGTTGGGGAACAGCCCTTCCTCCCAGCCCGGCAGGAACACCGTGTCGAACTCGAGTCCCTTGGCGGCGTGCAGGGTCATCACGCTCACCATGTCGGTGTCTTCGCGCTCGGCCATGTCGGTGAGCAGCGCCACGTGCTCCATGAATGCCTGCAGCGAATCGAACTCCTGCAGGGCGTTGACCAGCTCCTTCAGGTTCTCGAGCCGGCCTTCCGCCTCGGGGGAGCGGTCGATCCGCAGCATGTCGGTGTAGCCCGATTCGTCGAGCATGGTCTCGACCACCTCGACATGGCTCATGCCGTCCAGCATCGCCCGCCAGCGCTCGAAGTTGCGGATCAGGTCGCCCAGCGACTTGCGCGGACGTGCCTTCAGCTCGTCGGTTTCCAGCGCCCGCCGGGTCGCCTCGAACAGCGAGATCTTCTGGGTGCGCTGGATCAGCCGCAAGGTCCGCAGGGCCGATTCGCCCAACCCCCGGCGCGGCGTGTTGTAGATGCGCTCGAAGGCCAGGTCGTCGTCGTGCTGGATGATGACGCGGCAATAGGCCAGCGCGTCGCGAATCTCCTGGCGCTCGTAGAAGCGCGGGCCCCCGATCACGCGATAGGGCAGGCCCATGGTGATGAACCGTTCCTCGAACTCGCGGGTTTGGAAGCCGGCGCGCACCAGGATGGCGATCTGCGAAAGGCGGTGCTTGTCGCGCTGCAGCGCCTCGATCGTCGCCGTCCCAGACGCCGCGCAGCGAGATGCGCTCGCCTTCCTTGCTGTCGGTCCACAGCGTCTTCCCGAGCCGCCCCTCGTTGTGGGAGATCAGATGGGAGGCGGCGGCGAGAATGTGCGGGGTCGAACGGTAGTTGCGCTCCAGCCGGACGATCGTGGCGTTGGGAAAATCCTTCTCGAAGCGCAGGATGTTGCCGACCTCGGCGCCGCGCCAGCCGTAGATCGACTGGTCGTCGTCGCCGACGCAGCAGATGTTGCGATGCGACTGGGCCAGCAGGCGCAGCCAGAGATACTGGGCGACGTTGGTATCCTGATACTCGTCGAC
>CAZPOS010000176.1:3207-12226 GCA_964588065.1 uncultured Reyranella sp.
CAGGCTGTGGCGGAAGCGCCGGTGGTAGACCGCCAGGATGTCGGGATGCTTCTGCCACAAGGTGACGCAATGCATCACCAGATCGCCGAAATCGACGGCGTTCACTTCGGCGAGCCGCTCCTGGTACTGGCGGTAGATGTCGGCGGCGCGGCCGCCCGCGAATTCGCCAGCCTCTGCGCTGGACACCTTGTCCGGCGTCAGCGCGCGATCCTTCCAGCGCTGGATGATGCCCGACAGGATCCGGGCCGGCCATTTCTTGTCGTCGATGCCCTCGGCCTGCAGCAGCTGTTTGATCAGGCGCGTCTGGTCGTCGGTGTCGAGAATGGTGAAGTTGCTCTTCAGCCCGATCAGCTCGGCATGGCGGCGCAGCACCCGAACCCCGATCGCGTGGAAGGTGCCGAGCCACATCCCGTCCGCGGCGCCCCCGATCAGCTTCGCCACGCGGTCGAGCATTTCGCGCGCCGCCTTGTTGGTGAAGGTGACCGCCAGGATCTGCGAAGTCCGGGTCTGGCCGGTGAGCAGTAGATGGGCGATGCGGGTCGTGAGTACGCGGGTCTTGCCGGTGCCGGCGCCCGCCAGGACCAGAAGTGGCCCTCCGGTATGTGTCACGGCCTGGCGCTGCTCGTCGTTCAGGCCCTCCAGATGAGCGGTGGACATGATGGCTCGCCGCGCCGGCACAGGATCGGCCGGAACGGGGTCATCGGTGATTTCGAACGGATCGGCGGGGGGCGCCATGTCCGTCATATAGCAATCGCGATGGCGGACGCCTATCTTCGAGACTGTGGACGCGCATGGTGCGCGGCGGAGGTGAGCGGATGGCCCGAGGGTTGAACGGTTCCGCGAACGGGTCGGGCCATTGGCCTCCGCCCGGCGACCAGGGCGTGATCCGCACCCCTGGTGGCGGCTACAGCCTGCCTCCTCGTGTAGCGGCGGCCCTGCCGGCCGTGGTCGGGGTAAAGACCACCATTCCCGAGAGCAGCCGCTCGGCCCAGACTTTGGGCACGGAGCGTGAAGGACACGGCATCCTGGTCGACGACCAAGGCCTGGTACTCACCATCGGCTATCTGATCATGGAAGCCGACACCGTCACGATCACCGACCTCGAGGGCACGGAGACAGCCGCCCGCATCGTCGGCTACGACTATGAGAGCGGCTTCGGCCTCGTGCGGACGGAGACACCACTCCCGCCGAAGCCGATGCCGTTCGGCGATTCCGATTCCCTCGAGCTCCGTGCCGAGGCTTACGTCGCGGGCCTGGGCGGCGAAAAGGCGGCCCTCAAGGTCAAGATCGCGGGCCGGCGCGAGTTCGCCGGCTACTGGGAGTATCTGCTCGACAGCGCCATCTTCACCGTGCCGGCCTATCCGCTCTGGGGTGGCTCGGCCCTGATCGGCCAGGACGGCGCGCTGCTCGGCGTGGGCTCGCTGCTGGTGCAGGAGGCGCTGGGACCGGGGTCGCCGGCCTTTCCCGGCAACATGTACGTCCCGATCAACCGGCTGAAGCCGATCTTCGACGAGCTGGTCTCCACCGGCCGCCTGTCGACGCCGCCGCGCCCGTGGCTCGGCCTCTATACGGTCGAGCATATGGGCCAGCTCGTGGTCGGCGGCATCTCCGACGGCGGACCGGCCGACCGCGCCGGCCTGCAACGCGGCGACATCCTGCACGCGCTCAACGGCGAGGTCCTCGACGATGTCGGCGACTTCTATCGCAAGCTCTGGGCGATCGGTCCGGCCGGATCCGTCGTGAACCTGCGGCTGGAGCGCGAGGGCGACGCGTTCGACGTCAGCGTCCGCACCGGCGATCGCTCGACGTATCACAAGCATGGCAGCGACTGACCCGCCTGTGCATAGGACGCTTTGACTCGGGCGCCGCACGCTGCATAGGTTCCGGTCAAGCGACAACGGGGGAGAGATCGATGGCCAAGGCGTTCGCCTCGCAGGCGGATATGACGGACAAGAAGATCACCTTCAGCCGCCTCTCCGAACACGCCTATGCCTTCACCGCGGAAGGCGATCCCAATACCGGCATCGTGATCGGCGACGACGCGGTCATGGTGATCGATGCGCAGGCGACCCCGAAGATGGCGGAGCAGGTGATCGAGCGCATCCGCACCGTCACCGACAAGCCGATCAAGTACGTGGTGCTGTCGCACTACCACGCCGTCCGCGTGCTCGGCGCCAGCGGTTACAATCCCGAGCACATCATCTGCAGCGAAGCCACGCGCGAGATGATCGTCGAGCGCGGCGCGCAGGACTACAAGTCGGAGCTTCAGCGCTTCCCGCGCTTGTTCCAGGCGGCGGAGACGATCCCGGGCCTGACCTGGCCCACCATCACCTTCACGGATCGCATGACCCTGTGGCTGGGCAAGCTGCAGGTCGACATCATCCATGCCGGGCGCGGCCACACCAAGGGCGACACGATCGTCTGGCTGCCCGAGGAGCGCACCCTGTTCAGCGGCGATCTCGTCGAATACGGCGCCACGCCCTATTGCGGCGACGCGCATTACAAGGACTGGCCGGAGACCCTGCAGAAGCTACGCGACCTCAGGCCGGAAGCGCTGGTGCCGGGCCGCGGCGATGCGCTGATCGGCGAGACCCATGTCGAGGAGGGGATCGCCGGCACGCAGGCCTTCCTGAGCGAGCTCTACAAGGCCGTGTCGCAGAGCGCCGAAGCCGGCGATTCGCTGAAGCAGGCCTACGACAAGGCGATGGCGGCGCTGCAGCCGCGCTACGGTAATTGGGTCATCTTCGAGCACTGCATGCCGTTCGACGTCAGCCGCGCCTACGACGAGGCCAAGGGGCTCGACCATCCGCGCATCTGGACCGCCGAACGCGATATCGAGATGTGGGCGGCGCTCGAAAAGGCCGAGTGACGCTGCGTTCCGTGGCGCGCTCCGATGAGCTCCTACACCTACCGGCGTTACGAGTACCGGAAGCCCGTTGAACTCGACAGCGGGGGCGGGCGACGGCCGGTCGTGATCGTCGGCGCCGGCATGGCCGGGCCGACCCTGGCGCTCGCGCTGGCGCAACGCGGCGTGGCATCGGTCGTGCTCGATGAGGACGACACGGTGAGCCTCGGCAGCCGCTCGATCTGCCAGGCCAAGCACAGTCTCGAAACCTGGGATCGGTTCGGCGTCGCAAGCCGCATGGTCGAGAAGGGCATCACCTGGGAGCAGGGCGAGCTTTACCTTCATGACAAGCCGGTCTTCCGCTTCAATCTGCAACCCGAACCCGGCCACAAGTTCCCGGCCTTCGTGAACCTGCAGCAGTATTACGTGGAGGAGTATCTCTTCGAGCGCTGCCTCGCCGAGCCCCTGGTCGAGATGCGCTTCCGCAACAAGGTAGTCGCGGTCACGCCGCGGCCCGACGGCGTCGCGGTCGAGGTCGAGACGCCGGACGGGCGCTACACGCTCGAGGCCGACTGGCTGGTCGCCTGCGACGGCGTGCGGAGTACCGTGCGTCACCTGATGGACCTGCCCTATCCCGGCGAGGTCTTTCACGACCGCTTCCTGATCGCCGACATCCGGCTGCTGAGCGAACTGCCGAAGGAGCGGCGTTTCTGGTTCTATCCGCCGTTCCATCCGACCAACTCGGTGCTGCTCCACCGCCAGGCCGACAATGTGCTCAGGGTCGATTTCCAGCTCGGTCCCGACGCCGATCCGGAGGAGGAGAAGAAGCCGGAGAACATCGACCGGCGCCTGCGCCAGATGTTCGGTCCCGAGGCGCGCTGGGAGCATGAGTGGACCAGCGTCTATACCTTCACCTGTCGCATGATGGAGCGCTTCGTCCATGGCCGGGTGATCTTCGCGGGCGATGCCGCGCACGTCGTCTCGCCGTTCGGGGCGCGCGGCGGTAACGGCGCCATCGCCGATGTCGACAATCTCGCCTGGAAGCTGGCGATGGTGCTGGGCGGGACGGCGCCGGTCTCGCTGCTCGACAGCTATTGCAGCGAACGGCGCGCTGCGGCGCAGGAGAACATCCTGAACTCGACGCGCAGCACCGACTTCATCACGCCGAAGTTTGCCGCCTCCCGCGCCTTCCGCGACGCCACGCTCGCGCTGGCGCGCGACTTTCCCTTCGCCCGCGCCCTGATCAACAGCGGCCGGCTCTCCGTGCCGACCGCTCAGCCGGACTCGCCGCTCGACACGCCGGACATGGATACCGACTGGGTCCGCGGACCCGGGCCAGGCCGCGCGATGCTCGACGCCCCGGTGGGGCGGGAGGGCAGCGGCTGGCTGATCGACCGGTTGGGGCCGGATTTTACCCTGCTCGCTTTCGGCGAACGCGACGTGCCGGCGGCCGACCTGCCGTCCGGCGTGACCTGCGTCCGCATTGCGGGCGACGGGCTCGCCCGCCAGCGCTACGATGCGCGGCCCGGCACCACCTATCTGATCCGCCCGGACCGCTATGTCGCCGCCCGCTGGCGCCGCGTCGATGCGGCTTCGATCGCGGCTGCGGTCCGGCGGGCCACGGGCAACGGCTGAAGGAGATCGCGATGGCCGACATCACGACCGGCGCGCTGCGTCGCACGCTGAACCTCGCGCGGCCCGACGACGTCTACAATGCCATCGTCGATGCGCATCGTGGTCTCAGCGACGACCAGTGCCGCGCCTTCGACGCGCGGCTGATTCTCCTGCTGGCGAACCATGTCGGCGACGAGGCGGTGTTGCGCGAAGCCCTGAGGGCGGCGCGCGAGACGATGGAGGAAGCATGAAGGACACGCTCAAGGGCCGGCTGGCGCTGGTCACCGGCGCGGGGCGCGGCAACGGCGCCGCCATCGCCCGGGGGCTGGCGGCGTCCGGCGCACGCGTCATCGTAACCGACGTCGACCTCGAGGCGGCGCGCTCCATCGCCGACAGCATCGTCAAGGCGGGTGGCGACGCGCGGGGCCATGCGCTGGATGTCACTGACGAGGAGAGCTGCACCAGGCTGGCGCAGGATGTCTCCTTGCTGGTCGGCCCGATCAGCATCCTGGTCAACAATGCCGGCATCTTCCTGCGTGGCGGTCTGACGGATCCGGAGGGCCGGGCGCGCTGGGAACGCACGATGGAGGTGAACGTCCAGGGGCCGTTCAACGTCACCATGGCCTTCGTCGAGCAGCTGAAGCATACGAAGGGCAGCATCGTGAACATTGCCTCGATCAACTCCTTCGTCGCGCCAGCCGGCAGCGGCGTCTATCCGGTGTCGAAAGGCGCGCTGGCCCAATTCACGCGTGCACTCGCGACCGAGCTGGCGCCCGATGGCGTGCGGGTGAATGCCCTGGCGCCGGGCATCATCGCCACCGCGATGACGGAAGTGACACGCGCCGACCCGAAGAAGCTGGACGGCTTCCTCGCCCACGTGCCGATGAAGCGCGTGGGGCAGCCCGAGGAGCTGGCCGGGCCGGTCGTGTTCCTGTGTTCGGAGGCGGCGAGCTACATCACCGGCGCCATCCTGCCGGTCGATGGAGGCTATCTTGCCGTCTGATCTTCAAAGGCTCGTCGTGCGGCCGGCCACGGTCGCGGACGTCGACACGCTGCATCGTTTCTCGGTCGATCTCGCGACCTACGAGGACGAGCCCGACGCCGTCGGGTCGACGCCCGAGACCTTGGCGCGCGATGGCTTCGGGGAGAACCCGCAATTCGCCGCCCTGATCGCCGAACGCGGTTCCACACCGGTGGGCTTCGTCCTCTACACGTTCAACTATTCCGTTTGGACCGCGGCGCGCGGCATCTTCATCGAGGACATCTGGGTCGTTCCCGAGGAGCGCCGGGGCGGCGTGGCGCGGGCGCTGATGCAGGGTCTCGCCCGCGAATGCCGGGCCAAAGGCTACAGGCGCATCGACCTCAACGTGCTCGACTGGAACCCGGCGCGCGGCTTCTACGAGCGCCTGGGCTACCGCTGGATCCGCAACTGGTTGCCCTACCGCCTGAGCGGCGAGGCGCTGGCGAAGCTTGCAGGTGACCAAAGTCACGCCTCGTAGGCCAGCAACCGTTCTCGCCCTGGTCGCGAACCTACATGCTTCGATGCGCAACGACTTTGTTGCGACCGGTCGCTTTGGCTTCGTACAGGGCTCGGTCGGCCAGCTTCAGCAGTTCCTGGGGATGAACGACCTTTCCCTCCCTTGCCGCCACGCCGAGGCTGACCGTGACGGGTATCGGATTGCCACCGAGTTCCACTGGATGCCTTTCGACCACACGCCTGAGGCGCTCTGCCGTTTCAAGCCCTGCCTGTAGATCCGTCTCGGCAAGCGTGGCCGCGAACTCCTCGCCGCCCACGCGGCCGACCACATCCGACTTCCGGAGCACGCTGCAACAACGTTCGGCCAGCGCACGCAAAACGGTATCGCCCGCCGCGTGGCCGTGGCGGTCGTTGATTTGCTTGAAGTTGTCGGCGTCGATCATGAGGACGGACAGATCGGCGTTGCTTCGAACGGATCTTCGGTACTCGGCTTCCAATGAGGCCAGGAATTGCCGCCGATTGAGCAATTTCGTCAGGTCGTCCACCGTCGCCAGCTCGCGCAGCTGCGCAATCGTATGCACGTGATCGGTGATGTCTGTGTAGGTCAGCATACGTCCGCCGTCCGGCAGCGCGATGCATTCGAAGCTGAGGGTGCGACCGTCCGCCAGGGGCAGCTGCATCGGCGGCTGGGTGCCGGCTTCGACCAGGACGATACGCTGTTCGACGTATCGTCGCATGTCCTCTGGAGACACCTGATAGGCCGCCGTTTGCTGGCCGTGCTCCATCAGGTCCCTGAACGTGTAGCCCGTGCCCGATCGCGGCGGCGGCAAGGCCCACATTTCGTAGAAGGCGCGATTGATAAAGAGGGCGTGAAGGGTCTGGTCGAGCAATACCACCCCGTAACGCACCTCGTTCAGCGCCGCCGTAACGACGTCTGCCCAAGCCGACTGCAATATAGCCTCACAATTGACCAGCTTCCCACGGCTGGGTTGCCCAAGCGTGCTGGATTTTGAGATCGGCTGCAACAAGGGGATGCGGCTCGAGCGTATCCACACACAATCTCTGGGGTTTGCTCTCGAGCCGGCGTCCACGCCGAGTCCGTTTCATTTGTTGCGGATATTTCGTTTATTTCGTTTACGGGTCCGATTCCGTGGCTTGGGCGAAGCTTGGCCGGGATGCGTCATCGCCTGGACAGACCCATGACCCGGCCGGCCTTGGCGGGCTTGGGCAGGAGCTTGTGGGTCTCCCAGAGCGCGTCGAGCCGCGCGCTCACCGGCACCGGCCAGGGGCCGGAACGGCGCGTCTCGTAGTTGATGTTCATCAGGATCGTCTCGTTGGTCGCCGCCAGATAGTCCTGCTCGGCATGGTACATCTCGTGGAAGAGGTGGACCTTCTTGGCGTCGCGCGCCAGCAGCTGGGTGGTGAAGCGCAGCGGCGCACCCTCGCGGAGTTCGCGGTCGTAGGTGACGTGGGTCTCGAGCACGAAGGTCATGCCGAGCTTGCCGTCGACGTAGCGGCGGCCCAGTCCCATGTTGCGCATGAAGGCGCCGGAGGCCTGGTCGAACGCGGTGACGTAGAAGGCCACGTTCATGTGGCCGTTCCAGTCGACCCATTCCGGAACCACGGTGGAGCGATGGGTGTCGAGCGGGGCGCGGGTGACGAGTGCGGGGAGTTCGTACGGCAGGGACTGAAGCATGGACGCGGTTACTTCTTCTTGATTCCGATGAGGCGGCCGGCCTGGGCCGGGCGCGGGAGGGCGGCATGGGCCGCGGCGAGCTTCTCGATGCGCTCCCTGGCGAAGTCGGGCCAGGGCGCCGAGCGGCGGGTCTGGTAGTCGATGTTCATCAGCATGAGTTCGTTGGTGGCGGCGAGATAGCCTTCCGTCGCGTGATACATCATGTGGATGTAGTGGATGCGCTTGGCGTCGTGGTCGAGGATCTGCGTGGTGATGCGCAGGGGATCGCCTTCCTTGACCTCGCGATCGTAGGTGACGTGCGCCTCGAGCACGAAGGTCATGCCGATCTTGTCGCGGGTATATTCCCAGCCGCAGGCAAATTGCTGGCACAGCGTGTCGGTCGCCTTGTCGAAGGCGACGACGTAGTAGCCCACGTTCATGTGGCCGTTCCAGTCGATCCAGTCGGGCAGCACGGTGGCGCTGTGCCGGTCCAGCGGCGCCGCGAGGTCGAGATCGATCATGGGGTATGGAGCTAATTTCATGCGATCGACCGTAGCGAAGGGGCGCATCGCACCGCAAGTTCCGTGCAACGGCGTTGCGAGGAGCGAACATGGCGAAGAAGACGAAGGCGGTCGTGCTGGGCGTGGGCGCCGAGCGCGGCCTCGGTGCGGCCGCGAGCCGGCGCTTTGCGAAAGAGGGATATCACGTGCTGGTGGCCGGTCGCACCGGACCCAAGATCGACAAGGTCGTGCAGGGCATTCGCGAGGCGGGCGGCTCGGCGACCGCGGTCGTGGTCGATGGCACGAAGGAGGACGAGGTCGTCGCCCTGTTCGACCGTGCGATGGCCGACGATGCGGACGGCACGCCGGCCGATCTGTTGGTGTTCAACATGGGCAACAACGCCGCCGTCGATTTTCGTGAGATGACGGCGCAGCATTTCGAGGATTCGTGGCGGGTCGGCTGCTTCGCCGGCTTCCTGTTCGGCCGCGAAGCCATGCGCCGCCTGGCGCCGCTTGGGCGCGGCACGGTGATCTTCACCGGCGCCTCGGGCTCGCTGCGCGGCCGGCCGCGCTTCGCTGCCTTCAACGCGACCAAGGGCGGGCTGCGGCTCATGGTGCAAGCGATGGCGCGCGAGTTCGGGCCGCAGGGCATCCATGTGGCACACGCCATCATCGACGGCGGCATCGAGGGCGAGCGCCTGCTCTCGCGAATGCCCGACCGCGCCGAGCAGGCGGGACCGGATGGTCTGCTCAACATCGACGCGATCGCCGACAGCTATTGGCATCTTCACCGCCAGCACCGCAGCGCCTGGACGCACGAGATCGACCTGCGCCCCTACAAGGAGCCGTTCTAGCCGCAGGCCCGCGCATCATCATCCACCTCATGCTGAGGAGGCCGCACCGCGGCC
>CAZPOS010000177.1:0-2498 GCA_964588065.1 uncultured Reyranella sp.
GTCCCGGCGTGGTGTTCGTGCGCGACGGGCAGTGGCGGTGGGCCGTGCGTCGCGAGACGTACGACGACCTCATGCGGGCCGATCTCGGGTGATGCCTGGCGTTCCCACACGCGAAGCCGTGTGCGTAGGGGACTGACGGCGCGAGTCCGCCACTTGAACGCGCCTCTGGTGGACGCGGGAGGCGGCGCGCCGCCCCTCGACGCATCCGCTCGGCTACAATGGCCGCATACTCGACAGATGCGGAGGGGTCCATGCGCACCATCAATGTCGGCCTGATCGGCCTTGGCACCGTCGGCAGCGGCGTCGTGGAGATACTCTCCCGTCACGGCGAGCAGTTCCGTTCTCGAGCGGGCGTGGAACTCGCGCTCGTCAAGTGCGCCGACCGCTCCCCGGAGCGCGCGGCCGCCCTCGGCATCGAACCCGCGCGGTTCACCACTGAGATCGCCGAGGTCATCAACGACCCCTCTATCGATGTCGTCGTCGAGCTCATCGGCGGCACCGGTGTCGCGCGCGAGGTCGTGCTCGGCGCCCTCAGGGCCGGTAAAACCGTGGTCACCGCCAACAAGGCGCTCATGGCCACGCATGGCCAGGAGGTCATGGACGAGGCTGCAGCACACGGCGTGGACATCCTGTTCGAGGCCAGCGTCGGCGGCGGTATCCCGATCATCAATCCGCTCAAGCACAGCCTGGTGAGCAACGAGATTCAGGCGGTCTACGGCATCGTCAACGGCACCACCAACTTCATGCTCACCCGCATGGCCGAGGACGGTCTCGACTACGACACCGCCCTTGCCGAGGCGCAGGCACGCGGTTTCGTCGAAGCCGATCCCACCGCCGACGTGGACGGGCTCGATGCCGCCGCCAAGATCGCCATCCTCGCGTCGATCGCGTTCAACTCGCGTGTCACCTTCGCCGATGTGCCTGCCGAGGGCATCCGTGACATCACCCCGAGCGACATCGCGTACGCTCGCGAGACGGGGTACGAGATCAAGCTCGTGGCCATCGGCAAGCGCACACCCACGGGGATCGACGTCCGTGTGGGCCCCACGATGATCCGCGCCAGTCATCCGCTTGCCACCGTGAGCGGCGTCTACAACGCCATCTACGTCATCGGCGACGCGGTCGGCGAGACGATGTTCTTCGGCGAAGGCGCGGGGTCGCTGCCCGCCGCGTCGGCCGTTGTGGGCGACATCATCGAAGCCGCGCGACACATCCAGGGCGACTGCCAGGGGCTCGTGGGCTGCACCTGCACCGACGCCCTGCCGCTGTGCGACATCGCGGACCTCGAGACCTCGTACTACGTGCGTCTCGACGCCGCCGACGAGCCGGGTGTGCTCGCCGCCATCGCAGGGGTGTTCGCCGAGCACGGCGTCTCACTCGCGTCGGTCATCCAGCGCCAGGCCGACGAAGGCGGCGCTGAGATCGTGTGGATCACCCACCGCGCCGCCGAGCGTGACATGCGTGCGGCGCTCGATCGTATCGGCGCCCTTGAGGCCGTTCGCGGCATCGGCGCGCTGCTGCGGGTGGAGGAGCTGTAGCGCGTGAGCGCGCGAGTCATCGTCCCTGCGTCCTCGGCCAACATCGGCCCTGGCTACGACGCCTTCGGGCTGGCGCTCGGCGTCTACAACGAGTTCGAAGGCGTCCTCGCCGGCGAGTGGAGCATCGAGATCGGCGGCGAGGGCGCAGGCCGGCTCAGCCGTGGAGCCGACAACGCCGTGCTCCGTGCGATGCAGCGTGTGTTCGCCGAGGCCGGACACCCGGATCTCATGGCCGAGATCGCCTGCCACAATGGCATCCCTGTCGGGCGTGGACTCGGCTCGTCGTCGGCTGCGATCGTGGGCGGACTCGTGCTCGGCGAAGCGCTCGTGGGTTCCCACCTCGGCCCCGAACGGCTCCTGCGGCTGGCTCATGAGCTCGAGGGCCATCCCGACAACGTGGCGGCGGCGCTGTACGGCGGATTCGTGATCGCCTCCGCAATCGACGGCGAGGTACGCTGCACGCACATCGACCCGGCCGCCGGCCTGGCGGCCATCGTGGTGGTGGGCGAAGACGAGCTGCCAACAGGCGATGCACGCTCGGTGCTTCCGGAGTTCGTGCCACACACCGATGCCGCCGCGAACGCAGCCAGTGCGGCGCTGCTCGCGTACGGGATCGCCACCGGCTCGGCCGCCGACATCGCTGCGGGGATGCGCGATGCGATCCACGAGCGGTACCGTGCGATGCTGGTGCCCGACATGGCTGCGATCACCGTGCTGCTCGAGACCATCGGCGCCGGTCCTGCGGTGCTGTCCGGCGCCGGTCCGAGCATGCTCGCGCTCGTGCCGGGTGCGAACGACATCCGCGCGCTCGAGCATGCGCGCCATCTTGCCGAGGTCGCACGTACGGCACTCGGCGAGCTCGGGCGGGGCCGTGTCCTGGCCCTCCCCGTTGATAGGGCCGGTGCCAGGGTCGTCTGAGTGATCGTGTCGCACTGCACAGGCGGATGATGACGCCGGGCC
>CAZPOS010000177.1:2508-4314 GCA_964588065.1 uncultured Reyranella sp.
GATAGGGAATGAACCATTCATCCCCTCATGCTCGCGGTCACGCCGCGGGCATGCATCCCCGGATTCGGAGTCGCCATGAACGCTTCACAGCCGGTCGTCATCGCGCAGATATCCGATCTGCACTGCGGCTCGCAGTATCACATCCCGAGTCTCGCGACCCGGGTGGTCGACGAGATCAATGAACTCAAGCCCGACGCACTGGTTGTCACGGGCGATCTGACCGACATGGGATTCAGGCAAGAGTACAAAGTCGCCCATCGGCTGATCTCACGGATGGACGTCGAGCACGTGATGGTGCTGTCCGGCAACCACGATGCCCGCAACGTGGGTGACCTGCACTTCGAGGAGTTCTTCGGCTCGCGGTCCACCGAACTGCGGTTCAACGGTGTGCGCATCATCGGTCTCGATTCGTCCGAGCCCGACCTCGACGCCGGGCGCATCGGTCGCAATCGGTACCGCTGGATCGAGGAACGCTTCTCCGAGCCCGATGAGTTCAAGATCGTGGCGCTCCATCATCACTTGCTGCCGGTTCCGGGCACGGGCCGCGAGCGCAACATCGTGTATGACGCGGGCGACTTGTTGCGGGTACTTGGCGGCAGCGGGTGCGACGTTGTCCTGTGCGGACACAAGCACGTCCCCCATGTGTGGCGCCTCGAGGACATGATCGTCGTCAACGCGGGTACCGCGTGTTCGCACCGCCTGCGTGGCAAGACGCGAGCCAGCTACAACATCCTCGAGATCTCCGAAGACCGAGTGAAGGTCATCCTCAAGCATCCGTTCGCGGAGCCCGAGACGGTGGCCGACTTCGAGCGCGACCTACGCCGTGAGTGCCTCTGGAAGCCGACCGGCGCGGCGACGGCCGGTCCGGTCGACGCCGTGCCCGCACACGACGACCCGAGGGAGTGCCGATGAGCAGAGTGGTGGCCCTGATCGATGGTGAGCACTACCCGCCTGTGGTCCGCTTCGCGCTCGACGGGTTGCGCCGCGAGCATGAGGTGCTGGCGGCGGCGTTCATCGGCGGTACCGAGAAGGTCGACGCCACCGCCAGTGAAGACGTCTATGGACTCCCTGTGGTGCGCGGGGCCGACGCCCGGTCAGCGGTGCTCGAGGCGCTCGACCGGTTCGCGCCCGACGCGCTCGTCGATCTATCCGACGAGCCCATCATGTCGGCTGCCGACAGGTTCTCACTCGCGAGCCTGGCGTTGGCCCGCGGCGCGGCTTACCGGGGCGCCGACTTCGCCTTCGAGCCGCCCTCGGCCGAATGCGCGACCGCGACGCCCACGCTCGCCATCATCGGCACCGGCAAGCGGGTGGGGAAGACCGCGGTCTCCGCGTACGTGGCGCGCAGCCTGGCCGCACAGGGCCGCAAGGTCGTGGTGCTCGCGATGGGGCGGGGCGGCCCGGCCGAGCCTGAGCTGATCCGCGGCGACGAGGTCGCGCTCACCACCGAGGACCTGCTCGCACTCGCCGCGAAGGGGGCGCACGCCGCCTCGGACAACTACGAGGACGCCGTCATGAGCCGCGTCCCCACCGTGGGCTGCAGGCGCTGTGGCGGCGGGCTCGCGGGGCAGACCTTCTTCAGCAACGTGCCCGAGGGTGCGCGGCTCGCCGACACGCTCGGCCGCGAGCTCATCATGCTCGAGGGCTCGGGCGCGGCGATCCCCCAGGTGCTCGCCGATGCGTCGCTGCTGGTGGTGGGCGCCCGGCAGGGCGTGCCGTACGTGCGCGACTACTTCGGCCCATACCGGCTCGCCCGGGCCGACGGCGTCATCATCGCCGGGGCAGAGCAGCCGCTGGTAGAGCCAG
>CAZPOS010000177.1:4414-11262 GCA_964588065.1 uncultured Reyranella sp.
GCCCGGGCCGACGGCGTCATCATCGCCGGGGCAGAGCAGCCGCTGGTAGAGCCAGGCGCGCTCCACGCGCTGGTTTCGGCGATCCGCAGGATCCGCGAGGATGTGCCGCTCGCGCTCACCACGTTCCGGCCCAAGCCGCTTGCCGACATCACCGGCTCGCGCGTGTTCTTCGCCACAACCGCGCCGCCCGTCTTGCTCGAGACGCTGCGGGCGCATCTCGAGGAGACGTACGGCTGCCAGGTGGTGGCCGCCAGTACGGCGCTCTCCGACCGCACCGCGCTCCGGGCGGATCTCCGCGCCCACGCGGGCTCGTTCGACCTGCTGCTCACCGAGCTCAAGGCGGCGGCAATCGACGTGGTCGCGGCGGCCGGCGCCGAGGCCGGCGTGCCTACGGTGCTCTGCGACAACGAGCCGGTCACCCTCGGCGGAGACGGGCTCGACGCCATGATCGAACGCGCGTACCACCTCGCGCAGGAGCGCCACCGACTGAGGAGCGGCTGATGCCCACCAATCCCCCCATCATCATCAAGGACCAGAAGCACGGCCTCCCCATGAGCAAGGGTCTGCTCGCGCAGTCGTTCACCACCACGGGCCTGAGCCCGTCTCGCGCCTATGTGGCCGCCCATGTGAGTGGATATGAGGCGGTGGTCGAGAGCCTTGCCCGGGACGATCAGTCGCCGGGCGCCGTCGCCGCCGATTGCGGGGTCGGCCTGGCTGATCTTGTGGCCTTCTACGACCTCTTCGCCGCCACGCCGCGGACGGTGACCCTGTTCTCCATGGGCGCCAACCAGTCGGCCCAAGGGGTGGCAAAAGGGCTCGCCATCCTCAACGCGCACCTGGCGACAGGCCGGATCGGCAAGCCCGGCGCCTGCCCCTTCTCGATCACCGGCCAGCCCAACGCCATGGGCGGGCGCGAGACCGGCGGCATGGCGACGACCTTGGCCGGGCACATGGACTTCGACGAGGTCTCGCGGGCCCGGGTGGCGCGGTTCTGGGGCGCCCAGGACGTCGCGCCGGCGCCGGGCCTGAAGGCGATCGACATGTTCGACGCCATCGCCGAGGGCAAGATCAAGGCGCTGTGGGTGATGGCGACCAATCCGGCGGTCAGCCTCCCGAACGCCTCCAAGGTTCGCGCCGCGCTGGCGGCGTGCCCGTTCGTGGTGGTCTCGGACTGCATGGCGCAGACCGACACCATGGATTTTGCGCATGTGAAGCTGCCGGCGCTGGCCTGGGGCGAGAAGGATGGCACGGTCACCAATTCCGAGCGGCGGATCTCGCGCCAGCGGCGGCTGTTCGACCCGCCGGGCGAGGCGAGGGCCGACTGGCGGATCATCGCCGATGTCGCCAGCGCCATGGGCTGGCGCGAGGCCTTCGACTGGCGCTCACCGGCCCAGGTGTTTCGCGAGTGGGCGCGCCTGACCAACTACGAGAACCAGGGGCGGATGCTGGCGCTGGGTCCGCTGGCGGGGCTGACGCCGCAGGCCTACGAGGCGCTCGAGCCGGTGCAGTGGCCGGTGACGGCGGCGGGCGGCACGGCGCGGCTGTTCGAAGACGGCGTGTTCCAGACCCCGGACGGCCGGGCGCGGATGGTGGTCACGGAGGCCAGGGGGCCGGCGCAGGCGACCGATCCGTCGTTCCCGCTGGCGCTCAACACCGGCCGGGTGCGCGATCACTGGCACACGCTGACGCGGACGGGGCTTGCCCCCGACCTCTGCCGCCACACGCCAGAGCCCTATGTCGAGATGCATCCGGCCGACGCCGAGCGCCTGGGCGTGATCGACCGCGCCTTGGCTCGGGTGCAGACCATGCAGGGCGAAGCCGTGGCGCTCGCCAAGGTGACCGACCGCCAGCGACAGGGATCGATTTTCATCCCGATGCACTGGACGCAGGCCTTCGCACCGAGCGGCCGGGCCAACCCGCTGGTCGCCGCGGCGGTGGATCCGAAGTCGGGCCAGCCGGAGTTCAAGCACACGCCGGCGCGGGTGAGGCCTTATCGCGAGACCTGGCGCGGTTTCTTCATCGCCCGAGCGGGCTGGTCGCCGCCGGGCGGGCTGGACCTCGTCTGGCGGCGCATCCCGGACCATGGCTGCCAGCTGCACGAGTTCGCCGGGCGCGGCGACGAGACAGAGCGCGAGGCGCTGCGCCGGGCGCTGAGCAAGGGCGCGCGGGGCGAGCCGCTGCGGTTCGAGGACGCCGCGGCCGGCAGCCTGCGTGAGGCCTATCTGGCTGGAGAGGCGCTGGACCGCGTGCTGTTCACGGCCACGTGCGGCGCGCTCCCGCCGCGCGATTGGCTGGCCGAACTGTTCGCCAAGGACGCGCTGAGCGTGCTCGACCGCACCGCCTTGCTGATCGGGCGGGCTCCGGGTCGCGTCGTAGAGAGCGCGCCGCTGGTCTGCGCCTGCCGCGGCGTGCGGGCCGACAGGATCGGCGCCGCGATCGAAGCCGGGGCCGGATCCGTCGACGCCGTCAGCGAGGCCACGGGCGCCGGTTCGTCCTGCGGCTCCTGCCGGCCGGAGATCGCCCGCATCATCGCCCAGACCCAAAGCAAGGAGGTGCGCCATGCCGCATGAAGCTGGACGTGTTCTGCTCGTCGGGGCGGGGCCCGGCGCCGCCGACCTGCTGACGGTGCGCGCGGCGCGGGCGGTGGCCGAGGCCCAGGCGCTGCTCTACGACGCCCTGATCCCGCAGGAAATCCTGGACCTGGCTCCGGCCAATTGCCTGAAGATCCAGACCGGCAAGCGCGCAGGCCGCACCAGCATGGCGCAGACGACGATCAACCGGCTGATGGTGCGGCTGGCCCGGCGTGGGCTCGACGTCGTTCGGCTCAAGGGCGGCGATCCGTCGGTGTTCGGCAGGGTAGGCGAGGAGATGGCCGCGCTGAAGGCGGCCGGCATCGAGGCTCAGGTCATTCCGAGCGTGACGGCGGCGGCGGCCGCGGCCGCGCAGTTCGGCTTCCCGCTGACCCATCGCGGCCAGGCCCGTCGCGTGGTGCTGACCACGGCGCGACTGGACCAGGGCAGCCTGGCCGAGGACTGGCGCGCGGCGGCCGATCCCGAAGCGACCCTCGCGATCTACATGGGCGGCGCCGCGGCTGGCGCGATCCGCGACCGGCTCATTGCGGCCGGCCGGTCGGCGGCGACGCCGATCCTGGCGGTCGAGAACGCCGGACGCCCTGCGGCACGGCTGTTCACGGGGGTGTTGGGCGGGTTGGCCGAGAGCGTGCCGGCCGATCTCGACGGGCCGGTGCTGATCGTGGTCGGGGATGTGGCGGCGCAAGCCGTCGAGGCGGCGCCGTCCCTGACGGAGCTGGCGAGCTAGCCGGCTTGGCCGCGGCGGCGGACGAGGCGCACACTGGCGCCGATTCCAGTGGTCGTGGTGAAGCCGATGAGCGTGATAGCCGCCTATGCCTATGGCGATGGCCAGCGGGTTCGGGAGATAGACCTGGGGGACCCGGCGAGCCTGGAGCTTGCGCCCGGCCAGTTCGCCTGGATCGGACTCCTCGAGCCAAGCGAGGCTGAGCTGGACGTCCTGAAGCGGCGCTTCAAGCTCCACCCGCTCGCGGTCGAGGACGCGCTGAAGGCAGACCAGCTGCCTAAGGTCGACGTCTATGGCGACCAACTGTTCGTGGTCGCCCGCACCGCGCATCTGCAGGAAGAGAAGATCGGCTACGGCGAAACCGACATCTTTGTTGGACCCAGCCACATCATCACCGTCCGCCACGGCTCGGCGCGCGCCCATCTGGAACTTCGCCAGCATCTGGAGGCGGCACCGGCCCAGCTGAAACACGGCGTCGACTACATCCTCCATGCGGTGCTCGACTTCATCGTGGACGGCTATTTTCCGATCGTCGATGCGATCGAGGAGAAAGTGCTCGAGATGGAGCGCTACGCCCTCGACTCCTTCCTGAGCCGCGCAGAGGTCCTCCGGATCTTTGCTTTGCGTCGCGAACTGATGCGCTTCAAGCGGGTGCTCGGCCCCATGGAGGAGGTGGCCAGCCGTCTCGAGCACCACGAATTGCCCTGTATCGATTGGGATGTTCGGCCCTATTTCCGTGACGTCTACGACCACGTGCGGCGCGTCGCCTCGTTGGTCGAGACGCTTCGCGAAGTTCTGTCGTCGGTGTTCGAAGCCAGCAGCCTGATGGAGCAGCAGCGCCAGGGTGCGATCACCCGGCGACTGGCGGCCTGGGCCGCGATCCTGGCGGTGCCGACAGCCATCGCCGGGATCTACGGCATGAACTTCGAGGTCATGCCGGAACTGAAGTGGCGCTACGGCTATCTGATGGTGGTGATCGCCATCGCGGCGATCTGCCTGGTGCTATATGCCCGGTTCAAGCGCTCGAAGTGGCTGTGATGATCGAAGCTGTCGTCATTCCTTTGGACCCCGAGCGCAGCGTCTCCGGCCTCTGGATCCGCCCTGAAAACGCGCGCGCGGCGCTCGTGCTGGCGCACGGCGCAGGAGCTGGCATGGCCCACAAGGCCATGGCCGCCACCGCTGAGGGGCTGGCCGAGCGAGGCGTCGCAACCCTTCGCTACAACTTCCCCTACATGGAGCGCGGTTCGAAACGCCCAGATAGCCCAGCTCTGGCCCATCAGGCCGTCCGCGCTGCGGTCGCCAAGGCGGGTGAACTGGCCGCGGGCCTGCCGCTGTTTGCTGGCGGTCGGTCATTCGGGGGTCGGATGACTTCGCAGGCGCAGGCCGAACAGGCTTTGCCCGGCGTCCGGGGGCTGGTCTTCTTCGCATTTCCCTTGCACGCCCCCGGCAAGCCGGGTGTCGAGCGCGCCGCGCATCTGTCGGAGATCAAGGTCCCGATGATCTTCCTGCAAGGAACCAATGACGAGTTCGCCCGCCTGGACCTGCTGAACGAGACCATCGCGGGGCTCGGCGCGGGCGCAAGCCTGACCTTGGTGGAATTCGCGGACCACTCCTTCCATGCGCCGGCCAAGAGCGGCCGCAAGGACCCGGAGGTGCTGGCTGAGGCCCTGGACGCTTGCGTAGACTGGATGGCCGAGAACTAGGTGCGGAGCCTTCCGGAATGAAGCCGCGAAGCCTGCTGCCAGGGCCGGAACAACTGGCGAACCCCGCAACCGCCGCTGAGCGTCCATCGGCGCTTCTACGTCTCGGCGATCGGCTCGCTCTCCCCAGGGCGAGCCGATAGGCTGGCGTCTATGATCCAGGGGGCGCCCGGCTGGTTGGGAAAAGCGCGGCGCGCGGCCTTGAGCCTTCGCGCCACGACGCGTGGGGCGTCGGGCGCCAAGCAATCCGTGTACGTCGTGCTGCTCCACGACGACCGGCGAGCCGATCCGTGGGGCCTCTATGTCGGTCAGACGTCCCGCGATCCCGACGTGCGGTTTGACCAGCACAAGGCCGGGTATAAGGCGAGCGGTCCAGCGCGCCGCTTCGGCGTGAGATTGCTCCCGGACCTCGTAGCCCACCTCAACCCCATGCGCCCCTGGGAGGCGCTGGAGTTGGAGGCGGCCCTGGCCGAGGCCTTTACTGTTTCTGGCGTGCCCTGGGTCGAGGGCGGCCACTAGGCGTCTAGTGGTCGTCGACCATCTGGTGCAGGAAGGCGAGCTTCGCGACCGGTTCCAGCGGGCCGGCCTCCTTGACCACCTTGAAGGCGTCGTCGGCGGCGTTCAGCGTCGCGTCGATGTCAGCCTCCGTCATCGCCGCGCAGATGAACATGTTGTGCCAGGGGTGGAAGTAGACCCCGCGCTTCAAGAGGGCGGTGTTCCAGAGGTAACCCTTGGCCGAGGTCGGGTCGTCGTCGAACATGATCAGGGGCATTTGGGCCGGACCAGTCTGGCGCAGCGCGAAGCCGTGACGGCCCGCCGCCTCGTCGAGGCCGCTGCGCAGCCGCTCGCCGAGCGCGACGGTTCGCTCGAGGTAGTCGGTCTGCGCGATCAACTTCAGGGTCTCCAGGGCCGCGGCCATCGGGGCGGCCGAGAACCAGTAGGAGCCGGTCGCGTAGATGGTCGCCGCAGCGAAGCGGCAGACGTCGGACCCCAGCAGCGCCGAGATCGGGTGGCCGTTGGCGATCGCCTTGCCCCAGGTCGAGAGGTCGGGCTTCACGCCGACCAGCGCCCAGCTGCAGTCGCGGGCCAGCCGGAAACCGGCGCGGACGTCGTCGACGATCAGGAGCGCGCCGTGTTCGTCGCAGAGCTCGCGGGCGCGGCGGGCGTATTCGGGATTGGGCAGTTCCTGGTCGATGAAGGTGTCGTGCTTGATCGGTGAGGCGAAGATCGCCGCCAGATCCGAACCGGCCGCCTTCACCGCGGCTTCCAGGCTCTCGACGTCGTTATATTCGTAGAACACCTGGTTGGCGCGATCGGACGGCGCGACCCCGTTCTTGAGCGGCGTGCACCAGGGCGCGGCGCCATGATAGGCGCCCTTGGCCAGGACGATGGTGTTCTTCTTGGTGTGGTTCCGGGCGATCATCATCGCCATGGTCGTGGCGTCGGTGCCGTTCTTGCAGAACATCGCCCAGTCTGCGTGACTGACCTGGGCGGTCATGGCCTCGGCCAGCAGGACCATGGCCTCGCCGGGGCCGGTCATGGTGTCGCCGAGCTTGGCGCGATCGAAGTAGGCCTGGTCGATGCCCGCATGCGCGTAGCCGAACAGGTTGGGACCATAGCCGCAAAGGAAGTCGACGTAGCGGTTGCCGTCCATGTCCCAGAGGTGGGCCCCCTGGGCGCGGTCGAAGAACTGCGGGTAGTCGTCCGGAAGAAGCATGACCGACTGGTGGCCATACATGCCGTTGGGGATGACGGCCTGCGCCCGTTCACGCAGCGCGCTGTCCTTGCTGTTCGTCCAAACCATGTCGGCCCCTCTAAGATAGTTTTGACTAT
>CAZPOS010000177.1:11272-12181 GCA_964588065.1 uncultured Reyranella sp.
GGGGAGAGAACCGATGAAGTCCGGACTGCTGACCATTGGGCTGACGACGCTGGACGTCGTCGCGCGGCCGATCGACGGCCTGCCGATCGGCGAGGGCACGACTCTCATCGAAGGCATCGCTTGCGCCCCGGCCGGGACAGCGGCAGGCGCGGCGATGGTGGCCGCGACGCTGGGCGTGCCGGTGAAACTGGCCTCGGCGGTCGGCGGCGACCTGATCGGACGCTTCGTGCGGATGGCCCTTGAAGAAGCCGGCGTCGACACCTTGCTGCTGACCACCATGGAGGACGCGCCGACCTCGACGACGGTGCTGGCGGTGGATTCGCAGGGCCGGCGGCCGAACTTTCACGCGCTGGGCGCAGGCATGTTCGCCACCGTCACCGACGAAGTCCTGGCCGCTGCGCGGCAGACGCGTTTCCTCCACTATGCTGGCGTTGGCGGGCCGAAACTGGACCGCGGGCCCGGCGCAGAGCTGCTGCGCGCGGCGCACCAGGCCGGCGCGATCATCACCTGCGACTTGATCTCGCCGCAGCCCTCGGCGCTGCAGGAGCTGGAGCGGCTGCTGCCTTATGTCGACTATTTCATGCCGAGCGCGGCCGAGGCTCTGGCCCTGACAGGGACCGAGGATCTGGACGCCGCGGCCGACGCCTTCCTGGCGCTGGGCGCCAAGGCCTGCATCATCAAGAACGGCGGGCAGGGGTCTTACATCGTGCTGCCGAGCGGCCGGTTTACGCTGCCGGCTCACAGGATCACGCCGGTCGACACGACCAGTTGCGGTGATTCCTACTGCGCCGGCTTCATCGCCGCCCTGAACCGCGGCTGGGAGCCGCTGGAGGCCTGCCGGTTCGCCACGGCGACGGCGGCGCAGGTGGCGCAGGGCCTGGCGACGCTGGGCAAGCTGGAAAGTTTCGA
>CAZPOS010000178.1:0-12059 GCA_964588065.1 uncultured Reyranella sp.
GCTCGTCGGGCCACGCCGCGCTCGACCAGGAGGGGCTGGAACTGCTGCAGCGGGCGCAGCCGCTGCCGCCGCTGCCGCACGATCAGCCCGGCGAGAGCCTCGAGATCGTCGTCCCCGTGCAGTTCTTCCTCAGGAGGTGAGGAAGGTCGGCGGTCAGCCGACGACGAAGCTCTGGTACATGAACTGGAGGTCGGCGCTTTCCTGCGGCGTGATCTCGCCGTCGAGGACGCGGCCCTCCCACGAACGCAGCTTGCGCTTGATGTCGACGGGCGTGCGCGGGCTCAGCAGCACCATGAAGAACTGCTCGTGCGGCGAGAGCTCGCGCTCGCGGCGGTAGCCGAACGGACCGGCACCGGGTGTGCGCTCCGGAACAGCCTCCTGCGCCGCCGCGGCGGGCGCCGCGCTGCGCGGCAGGATGGCCTCATCGATCACCTGATCCCAGGTGAGGCCGGCCTCTCGCACCATGGCTGAGGCGAGCTTCGCGGCGGCCAGCGCTTCCTGAGCGTGGCTGCTGTCGAGGATCTCGAGGACCTTGACCAAGGTGTTGCGATTGAAGGTAGACACTTTGCGTTTGGCGCCTTTGACTATCGCGTGAGCAACGGGCACTAAGTGCCTACAACATATAGATGGATGTGCCTTGGATCAAGGCAAGACCCCCGCCAACGCTTTCCCGGTCTACCTCGCGGGCCTCGCCAGCTGGTTCGTGCCGCTCGGCATCCAGATGGTGCTGTTTCCGTGGCTGGTGGCCGTGGTCCTGCACATGGACGCCTTTGCCGTGGGCGTCGCGCAGGCAGCCGTCATGGCGCCGTCGCTGCTGTTCCTGCCCTTGGGTGGCCTGGTCGCCGACCGGGGCAACGCGCGCCGCCTGCTGCTCTATTATCACCTGCTCTACGCCCTGCCGCCGCTCGCGCTGGCGCTGGTCCTGTGGTCGGGCGGGCTGAGCTATCCGCTGCTGATCGCCTACGGCATCATCGCCGGCGCGATCGGTGCCTTCGCCATCCCGACCCGCGATGCCCTGCTGCCGGTCGTGGCCCCCAAGGGCGGCCTGCCCAAGGCGGTGGCACTGGCAACCGCGCTGCAGTTCGGCGGCCAGCTGCTGGGCATCGCCTGCGCCTCGACGGCCGACTGGTTTGGCGCCGTGCCGCTGCTGCTGCTGCATTCCGGCATGGTGCTGGCGGGCTGCATCTTCGTGCGCCGGCTGCCCGATCCTCCACCGCATCCGAAGACCGAGCATCCAGGCTTCTGGCGCAGCATGGCCGAGGGCGTGTCGGCCGCCGCGAAGTCGGACCAGATATGGCCGGTCCTGCTGCTCAACTTCGGCGTCGGCATCTTCTATGTCGGCCCGTTCATGGCGGTGCTGCCGCTGGCGATCCGGGACCACTATGCCGGCGGTGCGGCCGAGCTCTCCTACATGAACCTGGCCTTCTGGGCCGCGACCATCGTGGCCAGCATGGCGCTGGTCGGTCTCGCGCGGCGGCTGACGTTGCGCGGACGCCTGATCGGCAGCGCGGTGCTGACGGGCGCGGTGGTCCTGCTGTTGCTCGCCACGCTGCCGCCGTTCCCGGTGTTCCTCGCCCTGATCTTCGTCTGGGGCCTGGGGGCCGGCATCACCATGACGCAGAGCCGGACGGTGGTGCAGATCGTGGCGCCGGCCACCCATCGCGCGCGCCTGATGTCGCTGTTCCAGTTGGGCCTGAGTGGCGGCGGCCCGATCGGCGCCTTCGTGACCGGCACGATCTGCTCGATCTGGGGCCTCAAGGCCGCGCTGCTGATCCCCGCGATCGCGATGCTGCTGATGATCGCGATCGTCCTGCTGCGCTCGCGCCTGTGGTCGATGCGGACGGTGGAGTAGGGCCGGCGTCGACCATCGAGCGGTCTGATAGGCAGGCGATCCGCTTGCATCATCGTGCGTACTCGGAGAAGTTGTGACGCGAGCGTCACAACTGGAGTTCGCGATGATCTGGCGTCTGATTGCCGTGTTTCTCCCAATCCTCCTTTTGGCAATCGATGCGCATGCAGATGTTACAAACTGCGACAGCGGCCAAGGTACCGTGGCCTATGCTCAATGCATGGCGGCGGTATTGATCGAGGAGGAAATGAAACTCGATGATGCCTTCAAGGCGGCACTCGACAAACTTCCCGAACGTCCGCTGTCCGCCGTTCTGGATTCGCGGAAGACGACCGAGCAACTCAGGACGCACCTGATCAAGGCACAAGAGGCATGGCGCCTCTACGCTCAAGAAAGCTGTGCGTTTGTCGGAGCTATGCAGGGTGGCGGTCTGTGGGTGGGAATATTCACCACGGGCTGCCTCATAGTCGAGACGAGATCCCGCATCAAAGCCCTTCAGACGCTTCCAGGTCCGCCGTGACGCAAGCTCGCGACATGCGAAAGCGCGTGACCTGACCGGGAAACCTGCCCGGCCCGGCCCCCCTACTCGGCAGCCGCGCGGGAGCCGAGGTGTAGCGTGTGCCACACGTCCTGCAGGGCGGCGACCAGTCGGATCATGTCGTCGTCGCCGTGCATCGGCGTCGGCGTGAGGCGCAGGCGCTCGGTGCCGCGCGGCACGGTGGGGTAGTTGATCGGCTGCACGTAGATGGCGTGACGGTCGAGCAGCAGGTCGCTTGCCTGCTTGCAGGGGGCGGCATCGCCCACGAAGACCGGCACGATGTGCGTGGTCGAGGGCATCACTGGCAGGCCGGCGGCGGCAAGGCGGCGCTTCAGCGTGGCGGCGCGTTCCTGGTGGCGGACGCGCAGCTCGGGCTGGCCACTGACGAGACGCACGCTGGCGAGCGCCGCGGCTGCGATCGCCGGCGGCAGCGACGTGGTGAAGATGAAGCCCGAGCCGCAGGAGCGCACGAAATCGACTGTGGCCGCGGTCGACGCGATGTAGCCGCCGACCACGCCGAATGCCTTGGCGAGCGTCGCCTGCACGATGTCGACCTTGTCGAGCACGCCGTCGCGCTCGGCCACGCCCGCGCCGCGCGCGCCGTACATGCCGACGGCATGGACTTCGTCGAGATAGGTGAGGGCGCCGAAACGATGGGCGACGTCGCAAATCTCGCCGATTGGCGACACGTCGCCATCCATCGAATAGACCGATTCGAAGGCCACGATCTTCGGCGTCGCGGGATCGGCGGCGCTGAGAAGCTCCTCGAGATGCCGCGGATCGTTGTGCCGGAAGATACGGCGGGTGGCGCCCGAGTGGCGGATGCCTGCGATCATCGAGGCGTGGTTGAACGCGTCGGAATAGAGCTCGCAGCCCGGCAGCAGGGCACCCAGCGTCTGCAGCGTCGTCTCGTTGGCGACATAGCCCGAGGTGAAGACGAGGGCGGCTTCCTTACCATGAAGGGCGGCCAGTTCGCGCTCCAGCGCGGCATGCAGCGTGTTGGTGCCCGAGATGTTGCGCGTGCCGCCGGCGCCCGAGCCCTGCGCGCCGATCGCGGCCTGCATCGCCTCGACCACGGCCGGATGCTGGCCCATCGCGAGATAGTCGTTGCTGCACCAGACCGTGACGTCGCGCGGCGGCTCGCCCTCGCGATGGAGGCGGGCGCGCGGGAAGGCACCGACGATGCGTTCCAGTTCGGCGAAGACGCGATAGCGCCCCTCGTCGCGAAGGCGGCACAGATGGCCGTTGAAGAAGGCTTCGTAGTCCATGGGTAGGTGTCTCCCGCGCACTCACTCCAGGCGCAAGGCGCTTTTTGTCCGCAGTCACAATTGGTCGCGTTGACGTGCGTCAAACGAGAACGATTCGCAGCGACAGTCAGCGCAGGAGCGGAAGGAAGAGCGCGACGCTGAGGAAAAGAGAGACCGAGAGGAGAGGGAGGGCGCCCAGCCAGCGCGTCTGCGCCGGCAGACCGTCCCAGTGGCGCAGCGTCGGTACGGCAGCCCAAAGGGCAAACAAAAACCCCAGCACCCAGAACAGCAGGGCGAGGGGCATTGCGACGTTCACCTGGTCGTCGGTGGCCGTCGAGATGCCGAAGCCCACGACGGCCGGCGGGATCGCGGCGGTGAACAGGGAAACCGCCCAGATTGCGCGGGTGCGGATGCGCTGGCCGGTCCCGAAAGGTGGCGGGCGAACGGCTATCGCATCGCCGCCTTCGGAACCGGTGCTCACGGTCAGCCCTTGAACAGGCCTTCCGACTTGAGATCTGCCAGCGCGGCGTCGAAGGCCTGGCGCAGGCGGCCGAACAGGTCGCCGAGCTCGGTCTCGTTGATCACCAGCGGCGGGCAGATGGCGACGCGGTCGCCCATATTGCGGATGAACAGGCCGCGCGCCACGGCGTGGTTGTAGACGCGCAGACCGGCGGCGCCGGGCGCGCCGAGGTCGAACGGCGCCTTGGTCTTCTTGTCGGCCACGATCTCGATCGCGCCCATCATGCCGATGCTCATCGCTTCGCCGACCAGCGGGTGATCGGCAAAGGACTGCACGTGCTGGGTGAAGATCGGGCTCATGCGCTTGGCGTGACCGAACAGGTCGGTCTCGTCGTAGATCTTCTGCGCCTCAAGCGCGACGGCGGCGGCGACCGGATGGCCGGAGTAGGTGAAGCCGTGGCCCCAGGTGCCGATCTTGTCGCTCTCGCTCATCAGCGCCTGATAGACCTTCTCGCTCACCATCACCGCCGAGATCGGCAGGAACGACGCCGACAGCGCCTTGGCGCAGGTCAGGATGTCGGGCTTGATGTTCATCGTCTGGCTGCCCCAGACGTTGCCGGTACGCCCGAAGCCGCAGATCACCTCGTCGGCGACGAACAGCATGTCGTACTTCGCGCAGACCGCCTGGATCTTCTCGTAGTAGCCCTTGGGCGGAACGATGACGCCGCCAGCGCCCATCACCGGCTCGCAGATCATCGCGGCCACCTGGTCGGCGCCGCCTTCCTTGATGATGAGCGCCTCGAGTTCCTCGGCGCAGCGCGTGGCGAACTGCTCCTCGGTCTCGCCCTCGATGCCGAAGCGGTAGAAGTGCGGGCAGGTCGTGTGCAGCACACCCTGGATCGGCAGGTCGAACGAACGATGGTTGGCCGGCAGGCCCGTGAGGCTCGCGGAGGCGACCGTGACGCCGTGATAGCCCTTGGTGCGCGAGACGATCTTCTTCTTCTGCGGACGGCCCAGCGCGTTGTTCATGTACCACACCATCTTCACGACGGTGTCGTTGGCCTCGGAGCCGGAGTTGGCGAAGAACACCTTCGACATTTCGACCGGCGCCATCGACTTCAGCTTCTCCGCGAGGTTGATCGCGGGCTCATGGGAGCGCTGGTTGAAGGCGTGGTAGAAGGGCAGCTGCTTCATCTGCTCGTAGGCGACCGTGGCCAGCCGCTCGTTGCTGAAGCCCAGGGCCGCCGACCAGAGGCCCGCCATGCCCTCGATATATTCCTTGCCGTCGTCGTCCATGACGTAGACGCCGCGGCCGCGCACGATGGTCAGGGGACCGGTCTGCTCGTGCTTCTTGAAGTTGGTATAGGGGTGGAGGTGGTGGGCAATGTCCCGCGAGGCATTCGAATTGCCGCGGAAGCTGCGAGAAACGTCATTCATACCGGTACCCCTGGACTGTGGAGGCGCGCACGATAGCCCGCCCGAGCCCGAAGTACACTGTATCTGACCATGCAAATTTTTTGTGCAATTGACGGCCTCGGGGCCCGGGTGCAATTTCACTGCAACATCGCTGACGCGGGGATGGCGGCCGGGGAGGCCCCCTCGCGCGGACGAACGGGGACATCGAAGGGGTTCATTCATGCACTTCAAACTGCGGCATTCAGTGGCGCTGGCCGCACTCGCCTGCGCCGGTTTCGGATTCGTGGCGTCGGCCGACGCCAAGACCTTCAAGTGGGCCAATTCGGGTGACGTCAGCTCGATGGATCCCTACGCCCGCCAGGAAACGTTCCTCCTGACCTTCACCGCGAACATCTACGATCCGCTGGTTCGCCGCGACAAGGACCTGAAGCTCGAGCCGGCGCTGGCCACCAAGTGGGGCCAGACCAGCCCGACCGAGTGGTTCTTCGACCTGCGCCAGGGCGTCAAGTTCAGTGACGGCACGCCGTTCACGGCCGACGACGTCATCTTCTCGATCAACCGCGCTAACGGCCCGGGCTCGAACGTCAACGGCAACTTCTCCTCGATGAAGGAGATCCGCAAGGTCAACGACCATCGCGTCGAGGTCACGACCAACGTTCCCGACCCGCTGCTCGCCGACAAGTGGGCGTCGATCTCGATCATGTCGAAGGCCTGGGCCGAGAAGAACAACGCCATGCAGCCGGCGGACATGATCAAGAACGAGGAAAACTTCGCGACCCGCAACGCCATGGGCACCGGCCCCTTCATGCTGAAGGAGCGCCGCGCCGGTGAGAAGACGGTCCTCGTCCCGAATCCTACCTGGTGGGACAAGCCGGTCCATAACCTCACCGAAGTCGTGTTCACGCCGGTCCCGAACGCCGCGACCCGCATCGCCGCGCTGAAGGCGGGCGACATCGACATGACCTACGAGGTTCCGCCGGCCGATACCGACAACCTCAAGAAGGATGCCAACATCAAGGTCCTGGAAGGGCCGGAGACGCGCGTCGTGTTCCTGGGCTTCGACCAGGAGCGCGACGAGCTGGTCGAGTCCAACGTCAAGGGCAAGAACCCTTTCAAGGACAAGCGTGTCCGTGAGGCGATGCACCGCTCGATCGACGTCGACGCCATCAAGCGCACGGTCATGCGTGGCCAGTCCTTCCCGACCAACCTGATGGTCGCGCCGGGCATCAACGGCTACACCAAGGAACTCGACAAGCGCCCGCCGCTGCTGAAGCCCGAGGAAGCCAAGAAGATGCTGGCCGACGCCGGCTATCCCAACGGCTTCGAGACGGGTATGGACTGCCCGAACGACCGCTACGTCAACGACGAGAAGATCTGCCAAGCCGTCGTAGCGATGCTCGCCAAGATCGGTATCAAGGTGAATCTGCGCGCCCAGACGCGCAATCTCTACTTCGCCAAGATCCTGCGCAGCACGGCCGACGGCAAGCCGAGCAATACCAGCTTCTACATGCTGGGCTGGTCGCCGGCGACGACCTACGACGTGCACAATGTCTTCGAGCAGATCATCCAGACGCCCGACGTGAAGGCCAAGAAGGGCCTCTATAACGCCGGCGGCTACTCGAACAAGAAGTTCGACGAGCTGTCGAACAAGGTCGAGGTCGAGACCGACAGGGCCAAGCGCGATGCCATGATCGCCGAGGCCACCAAGATCTACGTCGACGACTTTGCCTACATCCCGCTGCACCAGCAGGCGCTGGTCTGGGCGACCCGCAAGAACGTCGACCTGGTCCAGCCGGCCGACAACAGCTTCCCGCTGCGCTTCGTCAACCTGAAGTAGATACGGCAACCCAGGCCCGGCCCCGGCGCAGACACCCTGCGACCGGGGCCGGTTCCGTTATGGCGTCATTCCTGCTAGGGCTGCGCCAGGCCAAGAACAGCATATGCTCGCCTTCATCCTCCGACGACTTCTCCAATCGATCGCCGTCCTGCTGACGGTCGGTCTCGTGGCTTTTTCGCTGTTTCGCTATGTCGGCGATCCGATCAATTCGATGGTCGGCCAGGACACACCGGCAAGCGAGCGCGAGGCGTTGCGCGAGCGGCTCGGCCTGAACGACGCCCCGCCGATCCAGTTCCTGCGCTTCATCGGCAATGCAGCCCAGGGCAAGTTCGGGCTGAGCTACCGCACGTCGGAGCCGGTCGGCCGGATGATCGTGGAGCGCCTGCCGGCCACCCTCGAACTTTCGTTCTGCGCCGCCGTGTTTGCCTTGTTCGTGGGCGTGCCGATGGGCGTCTATACCGGCCTCTATCCCAAACACTGGTCGAGTCGGCTGATGCAGGCCGTCTCGCTCATCGGCATCTCGCTGCCGACCTTCGTGATCGGAATCCTGCTGATCCTCGTTTTCGCGGTGTGGCTGCACTGGCTGCCATCGTTCGGGCGTGGCGAGACCGTCATGCTGTTCGGCTGGTGGCCGACCAATTTCCTGACGGTGAAGGGCCTGCAGGCGCTCATCCTGCCCTCGATCACGCTGGGCCTGTTCCAGCTCACGCTGCTGATGCGGCTCGTGCGCTCGGAGATGCTGGAGGTGATGCGCACCGACTACATCAAGTTCGCGCGGGCGAGGGGCCTCACCAACCGGGCGATCAATTTCGGTCATGCGCTCAAGAACACGCTGGTGCCGGTGATCACTGTCACGGGCCTGCAGCTGGGCGCCCTGATCGCCTTCGCCATCGTAACGGAGACGGTGTTCGCCTGGCCGGGCGTTGGCCAGCTCTTCATCCAGTCGGTGCAGTTCTCCGACATTCCAGTGATGGCCGCCTATCTGATGCTGATCGGTCTGCTGTTCGTGCTGATCAACCTGACCGTCGATCTTCTGTATTTCGTCGTCGATCCGCGGCTGCGCAGCCAGGGCGGGGCGGCGCGCGTGGCGGGGCATTGAGATGAGCGACCGTTCGACCTCTCGGCCCGGATGGCTGCACAGGATGACCGACAGCGACATCTGGTGGAGCTTCAAGTCCTCGTCGCTCACCGTCGTCGCCGCCATCGGCACGATCCTGATCATATTGATTGCCTTCCTCTCGCCGGTGCTGGCGCCGCACACGCCGTTCGATCCGGCAACGCTCAGCCTCAGCGATGGGCTGAAGCCGCCGGTGCTGTTGTCGCCCGATGGCGACTGGGCCTTTCCGCTGGGGACCGACGATCAGGGCAGGGACATCCTTTCCTCGATCATGTACGGCACCCGGCTCTCGCTGATCGTCGGCTTCGCGTCGGTCGTCGTCGCCATGACGATCGGCATCGCGCTCGGTCTGCTGAGCGGTTATTTTGGCGGCGCCGTGGATGCGCTGATCATGCGCATCGCCGACGTTCAGCTCACCTTCCCGGCAATCCTGGTGGCGCTGCTGATCGACGGCATCGTGCGCAGCGTGATTTCGGTGCAGCGCCATGACGAGATCGCGGTCTTCGTGATCGTCGGCGCCATCGGTCTCAGCTTCTGGGTCCAGTATGCCCGCACCGTCCGCGGCTCCGTGATGGTCGAGAAGAACAAGGAATACGTCCAGGCGGCGCGGGTGATCGGCCTCTCGCCGCTGCTGATCATGGTGCGCCACGTCCTGCCCAACGTAACCGGACCGGTGCTCGTGATCGCTACCATCAATCTCGGCCTGGCCATCATCACCGAAGCGACGCTGTCGTTCCTGGGCGTCGGCCTGCCGTCTACCGAGCCCTCGCTCGGCACCCTGATCCGCCTGGGTAACGACGTTCTGCAATCAGGCGACTGGTGGATCACCGTCTTCCCGGCCGCGACGTTGGCGGCGCTGGTCCTGGCGGTCAACCTGCTGGGCGACTGGCTGCGCGACGCCCTCAATCCCAAACTGCGATAGTCACGACAGATGGCCGCCGCATCGAATAAACAGCCGCTCCTCGAAGTCCGCAACCTGCGGGTCGAGTTCCCGACCCGCTGGGGCACCCTGCTTGCCGTCGACGACGTCTCCTTCGACATTGCGCCCGGCGAAGTGCTGGGCGTCGTGGGCGAATCGGGTGCCGGCAAGTCGTTGACCGGCAACGCCATCATCGGCCTGCTGGAGCCGCCGGGCCGAGTGGCCGGCGGCGAGATCCGCCTCGAAGGCCGCCGCATCGACAATCTGCCCTACGAGCAGATGCGCAAGATCCGCGGTGCGCAGATCGGCGCGATCTTCCAGGATCCGCTGACCAGCCTCAATCCGCTCTATTCGGTGGGCCGCCAGCTCGTCGAGACCATCCAGACCCACAAGCCGCTCTCTGCCGCCCAGGCGCGCGCCCGTGCGATCGATCTGCTGAAGGAAGTGGGCATTCCCGGCGCCGAGATGCGCATCGATCACTATCCGCATCAGTTCTCCGGCGGCATGCGCCAGAGGGTCGTGATCGCGCTCGCCTTGTGTGCCGATCCGCGGCTGATCGTGGCCGACGAGCCCACGACCGCCCTCGACGTCTCGATCCAGGCGCAGATCATCGCACTCCTGAAGCGCCTCTGCCGCGAGCACGGCACGGCGGTGATGCTGGTCACCCACGACATGGGCGTGATCGCGGAGACCGCCGACCGGGTCGCCGTGATGTATGCCGGCCGGGTGGCCGAGATCGGCCCGGTGCGCGAAGTCGTGAAGCACGCCCAGCATCCCTATACCAAGGGCCTCATGGGCTCGATCCCGAGCCTCGGTGTGCGCACCGAGAAGCTGACCCAGATCGACGGCGCCATGCCGCGTCTTACCGAGATCCCGCGAGGCTGCGCCTTCAATCCGCGCTGCACCTTCAAGGGGCAACGCTGTCTGGTCGAGCGGCCGGACCTGATGCCGGCCGGTGCCACGCGGGCGGCCTGCTGGCTGCATGACAGGGGCGGCGTCGGTGCCCCCATCCTCAAGGAGACGGCCGATGCCTGACGGCGGCGCCGATTTTGTCCGCATCGAGGGGCTGAAGCGTCATTTCGACGTGTCGGCGCCGTGGCTGGTGCGCAAGCTGGAAGGCCGGCCGCGCCAGGTCGTGCAGGCGGTCGACGGGATCGACATCGAGATCGCCAAGGGCGAGACCTTCTCGCTCGTAGGCGAATCGGGCTGCGGCAAGTCGACGGTGGCGCGCCTGGTGGTCGGGCTCTATCCGCCGACGGCCGGCCGCATCGAGATCGACGGCAACGACATGGCCAGCCGTCGCAGCAGGTCCGACATGGCCGCCCTTCGGCGGCGCATGCAGATGATCTTTCAGGACCCGTTCGCCAGCCTCAATCCGCGCTGGCGCGTGTTCGACATCATCGCCGAGCCGATCCGCGCCTTCGGCCTTTCGACCGGCAAGGCCGACCTCGAGGCCCGCGTCGGCGCGCTGCTGCGGCAAGTGAAGTTGAACCCGGCCGACGGCCGCAAGTATCCGCACGAATTCTCGGGCGGCCAGCGCCAGCGCATCTCGATCGCCCGCGCCCTCGCCAGCGAGCCGGAGTTCCTAGTGTGCGACGAGCCGACCTCGGCGCTCGACGTCTCGGTGCAGGCGCAGATCCTGAATCTGATGGTCGACCTGCAGCGGCGCCTGCAGCTCACCTACCTCTTCATCAGCCACAATCTCGCGGTCGTCTATCACATCTCCACGCGGGTGGGCGTGATGTACCTCGGCCGCCTGGTCGAAGTGGCGCCGACCGACACGCTGTTCCGGCGGCCCAAGCACCCCTACACGCGGATGCTGCTCGACACGATCCCCGACCTCGACATGACCGGCCGCCAGCGCAGCCCGGTCGGCGGTGAGGTGCCGAGCCCGATCAACCCGCCCTCCGGCTGTACCTTCCACCCGCGTTGTCCGTTCGCCAACGACCGCTGCAAGGCCGAGCGCCCCAAGGCGCTGCCGATCGAGGGCGGCACGGTGGCCTGCCACGCGATCGAGGAAGGCCGGCTGCCGATCGAGGATAGGACCTACGTGCTCAACGCCTGACGCGTCGGAGCCCCGTTCTGCGTCAGGCCTGATGTGCGTCGACGGAGGCCGAGCGTGCTTGATCTGCGGCGGGGCTCGCTTACGATCCCGCGCAACGATTTCAACGGAGATTTCAGGATGCCGGTCATCAACCGCATAGCCTCGTTCCACAAGGACATGACCGCGTGGCGCCACGACATCCACAGCCACCCGGAAACGGCCTTCGAAGAGGTGCGGACGGCCGACGTCGTCGCCGCGAAGCTGGAGAGCTTCGGCATCGAGGTCCATCGCGGCCTCGCCAAGACCGGCGTCGTGGGCGTGCTGCGTTCGGGAACCTCCAACCGCGCGATCGGCCTGCGCGCCGACATGGATGCGCTCGACGTGCACGAGACCAACCAGTTCGATCACAAGTCCACGATCCCCGGCAAGATGCACGCCTGCGGGCACGACGGCCATACGGTGATGCTGCTGGGCGCCGCCAAGTATCTCGCCGAGACGAAGAACTTCGACGGCACGGTCTACTTCATCTTCCAGCCGGCCGAGGAGAACGAGGGCGGCGGGCGCGTGATGGTGGAGGAGGGACTGTTCGAGAAGTTCCCGGTCGAGGGCGTCTACGGCATGCACAACATTCCG
>CAZPOS010000179.1:0-11851 GCA_964588065.1 uncultured Reyranella sp.
TCAGGCCGATCACGCCCATGAACAGGAACTTGCCCATCGCCGTCAGGTCGCGCTTCGTCGTGTAGCCGTAGAGGCTGAGCGCACCGAAGGCAGCGGCCGTCACGAAGAAGGTGCGCGCGACGCTGGCGCCGGTGTAGCGGAACAGCAGCAGCGACAGGCTGACGCCCATCAACGCCGTGACCGCCCAGTAGACCGCCTGCACCGACGTCACGCTCATCTGAGCGGCGCGGAACGAGGTCAGCAGGAGCAGGCCGAGCGGAGCGAAGATCGCGATCCAGCCCAGCATGTTCAGACCGACGACGCGACCCGCCTGGACCTGGAAGAACAGGCCGGCGAGTTCCGGCGAGCTGAACAGCCCGAAGGCCACGATGCCCGACAGTGCGAGCCCCGAAGCCATGTAGTTGTACACGCGCACCATGTGGGCGCGCAGACCGACATCGAACGACGCCTGGTCGGCAACGGTGCCGGCGCGATTAAAGGTGCCGAAGTTCGGATTTACCATCTGGTTTCAAGCCTCCAAGGGGGCCTCGTTTTGCCGAGCCCCTTCGACGAGTAATCTGGGGTTACAGCGCGACTGAATCAATAGCCAAGACTCGGTCTTGCCCCCCAAAACGACCCGTCCCCTGTAACGATTAGGTCATTCGCAGCGCAATAATGCAAGGGGCCGCCACGCCTGGCCGATTCCCACGCGCGACATGTGAAATGCGATGTCCCTCCCGGGCGGTGCTCAATCCCGCGCCGCCTCGAAAGCCTGCTTGGCGGCATTGCGCGCATTGATGACGTGCTCCTGGGCCGCCTTCCGGGCCTGCCGCGCGTCGCGCTCGGTGATCGCGGCACAAATCGCGCTCATTTCGGCATAGCTCTGCTTGGCGCGGCCCGGCAGGGACATCGAACGAGCGCGCAGGAAATTCACGCGCGCCTGAAGCCCCGTGAGTGTCTCCTCGATGATCTTGTTGCCGCAGTTGCGCAGGATGATGGCGAAGAAGCTGCTCGTGGTGCTGATCTGCTCGCCCGCCGTTTCGCTGCTTCGCGATGCGCGGCGGAAGGCTTCGAGGTTCGCGGCCAGGTCGCCCAGGTCCTCTTTGGCGATCAGGCCGGCGCAACGCGCGGCGGCCTCACCCTCGAGAAGTTCTCGAACCTCGTAGATCTCCTCCGCTTCCCGCCACGACAGGCGCGCCACCTGTGGCCCGCGGTTCGGCACGATATCGATCAGACGCTCGGCCTGCAGGCTGCGAAGCGCTTCGCGCAGCAACGGCCGGCTGACCCCGAGCGAATTGCACAGATCCGCTTCGACGAGCCGGATACCCGGCGTAAAGACGCCGGACAGTATGGCGTGCCGGAGCTTTTCCACGGTCTCCTGCTGGACGCTTTTGCGGCTGACCCGCAGGTCGAGTGTTGCTGTCATTCCTGAATCCCGAATGTCGAAGCGTTTGAACCGGCAATTGCGGTTCCGCAAGTCCACGCCCCTGTCAGGAGTGAACTTAGCAAATGGCGCCGCAACCTCCCGCCCAAACGCATATCCCGACGAAAACAGCGCGGCGGCTGGCCCAATCATTGCACAAACCTCAGGCACGCCCGCGCCAAGTTGGCTTCGCAATAATCACATCCATGCTTATTGTCAGATTGTCTGTCAATCTTATTGACAGACGTTTTCCCCGATGATTGGCTACACACAGAGAGAAGGTCGTCACGCGAGGGCGGGTCCTGCCGACATCGCTGCCGAGCCAGAAGCAATCGAGTGTGGGGCCCATGGCTGATTCAATCCGCATGCATCGAATCGACACCGGTCGGATTACGTTGAACGTCCGCGAGATCGGGCATGGACCGGTTGCGATATTCCTGCACGGCATCACGTCGAACTCGGCGGTGTGGGATCCTCAACTTCTCGCCCTCACGGACACCTTGCGCTGCGTCGCCGTCGATCAGCGCGGCCATGGTCTCAGCGACAAGCCGGAGGCCGGCTACGAAGCGAAGGATTTCGCCGCCGATGTCGCGGCCCTCATCAAGACCCTGGGCGGGGGGCCGGCATTCATCATCGGCCATTCGCTCGGCGCCCGTAACGGCGTCGAGGCCGCGGTAATGGCCCCCGATCTCGTCCGCGGCGTGGTGGCGATCGACTTCACGCCGTACATCGAGACCGAAGTGCTGGATCAGCTCTCGGCGCGGGTAAATGGCGGCGATCGACTGTTCTCGTCGCGACAGGACATCGAGGAATATCTCCAGAACCGGTATCCGCTGATGCCGCGGGAAGCGGTGTCTCTGCGCGCGGCGTCGGCCTACCAGAAGGTCGAGGGCGGATTCCGCCCTCTCGCATCGCCGTCGGCCATGGCGCAGACGGCAGAAGGCCTGCGCGCCGATCTGGCGCCGGCGTTCAGGTCGGTTTCACGCCCCACACTCATCGTCCGCGGCGCGCTCAGCAAACTCGTCTCGGCGCCGGCGCTGGAGAAGACGCGTGCGTTGCGCCCTGACCTCCCGGTGCTCGTCGTCGACGATGTCGACCACTACGTCAATGAGGAAGCGCCGGAGGTCATCACGCGGGCCATTCGCGACTTCACGTCCAGACACTGAAGCGGCATCGCGTGCGCGGCATCATGCGAAGCCTGCCCCCGGTTCACCAGCGCACACGGCGCCCGGCATTGCCCGGACGCTGGCAACCGGCCTGCCGCCTCAAATGAAGACGCTCCGGCCGCACGCCGTCAAATTCGGCAAAGGCGCTGCGGGGATCGCCGCCATGATCGCGACTTGGGAGGCCGTGCGTGCGCTGGGCTTCGTCGATCGCCGCGATCTTCCGTCGGCCGCATCCATCGTCGAGACCGCCGCCGTCGACCTCTGGCGTGGCGACCTGGCCCATGCCGTCCTGGCGACGATCGGATCGTGGGCGCCGGGCCTTGCCGTTGCAGCCGTCGCCGGGGCGAGTGCCGGCATCGCGCTCGCCATGCTGCCGCGCCTTGAAATCGCGACCCGCCCGCTGCTCGAATTCGTGCGCCCGATCCCTTCCGTCGCCCTCATTCCCGTGGCGCTTCTGGTGCTCGGCGTCGGCCTGCAGATGCAGCTGTTCATGATCGCTTTTGCAAGCATCTGGCCCATTTTGTTCAGCACCAAGGCCGGCGTGGAAGACGTCGATCCACGGTTCGTGGAAACCGGGCGAGTGCTTCATATCGGGCCAGCCGCGCGGATCTTCAGGATCGTTCTGCCGGCGATGCTGCCGTCCTTCGCGACCGGTCTTCGGACCGCCTCGGCGATTGCGCTCGTGGTGGCGATCACGGTGGAAATGCTGACCGGCCAGCCCGGCATCGGATCCTATATCGAAAACGTCCGCCTGAGCGGACTCGTCACCGGAATGTGGGCGTCGATCTTCGTGACCGGCGTGCTCGGCTATCTGGTGAACGCCCTGTTCGTGACCGTCGAGCGCGCGACGATGCCGTGGAGCACCGAGAACCGTGACCGCTAAAGGCAAATACATCGCGCCTTTGGCCTGGCAGGCCGCAACGATCGTCGCCCTGGTCGCCGTGTGGCAATGGGCGGCGCTGACTTATCCCGCCGTCTATCTGCCGCCGATCGAGCGGATTGCGCATGGCTATTTCCAGCTCTGGCACGGCGACCTGCTCCACAGCGCCCTTCTGCCCAGCCTGCGTCGGCTCGGGCTGGGATTCGCCGTCGCCATCCTGGCGGGGTGCGTGGCGGGCGTCGTGCTGGGCTCGCTCCGCTCGCTCGATCCCTGGGTCCGTCCGGCGATCGAATACCTGCGCTACATACCGGCTGTCGCGATCCTCCCGGCGTCTCTGATCCTGTTCGGCGCGACCGACCAGATGCGCGTTTTCGTCATCGCATTCGGGTCTGTGTTTCCAGTGCTCATCGCGGCCACCGATGGCGCGCGTCGCGTCGACCCGATCCTGCTGGACGTCGCGCGCGCCGTCGGGCTCCCGACCGCGGAGCGTCTCGTGCGCGTGGTCCTTCCGGCGTCGCTCCCGTCCATCTTCTCGGGCATGCGCGTCGCGCTCAGCATCGCGCTGGTCATGATGGTCATCTCCGAGCTCATCGCCGCGGATGACGGGCTGGGCTTCTACATCCTGCGCAACCAGCGCCTGTTTCAAACTGCCAACGTATACGCCGGCGTGCTGACCATCGGCACCGTGGGACTGGGTCTCACGCTCGCATTGCTCGCGGTAGAAAAGCGGGTGCTGTCCTGGCATCGCGGCTGGCGCGGACTGACGGAGACGGGTCGTGGATGAGAGTGCCGCCATGAATGCGCCGATCCTTGCGGTCGACAACATAACCAAAGCCTTCCCCGCCGGAGCGACGCCGATCCTGAACGGCCTGACCTTCCGTCAGGAGCCCGGGCAGTTCGTTGCGGTGGTCGGCCCGTCGGGTTGCGGCAAGACCACGCTCTTGCGCTGCATCGCCTCGTTGATGCAACCCGATGCGGGCAGCGTGCTCCACCGCGGGCGCCATTTCGACAATCCGCCGCCTTGGTTGTCGATCGTCTTCCAGGACTATAACCGCAGCCTGTTCCCGTGGCTCTCGGTCCGAAAGAACGTCGCCTTCGGCCTGCGCGGCGCCGGCGTGGACGACAAGCGGGTGGACGAGGCGCTGCGGGCGGTCAACCTTCTGCATGCTGCAGACCTCTATCCCTGGCAGGTGTCGGGGGGCATGCAGCAGAGATGCGCGCTCGCGCGCTCGATCGTCGTCTCCCCCAATCTCCTGCTGCTCGACGAGCCCTTCGCCTCGGTGGATGCGCAGACCCGGATCGACCTTCAGGACATGGTCATGGAGATCTGCCAGACCATGTCGCTGTCAGCTCTGCTCGTGACCCATGACATCGACGAGGCCGTCTTCATGGCGGACAAGGTCGTGGTGCTGTCGACGCGGCCGGCCCGCGTGGTCGAAGAGATCGCAATCGATCTGCCGCGGCCTCGCGATCAGCTCGCGACCAAGGAAACGCCGGAATTTCTGCACCTGCGCCACCGCGTCTACACGCTCGTGCGGCAGCAGGCGAAAAAATTGTCTCGGGAAGATTGAACAGGAAGGTGTGACATGAAGTTGAGAATGATCGGGGCCGCGCTCGCGCTCGGCGTTGCGTTCGGATTGTCGAGTTTCGGTCTGGTTCGACAGGCCGAGGCGCAAGACGCCGTCACCAAGCTCAAGGTCGGGTACATTCCGGTCGGCGTCTATGCGTACCTCTGGCGCGCGCGCGACGCCGGCTACTTCAAGGCGGAGAATCTCGACGTCGAGCTGACGCCGATGGCGGGCGGCGGCCAGATCATTCCCGCCCTGCAGTCGGGCTCGCTGCAGTTCGGCATCTCGGACGCGCTCGGCGTCCTCAATGCCCGCAATGCCGGCATCCCCATCACCTACGTTTCATTCAACTTCGCGCAGGCGTCGGACGATCCGGTCCATGCGGTGCTGACCACGGACCCGTCGATCAAGTCTCCGGCCGACCTGAAGGGCAAGGCCGTCGCGACCAACCTCAGCTACAATACCGACTGGACCATGATGCGCGAGTGGCTGCGCAAGAGTGGAGTCGATCCGAAGTCGGTGACGTTCCGCGAAGTGCCGTTCCCCGACATGCTGCCGGCGCTGCGCAACAACACGATCGCGGCCGCCGGTGTGACCGAGCCCTTCATCACGCTCGGCAGATCGCAGGGTGCGACGGTCCTCGGCTACTATTTCACCGATGTGAAGTCGCCCGTCGTGTTCAGCGGCATCGTCGCGATGCAGCCCTACGTCGAGAAGAACAAGGATGTCGTGCGGCGCTTCCTGCGCGCGGTCGACCGCGCGCTCGACGACTTCAAGGACCCGGCGGTCGTTCGTCAGACCATCGCCGCCAATACGAAGGTTCCCCCCGCCGTGATCGAGAAGATGGGACTCGGCCGCTGGCAGAAGGACATGCCGCCGGAAGCGATGCAGTTCTGGGTCGATGCGGCCAAGAAGGAAGGCATCGTGAATTCGACCGCCGATCTCAAGACGCTGGTCTGGCAGGACAAGTAGGCGATGCCGCGGCGCCCGCCGTCATGCTCGGGCGCCGCACTCATGTTTCAAACGCACGGTGGTTCAAATGGCGAATATCAACAAACATGGCGGCAAGGCTCTGCATGCGGAAATCGCCGGGGCGGGCTTCGCGGGCCTCACGGCGGCGACCGCTCTGGCGCAACGCGGTTGGAGCGTGCGCCTGCACGAGCGGGGGCCCGAGCTGCGCGCCTTCGGCGCGGGCATCTATCTCTGGCAGAACGGATTGCGTGTTCTGGAAGGCGTCGGCGCGCTCGAAGACGTGCTGACGGGCTCTCACACCCCTCCCACCTATGAAACCCGGCGTCACAACCTGACCGTCTCGCGCGAGACCTTCAACGGCTTGCCGTGGCGCATCATGACCCGCCAGCACCTGCACAATGGCCTTGCCAAGCGGGCGCGCGAGGCCGGGGTCGAGATTCGCACGAACTCCGAAGTCGTCGCGGCCGATCCGTCGGGCAAGATCACGCTGGCGTCCGGTGAAGTGCTGGAGGCGGACCTCGTGGTGGGCGCCGACGGTGTCGGCTCGAAGGTTCGCGATTCGATCGGCTTCGAGCAGGATCGCTGGGTGTCGACCGACGGGCTGATCCGGATCCTCGTGCCGCGCATGAAAAAGGAGCTCGGCCATGGCGAGTGGGACAATACCATCGACATGTGGAACTTCTGGCCGCGCGTCCTGCGAATCCTCTATTCGCCGTGCAACGAGAACGAACTCTATCTCGGCCTGATGGCGCCGGCCGCCGACCCGGAGGGTTCGCGGGTGCCGGTTCACTTCGACACCTGGGTCGAGATGTTCCCGTTCCTCGAACCGGTGCTCGCCGAGGCCGCCAAGCTCAAGACCGCCCGGTACGATCGCTATGAAACGAGGAAGCTGTCGGAATGGACCCGCGGCAAGGTCGCCCTGGTGGGCGATGCCGCGCACGCGATGTGTCCGGCGCTGGCCCAGGGTGCTGGATGCGCGATGGTGAATGCCTACAGCCTCGCCATGGAACTCGAGGAAATCCCCGATGTCCAAGAGGCACTGGTCTCCTGGGAGAAGCGCATTCGGCCCATCACAGATCGCTGCCAGGCCCTGTCGGGTGAATATGCGGCGAACCGGTCATTGTCGAAGGGCAACCAGTTCACGCCCGCGGCGCTCGAAGCGGCCCGCTACGATCCGACCCGGCGCGTCTTCTCCTGGTAAGACGGGCGAACTTCCAAACCAGCTGATTCCCTCATTGGGCGCAGGACGCGCCAGACGACGGTGCCGAGCCTTCGGCCGCGCCGCGTCGCCCCTTGGAGATTGCAGGATAATGAACGTCGATAACGAGTTGCGTGCCGCCTACGAAGTGCGCTCCTGGCACAGCTTCGTACAGGAAGTCGAACACGATGGCGGCACACCGCGGGATGCTTTGGTCAAGGCGGCGGTCGCCGTGGTCATACGCAATCCGTTTGCCGGCAGCTACGCCGCAGACCTGTCGCGATTGATCACGCCAAGCGCCGCGCTCGGCAAGGCGCTGGGCGCGCGCGCAAGCGCCCTGCTGGGCGGCCGTCCCGTCCACAGCTACGGCAAGGGTGGCATTGCCGGAACCGCCGGGGAGCAGGAGCATGTCGTGGCGTGCGTGACCACCGTCTTCGGCGATGCCCTGCGCGCCGCGGTCGGTGGCGGGCTCGCCTGGATCTCGTCGGCTTCCAAGGTTGGTGCCGCCGGAACGCCTATCGACATTCCGCTCGCGCACAAGGACGAACTCTACATCCGCTCCCACTATGACGCGATCTCGATCGCGGTCCCGGATGGCCCACGCCCGGACGAACTGTTGATCTGCGTGGGCGTCGCGTCCGGAGGGCGTGTCCATGCCCGGGTCGGCGGCAAGACGATCGCCGACCTTGCGAAGTAGCCGGTCGAATTCTCAATACTGCGGCAGGAGTACGGAATGCCTTTGAACATCAAGGACCTGAAGATCGAAAGCCTCGACTTCGCTCCCCTGGGGCGGATGAAGGACGAACATGCCGGAAACAAGGGGAATGTTATTCCCCGCCTGAGGATCAGCGGCGCACCGAAGGGAGCGCTCGAACTCGCGATCGTCTGTCACGATCCCGATGCACCGCTCGCGCAGGGCTTCACGCATTGGACGCTGTACGGCGTGCCACCGGACACGACCGACCTCGACGATGCGCAAAGCAGGTTCCGCGTCGGTCCGAACGGTGCCGGTCAGCCGGGCTATTATGGGCCGCAGCCACCGGACGGCCACGGACCCCACCACTATTACTTCTGGGTCTATGCGCTCGACACGAAGGTGGAAGGCGCGCCCACCCGCGAACAGTTCCTCGATCGCTACGCTGGCAACATCATCGAGCAGAACCGCGTCGTCGGAATCTACGAAAACTAACGGTGACGGCGCTGCGTCGAGGAGTGAGACGGGGAATTCCCGTCTCACTCGTTGCGCAACAAGGCGAGCGGTCTTTGCCGCAAGGCCGCCAGGGTACCTGCCAACCCGAAGGCCAGGGTGAGCGCCATGGCCCCCAGCGCGACCGCCACCGCCACGGTCGGCAGGAACGTCCATTCCAGATTCATCAGCCGCCGCACGACCAGATAGGCGGCCAGGGTCCCCACCCCCAGCGCCGCCACGGCGGTGGCAAGGCCGAGGAAGGCGAACTCCCAGGCGAAGGTCCCCGCGATGCGGGCACGGGTGGCGCCCAGCACTTTCATGACCACCGCCTCGTGCACGCGGCGGCGCTGGGTGGCGAGCATCGCGCCCGCCAGGACGAGAACGCCGGCCAGGATGCTCAGGAAGCCGATCACCCGGCTCGCCAGCCCGATATTGCCCAGCACGCCGGCCGCCGTCTCGATGGCGTCGCGGATGCGGACCACGGTGACGTTGGGGAACTGGTCGGTGACGGCCTTGAAGATCGCGTCCTCCGCCTCGGGCGTCGATTTCACCGTGGCGAGGAAGGTGTGCGGCGCCTTGTCGAGCGTGCCGGGCGAATAGACGAAGACGAAGTTGATGGCGAGGGTCGTCCATTCGATGCGTCGCAGCGAGGCGATCTTCGCCTCGATGTCGCGGCCGAGGATGTTCACGGTGATGGTGTCGCCCAGGCCGAGGCCGAACTGGTTGGCCAGGTTCTCGTCGAAGGAGATGAGCTGGGGCCCGCGATAGTCGGCCGGCCACCATTCGCCGGCGACGATGCGTGAGCCCTCGGGCGGCGTCGCCGAATAGGTTACCCCGCGGTCGCCCTCGACCGCCCAGCGCGCGTCGGACGGCACCGCGATCTCGCTGACGGGCTTGCCGCCGATCTTGACGATGCGCCCGCGCAGCGACGGCACCTTGTCGAGCGGCCCGGCGCCGGGGATGGCGGCGATGGCCTTTTCGAATGCCGGCATCTGGCTCGACTGGATGTCGACGAAGAAAAAGGCCGGCGCGTCGCCCGGAATGCGCTGCGTCAGCTGCGCGCGCAGATTGCCCTCGATCAGGGCCGTCGCCACCAGCACGGTGAGGCCGAGGCCGAGTGACAGCATCACGATCGGCGTCGGCGCGCCGGGCCTGTGCAGGTTGGCCAAGGCCAGCCGCAACGCGGCGAATTTCGGCTTGCCGATCCAGGCCGCGCCCAGCATCAGCAGCCGCGCCAGCAGCGGGAAGGCTATGAAGGCGCCGACCGAGCCCAGGACGAAATAGGCGGCGATCCGCCGGCTGTCGGCGGTGAAGATCGTGAAGGCCGCCAGGGCCATCGCGGCCGCCGCGATCGCCAGCGCATCGCGCCAGGCCAGCCGGCCGCCCTGCTGGACCACGGCGCCGCGCATCAGGGTCGCCGCCGAAACGCTGCGGGCCCGCATCAGCGGCACCAGCGCAAACAGCAGCGAGACCAGCAGGCCGAAGCCTGCGGCGGTCGCCAGCGGTCCGGCATAGAGCGCCACCCGCGCGCGCACCGGCAGCACATCGGCAATCGCCGACTGCGCCACGAACGGCAGGGCCGCGCCGATCGCCAGGCCGATGCCGACGCCCAGCGCCGCCAGCGCCGCCAGCTGGATGAAATAGGTCGTGAAGACCAGACGTTCCGGGGCACCCAGGCACTTCAGGGTCGCGATCGTGCGTAGCCGAGCGGCCAGGAAGCTCGACACGGCGTTGCCCACGCCCACGCCGCCCACCAGCAGCGAGGCGAGGCCGATCAGGCCAATGAACTGGGTCAGCCGGTCGAGCCAGAAGCGGATACCGCCGCCGGCATCGTCGAGGCCCCTCACCCGCCAGCCGGCATCGGGAAAGCGGGCCTTCAGGGCCGCGATTACCGCCTTGTCCGAACGCCCCGGCGGCAAGCGCAGCCGGTATTCCCAGGTGAGCAGGCTGCCCGGCTGCACGAGACCCGATTCGAGGGCGGCGTCCAGCGGGATCATGAGACGCGGGCCAAGGCTCGCGAAGGCATTGAGGCCGCGATCGGGCTCGCGCGCGATGATGCCGCGCACCTCGACCGCCGTGTCGCCGACCTTCAGCATGTCGCCCGGCGCCATGTTCATGCGGCGCAGCGCCGATTCCTCGACCGCGGCGCCCCAGATGCCGTCGCGCTTGCCGAGTGCGTTGGCGAGCGTGCCGCCATCGGCCATCTCGACCCTGCCGTAGAGCGGATAGGCCGGTTCGACGGCCTTGAGCTGCACCAGGGTCGGGCGGCCGTCAGGCTTGGCCGGTCGCGCCATGGCGCGACTGTCCAGCCAGCGCACGAACTCGCCCTGCTCACGCAGGAAGGCGATCTGCTCCGGCGTCGCCTCGCGGTAGAGCAGCGAGATCGCCACGTCGCCGCCCAGGATCTCGCGCGCGTCGGCGCGCAGCCCTTCCTCGATGGCGCGGCTGAACGACAGGATCGCCGCGATGGCGCCGACTCCCAGCGCCAGGCAGGCGATGAACAGGCGAAAGCCGCCGAGGCCGCTGCGCATCTCGCGGCGCGCGAGGCGAAAGGCGAGGCTCATGGGAACGCCCGTCACTGCGCCGCGAGCGCGCGCAGGCGATCGTCCGCGACCAGCAGGCCGTCGGCGATGCGCAGCACCCGGTCGCACCGCTCGGCGAGGCCCATATCATGGGTGATCAGGATCAGGGTCGTGTTGTCGGCCCGCGCGACCTCGAACAGGAGATCCATCACCTGCTTGCCGGTGGCACCGTCGAGATTGCCCGTCGGCTCGTCGGCCAGCATCAGCCTGGGCCGGCCGACGAAGGCGCGGGCCACCGCCACGCGCTGCTGTTCGCCGCCGGACAGCTGCGCGGGATAGTGGCCGATGCGATGGCCCAGCCCGACCCTCTTCAGCGCCGCCTCGGCCAATTCGAACGCATCGGACCGGCCGGCGAACTCGAGCGGCAACGCCACGTTCTCGTGCGCCGTCATGGTGGGAATGAGGTGGAAGCCCTGGAACACGATGCCGATATGATCGCGCCGCAGGCGCGCGCGGTCGTCGTCGCCCATCGGACCCATGTCGTTGCCGACGACCTCGACCCTGCCAGACGTCGCGCGTTCCAGCCCGCCCGCCACCATCATCAGGCTCGATTTACCGGCACCCGACGGCCCCACCACCGCCGTAATCTCGCCGGCCGCAATCTCCAGGGTGATTCCGCGCAGGATATTGACCGTGCCGGCATCGCTCGCCATGTCGAGATGCACGTCGGTCAGTCGAACGATGGGCAATTGTGCGGTGGGACGCGGCTCGGCCAAGCGGGCTCCTGGGGCAGGCAAGGAATGAAATTGCAAACTCGATATGGTGGTTTTACGGCGACGGTCAATTCACGGACCGCAGCATTCCTGGCACTGCTCCTGTGTCTTGCAGCCTCCGCCACTCATGCACAAAGCGAGCCGGTCAAGCTCGCGATCCTGGGCGACAGCCTCGCCGCGG
>CAZPOS010000180.1:0-11712 GCA_964588065.1 uncultured Reyranella sp.
ACATCTCCGGGAACAGCGTCAGCGCGGTCGCGCGCCACACGTTAGTCCTCCGCCTCCTTCGCCGGTCCGCCCGCCAGCAAACCTGCCGGCGGTGAGACCGTAACCCTGCCGCCCTCGACGTCGATCTCGGGCACCGCCTCGTCGGTGAAGGGCAGCATCACCGAATGCCTCGATGCGCTGCCTCCCGACACTTCCATCGTCCGGCCGGCCCCGAAATCGTGGAAGGCCATGACCTTCCCCCAATTCCCGCCGTCACGGTCGACCGCGGCGAGCCCGATCAGGTCCGCCTCGTACCACTCCCGCTCGCCGGTCGCCGGCAGGCGGTCGCGCTCCACATAGAGCCGCAACCCCCTGATCGCCTCGGCTGCCGTGCGATCGGCTACGCCCTCGATCCGGGCCAGGACCGCGCCCTTTACAGAGCTCAGCGCCTCGACCCGGTACTCCTTCGTTCCCTTCTCGTCCGACAGCGCGCCGTAGGAGGCGATCGCCATCGGGTCCTCGGTGTAGCTCCGGATGCGCACCAGGCCGCGGACCCCGTGGGGTGCCGCAACGACGCCCAGCAGGACCCGCCCCTTGCTCATCGGAGTTCCTTGCCGATCAGGTGGCCGAGGCCTCCGGCGCCGCCGCGGCAGCGGCCGCCGCTTCGGCCTTCATGCGCTCCTGCGCCTTGGCGCGCGGCACGGGCTTCTTGGTCTGCTCGCGGCGCTCGCGCGGCTTCATCAGCTCGGCCTGCGACAGGAACTTCGCGACGCGGTCGGACGGCTGCGCGCCGACCTTCAGCCAGTGCGCGATGCGCTCCTTGTCGAGCGTCAGGCGCTGGGCATGATCGCGCGGCAGAAGCGGATTGTAGGTCCCGAGCTTCTCGATGAAGCGGCCATCGCGCGGGCTGCGCGAATCGGCCACGACGATGTGGAAGAACGGGCGCTTCTTGGCACCGTGCCGGGTCATGCGGATTGCGATCATTCTCTCAAGTCCTCTCTTCGATTTCGTTTCGTCTGATCTGTCTGACTTCGTTGAACCTTCAGCGCGGAAAACCCGGCGGGCCACCCATGCCGCCGAGGCTGCGCATGAATCCCTTCTCGCCGAGCTTGTTCACCCGCTTCATCATCTTGACCATGTCGGCATGCTGCTTGAGCAGCTTGTTGACGTCCTGCACCTGCACGCCCGCGCCCTTGGCGATGCGCTTCTTGCGCGAGGCGTGGATAAGGTCGGGGTTGCGGCGCTCCTTCGGCGTCATCGACAGGATGACGGCCTCCTGGCGCTTCAGCTGGCCCTCGTCGATCTTGGCCTTGGACATGGCGGCCTTGGCCTGCATGGCGCCCGGCAGCATGCCCATCAGTCCCGACAGGCCGCCCATCTTGCGCAGCTGGCGCAGCTGGTTGAGCAGGTCGTCCATGTCGAACTGGCCCTTGCGGACCTTGGCCGCCAGCTTCTCGGCGTCTTCCTTGTCGATCGTCTCGGCGGCGCGCTCGACCAGCGAGACGATGTCGCCCATGCCGAGGATGCGCGAGGCGATGCGGTCGGGATGGAACGGCTCCAGCGCGTCGAACTTCTCGCCGACGCCGATCAGCTTGACCGGACGGCCGGTGACGGCGCGCATCGACAGCGCCGCGCCGCCGCGGGCGTCGCCGTCGACCCGGGTCAGCACGATGCCGGTGACGGCCAGCCGGTCGTTGAACGCCTTGGCCACGTTCACGGCGTCCTGACCGGTCATGGCGTCGGCGACGAGCAGCGTCTCCTTGGGCTTGGCGAGGTCGCTGATGTCGGCGACCTCCTTCATCAGCTCCTCGTCGATCGACAGCCGGCCCGCGGTGTCGAGGATGAGGACGTCGAAGCCCTCGCGCTTGGCCGTCTCAAGCGCGCGCCGGGTGATGGCGAGCGGCATCTCGAGCGGGACGATCGGCAGGGTCGGCACGCCGGTCTGCTCGCCCAGCACCTTGAGCTGGTGCTGCGCGGCCGGGCGGCGCGTGTCGAGCGAGGCCATCATGACCTTGCGGCGCGTCGAGAAGCTGCCGCCGAACATTTCGGCCGCCATGCCCTGCGGGCCCTGGCTCAGGCGATAGGCGATCTTGGCCGAGGAGGTGGTCTTGCCCGAACCCTGCAGGCCGACCATCAGGATGACGACCGGCGGGGTGGCGCCCAGGTCGAGGTCGGCGACGGTGCCGCCCAGCATCTCGACCAGGTGGTCGTTGACGATCTTGATGACCATCTGGCCCGGCGTGACCGAGCGGATGACGTCGGCGCCGATCGCCTTCGGGCGGACCTGGTCGATGAACTGGCGGACGACGGGCAGGGCGACGTCCGCCTCGAGCAGGGCGGTCCGCACCTCGCGCAGGGCCGTGTCGACATCGGCCTCGGACAGCGCGCCGCGCCCCCGAAGCTTGTCGAATACGTCGCCCAGACGTTTGCTAAGACCCTCGAACATCGTGCTCCCGTTCGCTCAAAGACGTATCGCGCCGATGCGCGAACCTTCGCGGATCAGCGGAGCTCCCCGAAGGGGGAGCCTTGTAAATCGGCACGACCGATTGAGCCGGCGGGGTATAAAGCCTGCCGCGTCAGGAGTCAAAACGCTTGGACGATCCCGCCAACTCATTGAAAAACAACGATTCGCAGCGCCTTCCGGGGTGGTCGATGCTGAGCTTCGTGGTCGTGGCGCCGCTGATCGGGCTGCTGGTTTTCTGGCTTTTGCCCGACCGAAGCAATCTTCTGGTGCTCAGCGCCTTCTTCGGGACCTGCCTCCTCGCCCTCGTGATTTCGGTCCTGCCGCTCGGTCGGAAGGCGCCGGCGGCGCTCGGCCTGCGGCCGGTCGGCTGGCGGCCCGTGCTCTTCGCCGTCCTCGGCACCACGGTCCTGTCGTTTGCCGTCAGCCAGCTCGGGCCCCAGCCCGAGGGGGTGAAGCAGGTGACGGAGGGGATCCAGGGCACGGCGCGGATCCTCCAGACCCTGGCCGTCCTCGGTCTGCTCGCCCCGATCGTGGAGGAACTGGTCTTCCGCGGCCTGTTCTACGGCTGGCTGGCGGGCCGCTGGAACAACCTCGTCGCCTTCGTGCTGAGCTCGCTGGCCTTCGCCGCCGCCCATACCGAGCCGCTGCACATCCTCCTGGTGCTGCCGCTCGGCTTCTGGTTCGGCTGGCTGCGCTGGCGCACCGGCTCGCTGGTTCCGACGATCGTGGCACACATCATCAACAACACGATCGCGGTGTCGGCGGCATCGTTCCTGAGTCCTTGAGAACGCGCATTGTTTAAATCCGTGCGCGGCCTCGGGACTTTTGGGACACCGAAACAGGGCTCGCGCTTCTGCATAATATGTTACATATCCTGGGTGTAGATCCAGTTTACACCCATGATATGGTACAGAACATTAGTCCACCGACACAACGCGACCGCCTCGTGGTTCTCCTTCAGACCCACCCGATCGTGCGTGCCTACGAGCTGCGGCAGGCAGGCATATCGTCGCCCGCCATCTCGCGGGCCGTGGCGGACGGAGATCTCGTCAGGATTGCGCGAGGCCTCTATCGAGGGCGCGATACCGAACTGTCTGCAGACCAGTCGCTGGCAGAGGCATCCAAGCTGGTGCCGAAGGGGGTGATCGCCCTGACATCGGCACTCGCCTTCCATGAGCTGACCGACCAAATGCCAAGAAAGGTCTGGATGGCGATCAGTCCGCGAGACTGGGCGCCCGTCACATCCTATCCCCCTATCCGCATCACGGAATTTCCTGAGAAGTACATGGCGCACGGCATCGAACAGCACCGGATTTCCGGGATCGATGTCCCGATATTCTCGGTGACGAAGACGCTTGCCGACGTGTTTCGCAGCAAGGCAGTCGATCGATCGATTGCCATCGAGGCGCTGCGTGCTGCGTTGCGGAATCGCCAAGCGACCCCCGCGGAGATCGCGCAAGCAGCCCAAGATGGCGGGGCGTGGAAGATCATGCGGCCCTACTTGGAAGCGCTGGTGTCCGATGGCTGACGGGCGGCGGACCTCCGCAGCGTCGATAAGGCAACGCCTGCTCGACTTCGCGCGAGCCGAAGGCCGGGTCCATGAAGTCGTGCTGGTGCGATACGCGCTCGAGCGGCTGCTCTACCGCCTGTTCATCTCCTCCCATCGCGACCGCTTTGCGCTGAAAGGCGGAATGCTCGTGGCTCGGTGGATCGGCGGCGGCAATCGGGAAACGCGGGACGCCGATTTTCTCGGTTTCGGAGAGTCCACACCCGATGAACTGAAGGCGACTTTTGCGGAGATCATGGCTGCCGGCGTCGACGATGCCCTCGCATTCGACGTTGGCGCGTTGCGCGTAGAGCAGATCCGCGAGGGGATGGAATATGAAGGCGTCCGCCTTCGAACGACGGCGTACCTCGACAGAACGCGCATTCCAGTGACGGTGGACATCGGCTTCGGTGACGCCGTCGCGCCCAAGCTCGAGCAGATGAACTATCCTTCCATTCTGGGAATGGAGGAGCCTTCCATTCTGGCCTATCCACCGGCGGCCGTCGTCGCCGAGAAGTTTCAGGCGATCGTTGCTCTTGGGCTGATCAACGGACGTATGAAGGACTACCACGATCTATGGGCCCTTCCGAAGGTGCTCGATATCCGTGCGGCCGATCTCGACGCTGCGATCAGCGCAACGTTCAACCGCAGGAAGACCGCAATACCATCGGCTCGCCCGGATGGGCTTTCGCAGGCCTTCGCCGACGATGCAGCAAAGCGGCGCCAGTGGCGAAACTATGCGCACTCCATCGGCCTCGACACAGTCTCACTGGCCGAGGTCGTGGACGCGGCCTGGGAGCTTGTCGGCCCGTGCTGCATGCGCCTGACTTCCGTCGCAGGCGGTCAGTGACAGACCGCCTCTCGCGCGGAAAGAGCGCCGATCAGGAGGCGAGCTTGCGCTCGACGAAGTCGAGCCGGTCCTGCCCCCAGAAGATCTCGCCGTCGATGACGTAGGAGGGCGCGCCGAACACGCCCTGCGAAATCGCGTGCTTGGTGTAGGCTTCGCGCTTCTCGGCGATGCCGGGCGCTTCGCTGGCCTTCAGGACGGCGGCGCCGTCGAGGCCGCATCCGTCGATGATCGCCTGCAGCGTCGCCAGGTCGCCGGTGTTCTTTTCCTCGGCCCACAGGCCGGTCAGCACCGCGTGCGCGACCTTGATCGCGTCCGCCATGCGGCCTTCCTCGCGGAGCGCGATCACGCATTTCGCGGCCGGCACCTCGTTGGCGGGAAAGAATTTGGGCTCGAGCGTCGTCTTCACGCCGAGATGGTCGCGCCAGCGCTTCAGCTCCATCATACGATAGGCTTGGCGCTGCGGGGCGCGCTTGGGCAGGGGCAGGCCGCCCGAGACCGCGAAGACCGAGCCGAAGTCGACCGGCCAGATCGTGACCGTCGCGCCGTGGTTCTTCACCATGGCGTCGAAGCGGGCGGACCCGAGATAGGTCCACGGCGAGTTCAGCGAGACGTAGTAGTCGACATGCTTGCCCATAGGGTCCCCCGGAGTGGCGTTCGTTGGCGCGGACTGTGGCGCAAAGCCTGTCGATACGCCATCTTCGCGAGGTGAGCAGAAACCCCGATTCCGAACGGGCCATCGCCATCACCGGCGGCGATGCCGCCTATTTCGACCTGATGCGCGACTGCATCGAGTCCCTGCAGGCGAGCCGCGAGGGTCGGGCGCTGGCGCTGGGCGTCCTCGATTGCGGACTGACCGAAGATCAGCGCGAATGGTGCCGCGAACGCGGCGCCACCCTGGTGGTCCCGCAATGGGATTTCGACTTTCCCGGCCGCGACTCGTTGAAGGACGGTTACAAGGCGCTGACGGCCCGGCCGTTCCTGCCGCGCTATTTTCCGGGCTTCGACCTCTATCTCTGGATCGACGGCGACTGCTGGGTGCAGCAGGGCGATGCGGTCGCGCTGTTCCTCGCCGCCGCGCGGACCGGCGCGCTGGCCGTGGCGCCCGAGATCCACCGCTCGATGCGGCACTATCGCCATGCCTGGCAGGAATTCTCGTCGATCAACGGTGCGGCCTTCGAAGCCTGCTTCGGCCGCGAGATCGCCGAGCGGCTGATCCGCTATCCGCTGATCAATGCCGGAGTCTTCGCCCTTGCCGCCGATGCGCCCCATTGGGCGGGCTGGGCCGGGCTGCTGGGCGAGGCGTTGCAGCGTTCGACCGACATGACCGACCAGGTGGCCCTCAACGTGCTGGTCTATGACCGCGGCTATCCCTGCGAGCCGCTGCCCAGCCGTTGCAACTGGCCGGTCCATCACGCCACGCCGGCCTGGGATGCCGCCCGCGGCCTGTTCGTCGAGCCGGCCATGCCCTACGAGGCGCTCGGCATCCTGCATCTCACGATCTACACCAAGCGTTTTCCGACCCTCGACGTGCGCGAGATCGGCGGGCCGGATGCGGGCCGGGTCCGGGCGCGCTCGTTGCGCTGGCCGGGCCGAACCGCCATATAGCGCCGCATGGCCGGGACGCCTTTCCTCAAGATGCACGGGCTGGGCAACGACTTCGTCGTGCTCGACGCGCGCGGCCGTGCGCTCGATCTGACGGTGCCGCGCCGCCGCGCCATCGCCGATCGCCGCCTGGGCGTCGGCTGCGACCAGCTCATCGTGCTGGAGCCGCCGACCGACACCGAGGCCGACGTCTTCATGCGCATCTACAATCCCGACGGCTCGGAGGCCCAGGCCTGCGGCAACGCCACGCGCTGCGTCGCCTCGGTGGTCATGGACGAGCACAAGTCGGACGACGTGACGATCCAGACCGTGGCCGGCCTGCTCGAATCGCAGAAGGTCGGCCGCGGCGCCAACGGCCTGCCGGTGATCTCCGTCGACATGGGGCTGGTCCGCATGGACTGGCGCGAGATTCCGGTGGCGAAGGCCTGCGACACCAACCACATGCCGGTCGGCCTCGGGCCGCTGCAGGACCCGGTCGGCACCAATGTCGGCAATCCGCACGCGACCTTCTTCGTCGACGACCTCGCGTCGATCCCGATCACGGAACTGGGGCCCAAGCTCGAGCACGATCCGCTTTTTCCCGAAAGGGTGAATGTCGGCGTGGCGCAGATCATTGGCGAGAACCGGCTGAGACTGAGCGTCTGGGAGCGCGGAGCCGGCCTCACGCTCGCCTGCGGCTCCGGTGCCTGCGCGGCCGGCGTCGCTGCGGCGCGGCGCGGCCTGACCGGCCGCACGGTCGACGTCGTGGTCGAGCACGGCACGCTCACCATCGAATGGCTGCGCGACGATCATGTGTCGATGACCGGCGGCATCTCGCTCGCCTACCGGGGCGAGCTCGACCGCTCCCTGCTTTCCTGAGGTGACGCGGTGAGCGAGACCGAACCCGAGAAGAAGGGCTGGTTCGCGCGGTTGCGTGCCCGCGTCGCGCCCACAGCCGAGCCGCCCAAGCCGGTCGAACCTGAGATCGAGAAAGCCGAACCGGTCGAGCCGCCCGTCACGGTCGAGCCGGCCGTCGCCGCCGAGCCGGAGGTGCCGGTCGCGCCTCCCCCGGTGGACCCGATTCCCGTGCCGGTGGAGACCGCTCCGGAGCCGGAGCCTGTGCCCGTCGAAACGGTGACCGTGGCCGAAGCGGTGGTCGAGCGGGAACCCGAGGTCGAGACGCAGGCGGTCGAGGCGCCTGCGGTCGAGAAGAAGGGCTGGCTGTCGCGCCTGCGCGAGGGCCTCTCGAAGTCGACCAAGAAGGTCGCCGAGAGCATCACCGGCCTGTTCACCAAGAAGAAGCTCGACCAGCAGACGCTCGACGATCTCGAGGACGTGCTGATTCAGGCCGATCTCGGCGTCACCGTCGCCGGCCGGCTCGTGGCCAAGCTGGGCAAGGAACGCTTCGGCAAGGAAGTCACCGACGAGGAAGTGCGCGCGGCGTTCGCCGACGACATCGCCGAGATCCTGCAGCCGGTCGCCGTGCCGCTCACCATCGATGCCGCGCGCAAGCCGCATGTCGTGCTGGTGGTCGGCGTGAACGGCAGCGGCAAGACCACGACCATCGCCAAGCTCGCGGGCCTCTACAAGGGCGAGGGCCGCTCGGTGATGCTGGCCGCGGGCGACACGTTCCGCGCCGCCGCGGTCGAGCAGCTCAAGGTCTGGGGCGACCGCGCCGGCGTGCCGGTCGTCTCGAAGCAGACCGGTGCCGATGCCGCGGGCCTGGCCTACGAGGCGCTGGAGCGGGCGCGCGCCGAGAAGACCGACGTGCTGCTGATCGACACCGCCGGCCGCCTGCACAACAAGACCAACCTGATGGAAGAGCTCGCCAAGATCGTTCGCGTCATCCGGAAGCTCGATCCCGAGGCGCCGCATTCCTGCCTGCTGGTGCTCGACGCGACCACCGGCCAGAACGCCCACGCCCAGGTCGAGACCTTCAAGGCGATGTCGCCAGTCGATGCGCTGGTCCTCACCAAGCTCGACGGCAGCGCCAAGGGCGGCGTGCTGGTGGCGCTGGCCGAGAAGTTCAAGCTGCCGGTGGTCGCCATCGGCGTCGGAGAAGGCATCGACGACCTCCGGCCCTTCGAGGCCCGGGCCTTCGCACGCGGATTGATGGGATTGCCGGCATGAGCGAGAAGAGCGCCGACGACAACGGCATGCGCCGGCTCTACGCCACGGCGCTGGAACTCGGGCCGCTGGTCCTGTTCTTCGTCGCCAACGGGCGCTGGGGCATCTACTGGGGCACCGGCGTCTTCATCGTGGCCACCGCGATCGCGCTGCCCTGCTATCGCTGGCTGGAGAAGCGCTGGCCGGTCATGCCGCTGGTCGGTGGCTTCTTCGTCCTGGTGTTCGGCGGCCTCACCATCTGGCTGCAGGACGACACCTTCATCAAGCTGAAGCCGACCATCGTGAACTGCCTGTTCGCCGTCATCCTGGGCGGCGGGCTCGTGCTGTTCAAGAAGCCGCTGCTGAAGCCGCTGTTCGGCGCGGCCTTCAGGTTGACCGACGAGGGCTGGTACCAGCTCACGATGCGCTGGACGGTCTTCTTCTTCGTGCTGGCCATCGTCAACGAAGTGATGTGGCGCAACTTCCCGACCGACACCTGGATCGCCAGCAAGATGTTTCTCAGCTTCCCGCTGACGATGGTCTTCGCCTTCCTGCAGATCCCGCTGCTCCGCCGCTACTGGGACGGCGACGACAATCCCTTTGCGCGCGGCAGCTGAGCTGACGGTTGCCGTCGCTCGATGAGGCCTTAGGGCTTCTGCTCCGAGAGTAACTTGACAATCTGGACGGCGCAGGTCGCCAGTTTCGTGCGGTCGACGAACTGAGCGCAGAACAAGATGCCGTCCCAGAAGTGCGCCATATCCAAACTGTCGACGTCGTAGGGGCTCACGCCGAACTGCGTGCGCGCCTGCCGCGAGATTTCCCCGAACTGGCCCGGGAAATCCATCTGCAGGTAAATCCGCGTCAGCCGCTCGACGAAGTTGGGAGCGCAATCCTTCTGGTTGGCGCGTCCTGTCATTTCGAACCAGTGGATGAAGGAGGCGCCGAAGATCAACCTGCCGTCGCCTTCAGTGAACACACCCTCGAAGAAGTCAGATATCGAGTGCGGGTTCGACCGGTTGTCGTGGGCGACCATCGTCTTGGCGGAGGTTCGGCGTTCCGCGGCCTTGATCCAGGTTCTCAGGGGTGGTGCTCCCGTGTCCATCATCTCAGCCGTGTCGCCCACCACGAAGACGACGGCTGCCTTCTCCACATCCTGCACCACCTTGAAGTCGATGCGCGTGCGGGCCGCGAGCTGCCGGAGCTCCCGCTCCAGGGAGGCCTCTACATTGGCGGCGCACGTCGCGTTTGGCGGCGGCTTGCCTCCCGACGGAAAGACCAGCGCGACGGTGCGGTTGCGCGCCGTGGACACGCCCAGAGACTCGAGCTTCGCGTAGAGTGGGGGTGCAACCCCGGCGGCGATTCGATCGGACATTTTTACGATCGCCTGAAGCGACGGCTCCGACGGCGAAGGGGCGCACGCCTGGAGAAGTAGCGCCACCAAAATGAGGCACGAGCGGAAGAGAGACGTCTGTATTCCGGGTGTCATCCGATTATCTTGCACACCCGCCCATCCCCTCTACAGGGCGTTCGCGTAGGCCAGTACGAGGGCACCGATCGAGAAGATGGCGGCGAACGTCGCCCAGTTGATCCCCGTGAGTTCGTAGCCGCGCCGGACGCGAGCGGCCGCGGACCGATGTCGCGCGGAGGATCGGCCTTCCCACCCCGTCACACGCTTCACGGTCTCGATGAATTCGTCGGTGTCCGCGGGCCGCGGCGAGCCCAGGAACCTGACGGCCTGATTGATTTCGAGGGCGACGTCGCGGCGTTTCCGGCGGAGCGCTTCGACGGCAAATTCCTGGACGTACGGATTGGATCCGAAATGGCGTTCGAGGAACCGGTGCCGCAGGCCGTCGGCCAGCTCGTCCGCTTCCGCCGCTCCCTTCGTCTCGACGAGCGTGACCTGATACGCGAGCGCCAGCGCTGGCGACAGTGCCGCGAGTTCCTCGCGATGCCGCTCCGCCTCCGGATAGTAGGTCGCGACGTAGAGCCAGGCCGCCTCGATCCGCTCGTCGTCCGTCTCCTGCAAGTCGTCGGACGGGACACCGTCGTCGAGATCGTCGGAAGAGCCGCCGCGATCCTCGCGGAGCCGGTCGTACTCGGCGCGTGCATCGGGATTCCCGAGGACCTCGTAGGCCTCGATGATGCGCCGGGTCATCCGCTCGGCATTCTGCTGATCGCCTGAATTCAGGTCGGGGTGGTGCTTCTTGAGCAGCGCGCGATACACGGCCGTCAACGCGCCATGGTCGATCGAGGGCAGGACGCCGAGGAGTGCGTAGTGGTCGGGTTCGCTGTTCATCCGGCCCTCCCGGCTCTCCGTACGGCCCCGGACGTCGCTAGACGCCTGCGGGCTTGCGCGGCGGCCACATGCGGGCGAGGTCGCCGGTGGGGTTGGAGTAGGTCGAGAAGTCGGTCTTGTCGCGCGATTCGTGGAAGTGCGCGAGCGCCCACACCACGGTGGGGAAGGCGAGCTGGTCCCACGGGATGTCGGCCCAGTCGACCAGGGCCACTTCCTCGCTTTCGACGCCGCAGGCGATGTCGGGCGTGACCAGCTTCGCGCGATACATGATCTGCACCTGGCCGATGCGGGCGACGCTGTACATGGCGAGCAGCCGGTCGATCTCGATGGTGGCGCAGGCCTCTTCCAGCGCTTCGCGCTGGGCGGCCTGCTCGGTCGTCTCGCCCAGTTCCATGTAGCCGGCCGGCAGGGTCCAGAAGCCCTTGCGCGGCTCGATGGCGCGCTTGGCCAAGAGGATCTTTTCGCCCCAGGTGCAGACGGCGCCGGCGACGACCTTGGGGTTCTGGTAGTGGATGAACTCGCAGCGGCCGCAGACCAGCCGCTCGCGATTGTCACCGTCGGGGACCCGCTTCTCGAAATGCTCGGGCGGATCCCAGGGCAGGCGCGGGCGGTCGGGCGGGGTGGAGGGGGCGCTCATGGCGCCGACGCTACGCCGCCCGTATCAACGCTGCAACGCCGGGCAGGGTCTTGCCTTCCATCCATTCGAGGAAGGCGCCGCCCGCCGTCGAAACGTAAGAGAACTTCTCCTCGACGCCGGCCGCGGCCAGGGCCGCCACCGTGTCGCCGCCGCCGGCCACCGACAGCAGCTTGCCCATCCCGGTCAGCCGGGCCACGTCCTGCGCGATCGCCACGGTGCCGGTGTCGAACGGCTTGATCTCGAAGGCGCCCAG
>CAZPOS010000181.1:0-11710 GCA_964588065.1 uncultured Reyranella sp.
GCCTGCGCCAGCATGTCGAGCACCGGTTCAAGACCGAGGGCGACGGCGCGCTGACCCCGAGCGAGATCGCTTCGCTGGGGCCGGTCATCGACGATGCCTATGGCGCCGCGGCCGTCCTCAAACTGCTGGCGCGGCCCAACTGGTGGGAGGTGCCCGCCATCGACAAGGCGCTGCGCCCGATCCTGACGCGCCTCGCCGCCGTCTACCTCACCGCCACCGACAAGGGCCGCGCGCTCGATCGGGTGGCGCACTTCCACCTCGGCAACGGCGCGGTAGTCGAGCGGCTGAACTGGCTCGGCGACACCAGCGCCAACGGCTTCAAGCAGTCCTACGGGATGATGGTGAACTACCGCTACAAGCTGTCCGACGTCGACGCCAACCACGAGGCCTATGCGTCGGGCAAGGTCGTCGCCAGCCGCGAGGTGCGGGGACAGGCCAAGGGGTGATATTCGCCCCCGCATCGGCGGGCGATGTGGCCCGGCCGCGCGATTGATGGTGTAGTTCCCTTCTGACTTGCGGGGAACGACGGATGTCGACGACGCAGATGGAAGCGGGCCTACCCGCGTCCGGGAAGAAGCGCATCATCCTCCTGCTCGACGGCACGTGGAACGACCCGGCGGCCGGCGACAACGACACCAACATCGTCCGGCTCGAGGATCTGATCGTCCGCACGCTGCGCGAGAAGTCGACCGAAACGACTGCGACGATCGGCAAGCTCACGCACGGCTACGTCAGCGGCGGCCAGGAGAACATCGTCCTGTACCAGCGCGGCGTCGGCACGGGCGCCTTCGACAGATTCAAGGGCGGCCTGCTGGGAATCGGCCTGCACGACAATATCCGCCGAGCCTACAAGTTCCTCTCCTATCACTACGAGAAGGGCTGCGATCTCTACGTCTTCGGCTTCTCACGCGGTGCCTACACGGCGCGCTCGCTGGTGGGATACATCGGTGCCTCGGGGCTGCTGACCCGTGCGAACTGCAGCCGCAAGAACGAGGCGCTGGCCTGGGGCAACTATCGCACCCCACCCGCCGACCGGGTGCCGGCCGTCAGCGTTCAGCTCGACGGGCTGGTGCACGACCGCGCGGACGTCCGCGTGAAATGCCTCGCCGTCTTCGACACGGTGGGCGCGCTCGGCGTTCCCTTCGAATGGTGGTTTTCCCGGCTGAACCGCGAGAAGTACGGCTTCCACGACGTCGAGCTCTCCTCGATCACCGAGGTGAATCTTCAGGCGATTGCCGTCGACGAGCATCGCCGGCCCTTCAGCGCTGCCGTCTGGCGAAGCCCCCGTTTCAAGAAACTCAAGGGCAAGGTCGAGCAGGTCTGGTTTCCGGGCGCCCATGCCGACATCGGCGGCGGCTACGTCTCGGCCGAACGCCGGCGCAGCGAGCCCGAGCTGGCCTCGCTGGACGACGTCACGCTCGACTGGATGCTGAAGCGGCTGGCGGTCCATTGTCCCGACTTCCCCATCGACCGGTCCAAGGCGCGCTGGCGGGACGCCGGCAGCGGCTGTTCCCTTCTCGGCCACCACGACCCGCGCAGCCTTCCCTACAAGCTCTTCCCTTTCGCCTGGCGCGCGTTGGCCAATCGCCCGATCGCCAAACCCGGCTGGCGGCAGGAAGCCGTCTCCTACGATCGCCGCGACACGACGATCGGCGAGGCCATACACATCTCCCTGCTGGAACGGCTCAATCAGGAGATCACGGTCAACGGCCGCAGGGCCCTGTACGCGCCGCGAAACCTGCTGGAGATCATCGAGATCGTGCGCCAGACCTACTCCGGGGTGGCCCTGGACTCGCCCATCAAGATCGTCGACTGGAGCGGCGAAGCGCTGGCGCCCGACAACGAGGCCGACGCCGCACGGGCGCTCGCGGCGATCGAGAGCGCCGTGCCGACCGGTTGAACGCTGCTGGGGCACGCCCCCAGCAAACTACTTGTTCAGATACTCGAGCTTCAGGCCGGGACGCGGCCACTCGAAGCTGACCAGCTTGCCGGTCATCGAGAGGGTGGCATAGGCGGTGCGCAGGTCCGGTCCGCCGAAGCAGACGTTGGTCACCATCGGGTCCGGCAATGTGTATTGCTTCACCGACTGACCGTCGGGCGAGATGTCGGAGACGGCGCCGGTGATCAGGGTCGCGACGCAGACGTGACCGGCGGAATCGACGGCCAGCGAGTCGAACATCTGGTAACCGCCGAGGCCCGCCACCACCCGGCCCTTCTCGCCGCGATAGGGGCCGTTGGCGTCCTTGATCTCACCGGGCGAAGACAGCTCGAAGGCCCAGAGGCGCGCGGTCGGGGTCTCCACGACGTAGAGCGTCCTGCCGTCGGGCGACAGGCCGCAACCGTTGGGCCGCTCCAGCGGGAAGACCTTCTGCTCGATCTTCGAGCCGTCGGCCCTGGCGTAGTAGACGGCGCCGCGATCGTGGTCGTACTCGCGCGTCTTGCCGAGATCGGTGAACCAGAAGCCGCCGGCATCGTCGAACACGAGATCGTTGGGACCATTCAATTTGCGGCCGTCGCAGCTGTCGTAGAGCGTCTCGAACTTGCCCGTCTCCGGGTCGACCACCTGAATCGAGCCGCCGTTGTACGAGGCGGGCGCCGTGCCGGGGAACAGCCGGCCGCCGGGCCGCTCGATCCAGTTGAAGCCACCGTTGTTGGTCACATAGATCTTGCCGCCGGGTCCCATCGCGGCGCCGTTGGGACCGCCGCCCAGCTTGGCAATGATATGCTGCCTGCCGTCCGGCGTGACCCGCGTGAGCGTCTCGCGCGCGATCTCGACCAGGATGACGGAGCCATCCGGCATGGCCACCGGCCCCTCGGGAAACTTGAGGCCCGAGGCGATCTCCTTGAACGGCGTCGTCATGGTCGTCTCTCCCGTGGTCGTTTGTTCTTACTTGCCCTTGAAGGCGGGCTTGCGCTTGGCGAGGAAGGCCGCGACGCCTTCCTTGAAATCCTCGCTCTTGCCCAGCTCGCGCTGAAAGTCGCGTTCGACATCGAGCTGCTGCGAGAGCGTGTTGCCGCTGGCGCGGTTCATCGCCTCCTTGATGCGGGCGAGCGACATCGTCGGCCCGTCGGCCAGGCGCCGCGCGAGGTCGCCGGCGGTCTTCATGAGGTCGGCATCCTCGACCACGTCCCAGATCAGGCCCCAGTCCTTGGCCTGCTGCGCCGTGATCTGCGGCGCCAGCATCGCCAGCGCCCGCGCCCGCTGCTCGCCCACCAGGCGCGGCAGGAACCAGGTGCTGCCGCCGTCGGGCAGCAGGCCGATGCGGGCGAAGGCCTGCAGGAAGGATGCGGACTTGCCCGCAATGGCGATGTCGGACGCGAGCGCGAAGCTCATGCCGACGCCGGCCGCCGGGCCGTTCACCGCCGCCACGATCGGCTTCGGGATGGTCCGCATCAGGCGGATCACCGGATTGAAGAACTTGTCGAGCGCCTCGCCCGAATCCGAGGTGTTGCCCCGGTCGGGATCGGCCAGGTCGGCGCCGGCGCAGAAGCCGCGGCCCGCCCCGGTCAGCAGCACGGCGCGCACCGAGTCGTCCGCGGCAAGCTCCTCCCAGCACTGCTTCAGTTCGCCGATCATCTTGCGCGACACGGCATTCAGGCGGTCGGGCGCGTTCAGGGTCAGGGTGGCGAGACCGTCTTCCTTGGCGATCTGGATCTTCTCGTAGGTCATCTGTCTCTCGTGTCTCAACGGCCGGTGAAATTGGGGGCGCGCTTGGCGAGGAAGGCCGCAACGCCCTCCTTGAAGTCTTCGCTCTTGCCGAGCTCGCGTTGACGGTCGCGCTCGAGATCGAGCTGCCGGTCGAGCGTGTTGGTGGCGGCCGCGTTGATCGCGCCCTTGATCGCCGCATAGGAGCGGGTCGGGCCGGTCGCGAGCTTCCGGGCGATCTTGCCGGCCTCGTCCATGAGTGCCGCATCGTCGACGACCTGCCAGACCATGCCCATGCGCGCGGCCTCTTCGGCCGGCACGGAGGTGCCGAGCATCGCGAGCGCGCGGGCGCGGGCATCACCCACCGTGTGCGGCAGGAACCAGGTGCCGCCCAGGTCGGGGATCAGCGAGATGCGCACGAAGGCTTGGTCGAAGCGGGCCGAGCGCGCCGCGATGACGATGTCGCAGGCCAGCGCCAGGTTGGCGCCGCCGCCCGCCGCCACGCCGTTGACGGCCGCCACGATCGGCTTGGGCAGGTCGCGCATGGCGCGGATCATCGGGTTGAAGAGGCAGTCCATCGCGGCGCCGACATCGCGCGGGCCCGAGCCCGAGGCATCGCCGGGACCGCCGCCGGCCAGGTCGGCGCCGGCGCAGAAGCCGCGGCCGGTGCCGGTCAGCAGCACGGCGCGCACCGCGTCGTCCTCGCGGGCGCGTTTCAGCTCGGCGTTCATGGCGTCGATCAGGGGGTGGCTCATCGCGTTCAGCCGCTGCGGGCGGTTGAGCGTCAGGGTCAGGACTCCGCCCTCGAGGGCGGACAGAACGGGCGTTTCTTCCATGTTCGCGAGACTGGCATGGCCGAATCGGCCGCGCCATCCGGTCGCGTCGCATCGCGGCACTCCGTCCCGTATCCGGGAGCATGGCCACGATCCTGATCCTGGTCGGCACCGAATCGGGCAATGCCCAGATGGTGGCCGACGCGCTGCAACCCGTGCTGGCGAGCGCCGGACACGCCGTCGACGTCACCGACAAGGCAGCGACCGCCGCCGACCTGCAGGCGCACGACGTGCTCCTCGTCGTCTGCGCGACCCATGGTTCCGGCGACATCCCGACCAACATCCTGCCGCTGGTCGAGGCGCTGCAGCGCGACAGGCCCGACCTGTCGGGCCACCGTTACGGCGTCATCGCGCTGGGCGACATGACCTACCAGGACACGTTCTGCGGCGGCGGCAAGAAGGTCGACCAGGCCCTCGAACTGTGCGGCGCGAAGCGGGTCGGCGACCGTCTAGAAATCGACGCCTCCGAACAGCCCCTCCCCGACGAGGAAGCCCTGACCTGGATCGAAGGCTGGAAGACCAAGGTTTGAGCCTCAGTCCGGCAGGGTGAAGATCTCCACCGGCTCGCGGACACCGCGCAGGCGGTGCTTGCCCAGCGACTTCATCGGTCGCGGGCAGTCGGCATTGAATTCGGCCGAGGCGCAGACGCGAACGCCCAGCGCCTTGGTCAGGCCCTCGAGCCGCGAGGCGCGGTTGACGGCGGAGCCGATGACGGTGAAGTCGAGCCGGTCCTCGGTGCCGATGTTGCCGAACGTCACCGTACCGACATGCAGGCCGATGCCGAACCGGATGGGCTCGGCGCCGCCCGTGGCGCGCGCCTCGTTGGCGGCTTCGGCATCGTCGATCAGCTGCCGCGCCGCGTCGAGCGCGGCGGCCGTCACCATCGGCATGAACAGCGCATCCTCGGCCGGGAAATAGGCCATCACGCCGTCGCCGATGAACTTCAGGATCTCGCCGCCATGCTTGGACAGCGCATCGCCCACCAGCTGGAAGTAGTTGTTCAGCAGTTCGAGCACCTGGTCGGGTGGCAGACGCTCGTTCAGGCCGGTGAAGTCGCGCAGGTCGGAAAACCACAAGACAGCGCGGATCTCCTCGCCGTCGCCGCGGCGGATCATGCCGTGCAGGATGCGCTCGCCCACCTGGCGGCCGAGATAGGTCTGGGCGACAGTCTGGGCGACGCTCTCCTCGATGTACATCTCCGTCACGGCGCCCATCATGTCGACCAGGCGCGTGAGATCGTCGATATCGGCCTCGCTGAAGCCGCCCTTGCGGTCGGTCGCGAAGGCCACGACCGGCAGCGGGCCGTCGCGGCGGATGTGCATCGGCAGGGAGAAATAGTCGGTGCCGCCGCCGTCCTTCACCTCGTGCAGCACTTCGTGATGCCGGTCGGTCAGGCCCTCGAGCCGGTAGCGGACGGGGCTGCCGCCCTCCCGCACCTCCTGCAGGGGACTGCCGATATAGGCCGGCGTGAACTGCACGCCATAGGCGCGGGAGATCGTCTCCACCGTCTGGCCGCGCCGCCACAGGAAGCCCATCGCCTGCAGCTGCGGATGGACGAGCTGCAAGCCGATATAGGTGCGCCAGACCGGAATGCCGGCCTCGAGCACGCGGGCCATCAGCTGCTCGAGGAAGGCGTCCGGCCGCCGCACGAGCCGGCCTTCGCGCAGCAGCCACTTCTCCACCGGCAGCAGGCGATCCGCTGCCGGCGCGGTCACGGGAGGCGCCTCGCCGCTCAGGTGCCGCTCACGACGGCAGCGACTTCCTCGCCCGAGGTGCGGAAGACGCGGCTGGCCGAGACGTCGGCGATCTTCTCGATATTGTCGGCCACGTCCTCGATGGTCGGCGCGCGGCCATCGATGCGCAGGCCTTCGGCCTCGCGATATTCGATCCGCGCGAAGGACCCGGCGCCAGCGCTCCAGATATCACCGGTGCGCTGGCACTGCTCGCTGCACAGATAGGCGACCATCGGCGAGACATATTCCGGCTTGAGCTTGGCCAGCGCCTCGGGCGTCATCAGGCTCTCGGTCATGCGCGTGGCGGCGATCGGCGCCAGCGCGTTCATCATGATGTTGTACTTCTGGCCCTCGAGCCGCAGCGCGTTCATGAAGCCCACGACCGCGAGCTTCGCGCCGCCATAGTTGGACTGGCCGAAGGTGCCGTAGATGCCGGAATTCGACGAGGTCACGACGACGCGCCCATAGGCCTTGGCGCGCATGATCGGCCAGGCCGCGTGCGTGACGTAGGCGGTGCCGAGGAAGTGGACCTTCACGACGAACTCGAAATCCTCGGTCGTCATGTTGTGGAAGGTCTTATCGCGCAGGACGCCGGCATTGTTCACCACGATGTCGACGGTGCCGAAGGCATCGACGGCGGTCTTCACGATGTTGGCGGCGGTCGCGGCCTCGGCGACGGAATCGTAGTTGGCGACGGCGATGCCGCCCGCCGCCTTGATCTCGTCCACGACCTTGTCGGCCGCGGCGTGACCGCCGCCTTTGCCGTCGACCGCGCCGCCCGGATCGTTCACGACCACCTTGGCGCCGCGGCTGGCCAGCAGCAGCGCATGGGCGCGGCCGAGTCCGTTGCCCGCGCCCGTGACGATGGCGACGCGATTGTCGAAGCGGATTGTCATGTCTGTCCTCTACTCTTTCGTGAGAATTACGACCGAGGCCACGGCCTCTTCCATGCCGATCACGCCGCCGCCGTTTTCGGCCAGCGCGACCTTTGCGCCTTCCACCTGACGGGCGCCAGCCTCGCCGCGCAGCTGGGTGGCGAGTTCGGCCAGCATCGACAGGCCGGTGGCGCCGACCGGATGGCCCTTGGAGACCAGCCCGCCCGAGGTGTTGACCGGCAGCTTGCCGCCGGGACCGGTGGCACCCGATTCGACGAACTTGCCGCCCTCGCCCTCGGGACAGAAGCGCAGCATCTCGCACTGGTAGATCTCGCAGAAGCTGGTGGCGTCGTGGACCTCGGCGACGTCGATGTCCTCCGGCCCGAGGCCCGCCATCCTGTAGGCCTTGTCGGCGGCTGCGCGCGTGAGGCCGGGTTCGTCGAGGTTGCGGTACATGCCGCCGGAGAAGCCGACGCCGGCGATCTTGATGGCGCGGTCCTGGACTTCCTTGGGCTGCTTCTCGAGATACTCCGCCGAGCAGAGCAGCGCCGCTGCCGCGCCGTCGCCGATCGGCGCGCACATGGCGCGGGTCAGCGGGAAGGACACCGGCCGGTCCTCCAGCACCGACTGCGGCGTCATCTGGAAGCGGTACTGCGCCTTTTCGTTGAGTGCCCCGTAATTGTGGTTCTTGGCCGCGCCGGCCGCGATCTGGGCCTGGGTCGTGCCGTACTTCCACATGTGCCACTTGGCCTGCATGGCATAGGTATCCATGAAGATCGTGCGGTCATCGCCCGGCTTGAATTCAGAGCCGACCATCTTGCCCACCCGGTTCATCTCCTCGACCAGCCGGTCGTGCTGGCTGGTGATGTAGCCCTGGTTGAACAGCCCGGCGGTGCGCTCGGGCGCCTCCGGGCTGAACAGCTTCTCGACGCCCAGGCAAAAAGACAGCTCGTGGGTGCCGGCCAGTACGTCCTTCCAGGCGCCCATGAAGGCGGTCGAGGCGGTGGCGCAGGCATTCTCGACGTTGAACATCGGGACCCGGGCCGGGAACAGCCCCTCCTCGACCAGCGGCTGGAACAGCGCCTGGCCGCGGATCGAGTTCTGGCCCCAGAATCCCATGCCGCAATTGCCCAGCCAGCCGGTCTCGATGTCGCTGCCCTTGTCCATGCCGGCATCGGCCAGGGTGCCCATATAGGCCTCCCGGGCGAGGTCGCCGAAGCTGAGGCCCGGGTGCTTCTTGAAGACGGTCGTGTAGGCGCCGATCACGTAGACGTCGCGCATGGGGCGGTTTCCTCAGGTTGGCTTTGGCCGCATTTGAGCGTATCCAAACGGCTTACGCTAGGAGAACGAACATGGCTGTAGCGGCCCAGGCGAGACCCCTCAACGTCGATGCCACGATCGCCGAGCTCAGGGCGCTTTTCGGCGACCGGGTCAGCACCGCGCACGCGGTGCGCGAACAGCACGGCAAGGACATTTCGTACCACGAAGCCCACCTGCCCGACGCCGTGGTCTTCGCTGAATCGACGGAGGAAGTTCAGCAGGTCGTGCAGCTCTGCGCCCGCCACAAGACCCCGATTATCCCCTTCGGCACCGGCACCTCGCTGGAGGGCCATATCAGCGCCCCCAACGGCGGCATCTCGCTCGACGTCAGCCGAATGAACAAGATCCTGCAGGTCAACGAGGCCGACCTCGACGTGGTCGTGCAACCGGGCGTCACCCGCAAGCAGCTGAACGAATATCTGCGCGCGACCGGCCTGTTCTTCCCGATCGATCCCGGCGCCGACGCCTCGATCGGCGGCATGACAAGCACCCGCGCCTCCGGCACCAACGCCGTGCGCTACGGCACGATGCGCGAGAACGTGCTGTCTCTGCAGGTCGTGACGCCGGACGGCCGCGTCATGCAGCTCGGCCGCCGCTCGCGGAAGTCGAGCGCAGGCTACGACCTGGTGAAGCTGTTCGTCGGCTCCGAAGGGACGCTGGGCGTCATCACCGAGATCACGCTCCGCCTCTACGGCACGCCGGAATCGATGGTCGCCGCGACCTGTGCCTTCGACACGCTGGAAGGTGCGGTCAACACGGTGATCCAGACCATCCAGTCCGGCATTCCGGTGGCGCGCATCGAGCTGATGGACACCTACACGGTCGACACCGTGAACCAGTATTCCAAGCTCACATTGCCGCAGAAGAACCTGCTGCTGCTGGAGTTCCACGGCACCGAGGCCGGCACCAGGGAACAGGCCGAGATGGTGCAGGCCATCGCCGCCGAGCACGGCGGCGGCGACTTCGCCTGGACGAACCAGGCCGAGGAGCGCAGCAAGATGTGGCAGGCCCGCCATGACGCGGCGTGGGCCGCCAAGGCGTACAAGCCGGGCTGGGGCATGTGGGCGACCGATGTCTGCGTGCCGATCAGCAAGCTCGCCGAATGCATCCTCGAGACGCAGAAGGACATCCAGGCCAACGGCCTCTACGCGCCGATCGTCGGCCATGTCGGCGACGGCAACTTCCATCTGACGATGATGGTCGACCCGAACGACCCGTCGTACCTGCCCAAGGCCGAAGCGCTCAACGACCGCATGGTCGCCCGCGCCCAGAATCTCGGCGGCACCTGCACCGGCGAACACGGCGTCGGCATCGGCAAGATCAAGTATCTCTACGCCGAACACGGCGAGGCGATCTCGCTGATGCGCGCGATCAAGAAGGCGATCGACCCGGACAACATCATGAACCCGGGCAAGATCATCGGGCCGATCAATTAGTCATCGCGGGCAAAAAAAGGCCGGCAATCGCCGGCCCTTTTCCGTTGATGGGCGAACTCAGCCGCCCGAGTCGACGATGCATTCCTTGACGCGCTTCCAGGCGGCGAGAGCGCTCTTGCCGAGGTTGACGTCGTCGCGATCCTCGCTGCCGCCCAGCAGCATGCTGTAGCCGCCCTTCGAGGCAATGATCTCGATCGCCGCCGGCGGCAGGATCGCCCACATGCGCTTCCCGTCGGCCTCGATCAGGAGATCCCATTGCATGCCGTTCGCCGGCTCGCGCAGGGGAACGACGATGGAGTCGGGAAACTTACCCTTGCGGCCCTCGGCGCGGACGCTGAGATAGGAGTGGCCGTCGGTGCGCATCGCCATGATGTCGTCGCGGCCGCCGACGCGGCGGAAGGCCCGGCAGTTCGTGACGCCGCTCGACTCCTTCGTCCGCGAGAAATTCCAGCTGTCGAAGCCCTTGCCGTAGGGCTGCGCGTTCTGCGCCAGCGCCACCGACGACAATCCCGCAAGGCACAGGCCCGCGAGTACGCTCTTCACCACCATCTACCCTCTCCCCAGAGTGCGGGCGGATAGAAGCGCGCGAGCGCGCGTTCGGTCAAGGCAGGGCGCTTCAAAAAAGCAAAGGGCCGGCAACTGCCGGCCCTTCTTCTCGAAACGGACGCGCCCTACTTGGCGGCCTGGACCATGATCTCGACCTTGAGGCCGGGCGCCGCGAGCTTGGCTTCGACCGTCGCGCGGGCCGGGGTGTTGCCGGGGGAAACCCAGGCGTCCCAGACCTCGTTCATCTGGCTCCAGGTCGAGATGTCGGTCAGCCAGATGTTGGCCGAGAGCACCTTCGACTTGTCGGTGCCGGCCTCGGCCAGGAACTTGTCGACCTTGTCGAGGATCTGCTTGGTCTGCCCCTTGACGTCGGCGCTGGCGTCGTCGGCGGTGAGGCCGGCGAGATAGACCGTGTCGCCATGGACGACGGCGCTGCTCATGCGGGCGCCGGCGTTGATGCGCTTGATGCTCATATGTCTCTCCTCGATGAAACCGGAAAACGGGCGGGACCTTAGCAGAGGCTAGATCGCCGCGACGACCATGATTTCGACCTTCATGTTCGGGTCGTTCAGCCGCGCCTCGACGGTGGCGCGGGCGGGCGTGTGGCCCGGCACGACCCAGGCGTCCCAAACTTTATTCATGGCGGCAAAATCGGAGATATCGCTCAGCCAGATCGTGGCGGTGAGGATCTTCGACTTGTCGCTGCCGCCTTTGGCCAGCAGCGAGTCGATCTCGGCCAGCGCCTGCTCCACCTGGCCGGTGATGTCGGCGCTCGTATCCTCGGGGATCATGCCCGAGCAATGGATGCGGTTGCCCAGGATGACGGCCTCGCTCATGCGCGGGCCGCAGTCGATTCGCGTGATGGTGCTCATGGCGGGGAACGTAAAGCGCCTTTTCCGCTCGCACAACGGACCGGGAACGCACTCCGCCCTCCCTGTGCCACCGGTTCGCGTTACAGTCAGCGGAACGATCGGAGAAGACGCCATGACTGCCCAGCCTCAGATACGACGGCCGCTCGACGGCATGCTCGTCCTCGATCTCGGGCAGATCTACAACGGCCCCTATTGCGGCCTGCAGCTCGCCTTCATGGGCGCGCGCGTGCTCAAGATCGAGCCGCCGGAAGGCGACGTGGTGCGCCGCCGCAAGCGCGAGGTCGAGCCCTGGCCGCTGGTCATGCTGAACTCCAACAAGGAATCGGTGGTACTCGACCTCAAGCAGCCGCGCGGCAAGGAGCTGTTCCTGGCGCTGGTCGAGAAGGCCGACGTGCTGATCGAGAATTTCGCCGCCGGCGTCATGGAGCGGCTCGGCCTCGGCTACGAGG
>CAZPOS010000182.1:0-11589 GCA_964588065.1 uncultured Reyranella sp.
CCGAGGAGATCATGGGCGCCACGCTCATGAAGATGGCCCGCCGCGAGGACTTCGTGCTGTCGACCAAGGTCGGCATCCGCATGAGCGACAAGCAGAACGACGTCGGTACCGGCCGCAAGCACCTGATGGCCTCGGTCGACGCCCAGCTGAAGCGCCTGCAGACCGACTATATCGACGTCTACCAGGTCCATCGCCTCGATCCGCACACGCCGATCGAGGAGACCATGTACTCGCTCGATCGGATCGTGCGCTCGGGCAAGGTGCGCTACATCGGCGGCTCGACCATGCCGGCGTACAAGTTCGCCCAGATGGTCATGATCGCCGACTGGAAGGGCTATGCGCGGCCGATTGCCATGCAGAACCTCTACAACCTGATCCAGCGCGAGGAGGAGCCTGAGATGAACCGGCTCTGCCACGAGCAGGGCGTCGGTCTCATCCCCTACTCGCCGCTGGCGCGCGGCTTCCTCGCGGGCAACCGCAGCAAGGAAGGGGGCGGCACCACCGAGCGGGCGAAGAACGATACGGTCGTCAAGGACGGCACCTATCGCGAGTGCGACTGGGAGATCGTCGAGCGGCTGAAGAAGATCGCGCACGGGAAGGGCTGCACGCCGGCGCAGGCGGCGCTCGCCTGGCTGCTGCACAAGCCCTACATGGGCTCACCCATCATCGGTGCCACCGATCTCGACCAGCTGACGTCGGCCGCGAAGGCCACCGAGGTCACGCTGACCGACGAGGAATGCAAGACGCTCGAGGCGCCCTATCAGTTCCGGGTCTCACCGGTCAACTGAGCGCGACGGCCGATCGCGGCGGAGAACCAGAAGGCCAGCAGCGGCAACACGATGGCCGCTGCCCAGAAGACGGGCGGTGCTCCCCAGCGGTCGACGATGGGGGCCGCGATGGGCACGCCGATCGCCTGGCCGACGAACAGGCAGAGCGCGAACAGGGCCATGCCAGCGCCGCGGGCCTCCGGCGCCATCTGGGTCCCGTTGGTCTGCAGCGTGTTGTGCAGCATGTAGAACGACACGCCCGACAGCACGATGGCGGCGAACTCGACCTCGGCGGTCGGCGCCAGCGCCATGGTCGCAAAGGCGATGCCCAACCCGGTGCCGCCCCAGGTGCACAGGCCACGTTCGCCCAGGATGCGCACCAGATGGTGCGCCACCATGACGTAGAGGAAGCCGCCGGCGCCGAAGGCCGCGACCGCGAGCCCGATGGCGGCGAAGCCCAGGTCGAAGCGCTGGTGCAGGTCGGCACCGACGAAGGTGAAGGCTCCCCAGAACACACCGCCTTCGAGCGCGACGACCAGGATGACCGTCATCGCCCAAGGCCGTTTGAGGACGCGGACCATCTGGCCGATCATCGAGCCGGCGGCGCGCTCGCCTGGACGGGCGATGTCGGGCCGGGCACGCATCACTGCGAACAGGGCAACGCCGGCCAGGATGTAGATTGCGGCCAACACCCAGAAGACCGAGCGCCAGCCCAGCCAGTCCCCGATCGCCCCGCCCAGCGCCGACCCGGTCATCAGGCCGAGCGTCTGGCCGGTGAGGAAGCGGGCGAGCGTCGCCTGCCGCTTTTCGTAGCTCACATTGTCGCCGACCCAGGCGATGGCGAGCGGGATGATCGCCGAACCGGTGACGCCCGTCAGGAAGCGCGCCAGGGTGAGCATGCCCAGCGACGCCGAGACGGCGCTCAGCATGCAGCAGAGAGCGGCGCCGATGCAGGCGATGGCCACCACCGGCATCTTGCCGTAGCGGTCGCCGAACGGGCCGTGCACCAGCACGAAGACGCCGTTGGCGAACAGGAAGGCGGTGGCGGCGATCGAGGCGGCGCCGACGGTGACTCCGAACGAGGCCGAGAGCTGCACCAGCAACGGGTCGATCACCCGCATGTTGGCGGCCGACGCGAAGGCGGCGACCGACAGCAGCACGATGGCGATCGTGGGAGCGGCAGGCGGGAGGCTGGCGGGGGAGGGCCGCGCCGGGGCGGCGGGGGAAGGCATCGGTTCCGGGCTTACCGGCTCGGTCGACTAAAAGAAAGGTCTCTTGGCGCGACCCAGCAATGACCTATGGTAGTGGGATGATCGACGAGCTTCTTGTTCTCGCCCGCGACCCGCAAGCCTGGGCTGCGCTCGCGACCCTGATCGTCATGGAAGTCGTGCTGGGCATCGACAACCTGATTTTCATCTCGATCCTGACCAACAAGCTGCCGGAAGAGAAGCGGTCCAGGACCCGGCGCATCGGCATCGGGCTGGCGGTGTTCCTGCGCCTTGGCCTGCTGGGCAGCGTCGCCTTCATCGTCCAGCTGACCTCGCCGATCTTTTCACTGTTTGGGCATGGATTTTCCTGGCGGGACCTCATTCTGATCGGCGGCGGCCTGTTCCTGATCTACAAGGCGACCAGCGAGATTCGCGATCATGTGGCGGGAGAGCACGAGGACGAGGAGCAGGCGGCAGACAGGGCCGTCCGCGTCACCGTCATGGGCGTGATCGGCCAGATCCTGATCCTCGACCTGGTCTTCTCGCTCGACAGCATCATCACCGCGGTGGGGATGACCGACGATATACCGGTCATGGTCATCGCCGTGGTCGTGGCGGTTTGCCTGATGCTGGCCGCGGCGGACGGGCTGGCGCGGTTCATCGGCAACAATCCGACCATCGTGATGCTGGCCTTGGGCTTCCTGCTGATGATCGGCATGACGCTGATCGCCGACGGCATGGGCGTGCATGTGCCCAAGGGCTACATCTACGCCGCGATGGCCTTCTCGGGTCTGATCGAGGGGCTGAACATGCTGGCGCGTCGCGCGCAGCACAAACGTCCGTTGCGCAAGCGTCCACGCTGACGCGCTGACAAGGCACGGCGGGGCGGGTTAGTCTTCCCGCCATGAAGCTCGAGAATCAGGTGGCCATCGTCACCGGCGCGGCGTCCGGAATAGGCGCCGCCACCGCCCGGCTGTTCGCAACCGAAGGCGCGAAGGTCGCGCTGGTCGACCAGGACGAGGTGGGACTCGCGAAGGTCGCTGCCGAAATCGGCAGCGACACCCTCGTCATCGCGGCCGACGTCAGCAACAACGACCAGGCGCGGGCCGGCGTGGCGAAGGTCCTCGAGAAGTGGGGCCGCGTCGACGTCCTGGTCACTGCGGCGGGCGCCTCGTTCGGCGGCACGGTCGACAAGGTCGACGAGGCGACCTGGGACCGCACCTTCGCGATCAACGTGAAGGGCACCTTCCTGTGGGTCCATCACGCCATCCAGCCGATGATCGCGGCCAAATCGGGCGCCATCGTCACGCTGGGCTCGCAGCTTGCGCAGTCGAGCCTCGGCACCAACGTGGCCTACATTGCATCGAAGGGCGCGATCGTTTCGTTCACCAAGACGGTCGCCGTCGATCATGCTGCCCAGGGCATCCGCATCAATGCCCTGATGCCCGGCGTCATCGACACGCTTATGCCGGCGCGCTCTCTGAAGCGCCAGCCCGATCCCGAGGCCGCCCGCGCCTTCTGGAAGGTGCGCCATCCGATGGGGCGCATCGGCCAGCCGGAGGAAGTCGCCAAGGCGGCGCTGTTCCTCGCCTCGTCCGATTCCTCCTTCACCACGGGCTCGCTGCTGTTCGTCGACGGCGGCTGGACGGCACACTGAGATGCCCAAGAAGCTTACGCCCGCGCAGGTCGAATCCTATGAGCGTGACGGCTATGTCTGTCCGGTCGACGCCTTCTCGACGGAACGCACCCGGGCCTGGCGGGACCGGCTCGAATCCTTCGAGCGCGCCCAGGGACAGAAACTGACTCGCGGGCACAATTTCAAGCCGCACCTGCTGTTCCCCTGGGTCGACGAGATCGTGCATTCCCCCGAGGTGCTCGATGCCGTCGAGGACCTGATCGGTCCCGACATCCGCCTGTTCCATCTCAGCGTCTGGCCCAAGGACGCGGGTTCCGGCGCCTATGTGAGCTGGCACCAGGATGCGACGTACTTTGCGCTGGAACCCGCCTGCCACGTCACCGCCTGGGTGGCGCTCTCGGACGCGCCGGTCGAGGCGGGCTGCATGGAGGTCGTGCCGGGGTCTCACAAGCTCGGCCAGCTGCCGCACGCGGAGATGCAGGATCCCGAGAACCTGCTGTCGCGCGGTCAGGAGCTGGCGGGCGACTTCGACCGCAGCCGGACTGCCTTCATGCCGGTGAAGGCCGGCCAGTTCTCGCTGCACCACACGCATCTCGTTCATAACTCGCGGCCCAACCGCTCGAACGATCGGCGCATCGGGCTCGGCATCAGCTACATCCCGACTTACGCCCGCTGCACCTCCCCGACGAGGGTGAGCGCCATGCTGGTGCGGGGCGAAGACAGGTATGGGCACTTCGACGATGAGCGCCGGCCCACACAGGAGGCAGGCCCCGAGGAGCGAGCCTTCCATGCCGAGGCGGTTGACCGGTTCCGGCGAATGAACACCGAGCAGACCGACAACAAGGTTGCGGTCGTCAAGAGGTAGGAATGCACACGATCAGGCTGCCGTACCACGACCGCTATCCCTATTCGCCGATCACCGAGCGCAGGGACTATTCCTGGCCCGAAGGCAAGCGGCTTGCGGTCTATCTCGGCCTCAACATCGAGCATTTCGCCTTCGGCGCCGGTGAGGGGCATCTGCTGACCGTCGCCAATCCGCCGCCCGATCCCCGCACCTTTGCGTGGCGCGACTACGGCAACCGGGTCGGCGTCTGGCGCTGCCTCGAACTGTTCGACGAGCTCAACCTGCCGGCCGCGCACCTCATCAACACCACGGTGTTCGACTATGCGCCGCAGATCGTCGATGCGCTCAAGGCACGAGGCGACGAGTTCATCGGCCACGGCCGCACCAACGCCGAGCGTCACGGCGGCATGTGGGAGGCCGACGAGAAGCGCTTTCTGCAGGAGATCGGCGACTCCATCGAAAAGGCTTCGGGCCGGCGGCCGCGCGGCTGGATGGCGCCGTGGATGGCCTCGACCCGCGTCACGCCCGATCTCTTGAAGGAGACCGGCTACGACTTCCTGATGGACTGGCCCAACGACGACCAGCCGATCTGGATGAAGACGCGCTCTGGCCCGTTGATGAGCATCCCCTATCCGATCGAGGTCAACGACAGTCCGCAGGTCCTCGTGCGCCATCACAGCGCCGAGGAGTTCCGCGACATGATCATCGGCCAGTTCGAGGAGCTGTTGCGGCAGTCGGCGAAGCAGCCGCTGGTCTGCGGTATTGCGCTCCACACGATGATCGTGGGGCAGCCCTATCGCCTGCGGGCGCTGCGTGAGGCGCTGTCGCACATCGCCAATCATCCGCAGAAGGACAAGGTCTGGTTCACGCGGCCGAGCGACATCTACGATCATTGCGCCGCGCTGCCGGCCGGGACCATGACGCCGCCGCCGACATAGACGCTCAGTCGGGGTTCACCGAGACGCCCAGTCGTTCCAGTAGCTCCGTCTGCTGGCTTTCGCTGATCATCAGGCCGGCGTAGCCGGACAGCACGGCCAGATTCAGTCCGGAAATCGTCGAGCCTCGAAGATCCGCGCGGGTCAGGTTGGCCCGTTCCCATTCGGCTTTCTCGATCGAACAGTCGCGTAGGACTGCGTCGGTGAGATCGACGTCGAAGAGCGCCGTGTCGAGAAACCTGCAGGTCCGGAATTCACAGCTCTCGAGCGACACGCCAGAGAAATCCGTGAAGGCGAAGTTGCAGGCTTCGAAACGCGCCCGCGTGACAATCACCCGCTTCGAGATCGCCTTGGTAAACGTCGAGCCGTGGAAGCGCACACCGCGGAAGCTGCATTCCTTTGCCCGGAAGTCGTACATGTCACAGCGTTCGAAGGCGCTGACCGCGAAGTTGCATTTGTCTGCTTCGAGGTCCTGCAGGTCGCAGAAGGCGAAGGTACGTCCCTGCTTCTGGTCGGCGTCGAAGAAGTTGGTGTGCTGCCATCGGGTGCCACGAAACTTGCAGCTCGCAAAGCGGCCCGGTGATGAGCGGCAGCCCTTGAACTGCGCTCCGGAGAAGTCGGCGCCGCGGATTGCCGGAAGATCGAAGAGGCAATCGGTGAACAGGCATTCCGTCAGGTCGAGTTCGTCGAGCATCACGGCAGATGTGAACGCGGCGGCGTTAAAGGCGCGGCTGGTCTTCAACGTTTCGGTCAATTCATCCTGGCAAAGGGTCGTCTGCGGGCGAACGGTGCTCGTCATAGGCGCGCCTTGGTAGGGAGGCATGACTTTCGTTATCCTCGTCCCTGTACCTGATGCTCGGAGTCCGTGTCGATGAAATCTGGCTCTCTCATCGAATGGCTGGCGCAGGCCGGGCTGCGCAACGTGCCGCTGGAGGAGCTGGTCGACGGCTTCGGGAGGCGTCTGAATGACGCCGGTCTGCGCGTCAAACGCGTGTTCGTCGGCACGAATACGCTCCATCCGATGATTCGGGCACGCAGCCTGATCTGGGACCCAGGCGAAGGTGTCGGGCGGCATTTCGAGTTCGTCCATTCCGAGATCGATTCGACGGAGATCCGGAGCAGCCCTTTCGCGCTGATGCTGCGCGACGGCATCACCGAGCAGCTTCGCCGGCTCGATGGGGCCGACGATCTGGCCGGCGTCCCTGTGTTCGAGGAGCTGCGTGCCGCCGGGCTGACCGGATGGATCGGATGGATCCAGTCGTTCGGTGAACTGGCGCTACAGGTCGGCAGCCTGACCGACGTCGATCATTCGGAGCGACTGGGGCTCATCGTCTCCGCTTCGACCGACCGGCGCGACGGCTTTCGCGACGGGGATGTCGCCTTCCTGCGCGAGGTGGTGCCGATCTTCGCCCTCGCCGTGAAGGCCATCAGCCTGCGGGGCATCGGCCAGGGCCTGCTCGCCGCCTATCTCGGCAACGATCCGGCGAGCCGTGTCCTCTCCGGCACCGTGCTGCGCGGCGAGGTACAGAGCGTCGAGGCCGTGGTGCTCTTCACCGACCTCAGGGGGTTCACCGCGCTCGCGGATACGATGCCCGGCCGTGAGCTGATCGCGCTGCTTGACGACTACTTCAACTGTATGGTCCAGCCTGTCGTCGCGCGCGACGGCGAAGAGCTGAAACTCATGGGTGACGGGATGCTCGCGGCCTTCGCAGTGGTCCTCGATGATCGTGCCGAGGTCTGCGCCGCAGCGCTGTCGGCGGCGGAGGAGGTGCTGGCGCGCGTCGAGGCACTGAACATCGATCGGCGCAACGCCGGCCGGCGTGTCACGTCGCTCGACATCTCCTTGCACATCGGCCGAGTCCTGTACGGCAATGTCGGGTCGGACACGCGGCTCGACTTCACGGTGATCGGCCCCGCTGTGAACGAGGCGTCGCGCATCGAGGCGCTGTGCCAGCCGCTCGGCCAGGCGCTGCTGGTATCCCAGGCCTTCGCCGAGGCGGCGACCGCGAGCCGCAACCGGCTGGTCTCGCTCGGCCGCCGTCGCCTGCGCGGCGTCCGCGAGGAGACGGAACTGTTCGGGCTCGCGGGCTAACCCGCGTACACCGCACTCTCGAAGGCGTGGAATAGCGGCAGAGCCTTCGCGTCGGCGAAGGGCAGGATCTGGGTCATGTAGACGCCGCCCAGGCGCTTCCTGCGGTCGATCCAGTAGTAGGTGTTGGGCAGGCCCGCCCAGCAGAGGCTGCCCGCCGAGCGGCCGGTCGGCGCTTCCTCGTTGTTGATCAGGAAGCTCAGGCCCCACTGCTTGGTGACACCGGGGAAGAACTCGGCATCGTTGGACAAGGCCGGCATCACGGTCTTCAGCACGGAGACCGTCGAGTCGCCCATGGCGTTGGTCGCCATCGCGTCGACCGTCTCGGGCTTCATCACGACGTCGCCGCGCGCCGAAGTGCCGCCGTCCAGCACCATGCGCACGAACCTCAGGTAGTCGTTGGCCGTCGAGTAGAGGCCGCCGCCGCCCGCCTCGAATTCGGGCTCCTGCGGCACCTCGCGCTTGAGATCGGCGATCAGGCTGCCGTCTGCCTTGCGGTGATGGACCCGCGCCATACGCCCGCGCATCGCCGGCGTGAGGCGGAAGCCGGTGCTGTCCATGCCGAGCGGTCCGAACAGATCGTCGTGCATCACCTGGCCGAGTTTGCGGCCCGTGACGGCCTCGACCATCTTGCCGGCCCAGTCGATGCCGATGCCGTATTGCCAGCGCGCGCCGGGATCGAACAGAAGCGGCGTGGTCAGCGATTTGTCGAGGCCGGTGCCGATGGTCGGCACGTCCATGACCTCGCGATACCGCAGGATCTCGGGATTCCAGATGTCGTAGCCGAAGCCCGCGGTGTGGGTCAGCAGGTGACGCAGGGTGATATCGCGAACCGGCTTGCGCAGCCGCGGTCTGCCTTCCGCGTCGAAGCCTTCCAGCACCCGGACTTCGCCGAGATAGGGAATCACGTCCTTCGCGGGCGCGTCCAGCTTCAGGGCGCCGCGCTCGACCTGCTGCATCGCGACGGCGCCGGTGACCGCCTTGGTCATGGAAGCGATCCAAACGACCGTGTCGGGCGTCATATCGGCTTCCTGGCCCAGCACCGCCTTGCCGAAGCCGCCTTCGTAGATCGTGCCGTTTCCACCGGTCGCGACCGCCGCGACGCCGGGCACGTCGCCCCGTTGCACGGCCTCGTTCAGGAGAGAGTCGATGGATGTCCTCATGGCCTGGCTCCCGCAAGTCCGACCGTATCCAGGGCGAAGGCATAGGTGATCGCCACTTCGTCCAGCCGGGAGAAGCGGCCCGACGCGCCGCCATGACCTGCCCCCATGTTGGTGTGCAGGATGATCGGCCCGCCGCCCGTCATGGTCGCGCGCAGCCGGGCCACCCACTTGGCGGGTTCCCAGTAGGTGACGCGGGGATCGGCGAGGCCCGCCATCGCGAGGATCGCCGGATAGCGCTGTGCCGTCACATTGTCGTAGGGCGAGTAGGAGCGGATATGGTTGAAGGCTGCCGCGTCGGTGATCGGATTGCCCCATTCGGGCCATTCCGGCGGAGTGAGCGGCAGCGTCTCGTCGAGCATCGTCGCGAGGACGTCGACGAACGGCACCTCGGCGATGATGCCGGCAAAGAGTTCGGGCGCCCGGTTGGTGACCGCGCCCATCAGCATGCCGCCGGCACTGCCGCCATGGCCCACGATGCGTCCGGCCGACGTGTACCCGGTCTCGATCAGGGCCCGGCCGGCTGCGACGAAATCGTCGAACGTGTTGGTCTTCTTCTCGCGCTTGCCGTCGAGATACCACGACCAGCCCCGGTCCGAGCCGCCGCGGATATGGGCGATCGCATAGACGAAGCCGCGGTCGACCAGCGACAGGCGGTTGGCCGAGAACGAGGCCGGCATCGACATACCGTAGGACCCGTAGCCGTAGAGCAGCAGTGGCGCGCGGCCGTCGCGCACCAGGTCGCGGCGATGCAGGATCGACACCGGCACCTCGGCGCCATCGTGCGCAATCGCCGTGATGCGCGTCGTGACGTAGTCGGCGGGGTCGTGGCCGGAGGGGATTTCCTGGCGCTTGCGCAGGGTCCGCTGTCGGCTCTCCATGTCGTAGTCGTAGACCTCCGAAGGGGTCGTCATCGACGAATAGACGAAGCGCAGGGTGGTGGTCTCGAATTCGTAGCCGCCCGACATGTCGAGCGCGTAGGCGGCCTCGTCGAAGGCGATCGCGTGCTCGTCCGCGGTCGCGAGATCGCGGATCACGATCGAGGGCAGGGCATTGGTACGCTCCAGCCGCGCGAGATGGCCGGCGAAGAGTTCGAAGTCGATGATATAGGTGCCCGGCCGATGCGGCACCAGCTCGCGCCAGTTCGCCCGGTCGGGTGCGGCGAGCGGCGCGGTCGCGATCCTGAAATCGATGGCGCCACCCTCGTTGGTGAGGATGAACAGGGCGTCGCCGCGATCGGCCACGCTGTAGCGCACACCCTTTTCACGGGCCGCGATCAGGCGCGGCTCGGCATCGGGCGAGGAGAGATCGATCAACCGCTCCTCGGTCGTGTCGTGATCGCCGCCCGAGACGATGCAGAAGCGCCCGCTGGCGCTTTCGGCGATGCGGGTGAACCAGCCGACGTCCTTCTCCTCGTAGACGAGTACGTCGTCGGCCTGCGCCGTGCCCAGAATGTGCCGGTAGACCTTCAGCGGACGGTGATTCTCGTCGACCTGCACATAGAAGAAGAACGAACCATCGCGGCCCCAGACGACGCTGCCGCTGGTCTCGGTCAGGGTGTCGGGCAGGTCCTCACCCGTCTCCCAGCGTCGGACACGCAGCGTGTAGAACTCCGAACCGAGCAGGTCGGCGCTCCAGGCTTCGAGGCGATGGTCGGGCGAATGCCGCGTGCCGCCGAACTTGAAATAGGTCGACTCTTTGGCGAGCGCGTCGCCATCCAGGATCGTCTGCATCTCGCCGCCGTCGCGCGGCGTACGGCCGATCTGCTGATGCTGGCCGCCCTCGCGGAACTTCCACAGATAGGCGAAGGGCCCGTCCGGCGTCGGCACGCCGGAATCATCCTCCTTGATGCGGCCGCGCATCTCCGCGACCAGCGTCTTCTGCAAGGCCCGCGTGGGAGCGAGTCGTTGCTCGGCGTAGGCATTCTCGGCGTCGAGGTAGGCGCGGATCTCGGGATCGAGCAGCGATGGATTTCGCAGCACCTCCTGCCAGTTCGGATCCTTGAGCCAGGCGTAATCGTCCGTGATCGTCACGCCGTGCAGGGTGCGCCGCGACGGGTGCCGCGGCGCGACTGGGGGCTTCATCGCGGGGCTCAGTAGTTGCCTTCCTTCGCCGGCCCCTTAGCCGGCGCGGCGGCGGCGCCACCCAGCAGGCCGCGCATCTCGGCGCCCTTGGTGTCCCACCAGTCGGCCAGGATGCGGACGTCCCAGCCGATGCAATAGTGCTTCACGCCCATGTCGAGATACTTGGCGGCTTGGCTGGGATCGCGCAGCTCGACCCGGGGATGCAGGCCTTTCTTCAGGGCGGTCTCGATCGTCTTCTTCTCGGCGGCGAGCACGTCCGGATCGCTGTACTGGCCGGTCCTACCGATGCTCATCGAGAAGTCCGAGGCGCCGAACTGCACCATGTCGAGGCCGGGCACGTCGAGGATGCGGTCGAGATCGTCCACGCAGGACTTCTTCTCGACCATGATGGCGATCACAACCTCGTTCAGCGCGTCGACATAGGCCGGCGTGCCGCCGCTGCGGACCGTGCCGACGTCGCGTCGCATGCCGACGCCCAGCCGGCCACGACCGCGCACGCCCTCAGCCATCGTCGTCTCGGCGCGGACCGCGTCGACCGCGGCCTTGGCGTCCTCGACCGAGCGGATGTCGGCGAAAAGCACGCTCTGGAAGCCCGAGCCGATCGCCCGCATGGCCTGGTGCGTGTACTGGGTCTGCTCGATCTTGATCATGCCCGACATGCCCATCAGCTCGAAGGAGCGGCCGAGATTGTCGAGGTCGTGCATCGTAAAGGGCGCGTACTCGGCGGTGAATTCCACGTAGTCGTACTGTTTCGAGTGACCGATCAGCTCGACCAGGGTCGGCCAGGCCGACAGGATGTGCGTGCCGAGCGTCGGCTTGCCTTCGTTCAGGCGTTCGCGAAGCGGATTGCGGCTCATATGTTCCCC
>CAZPOS010000183.1:0-6548 GCA_964588065.1 uncultured Reyranella sp.
GCGATGTAGTCGGCGGTTTGCTTGTCGTCTTCGACGAGGAGGATCTTCACGGAGCCCGTCTATCCCGGCGCCGCCCCCCGGCGCAACGTTCCCGAACTATACAAACATTCAATCCTGCGGCCATCCGGGCGCTACAGGCCTCCCCCCATATTGCGGTCACCCCCCAAGGAGGAGGCTGTAGATCATGACCAAGACCAAGTCCCGTATCCTGACCGCCCTGGCGCTCACCACCGCCCTGACGGCGCCTGCGCTGATCGCTCCGATGTTCACCGCCCCCGCGGCCATCGCCGGCCAGACGACCATGCCCGTTCAGGACTTCTCGGACCTGGCTGCCAAGGTAACCCCTGCGGTCGTCAATGTCGCCGTGACCATGAAGGCCGGCGCGGACGACGGCGACGAGACCCGCATGTCGGACTCGCAGCAGAAGCAGATGGAAGAGTTCATGAAGCGCTTCGCCGAGCGCTTCGGCCAGCCGATGCAGCCGGGTCGTCCGGACGGCAAGGGCCGCCCGCAGTCGAAGGAGAAGGCGCAGGCCGTCGGCACCGGCTTCATCATCGACGCCAAGGGCGTCATCGTCACCAACTACCACGTCGTCGGCAAGGCCGACTCGATCACGATAACCATGGCGGACGGCACCAAGCTGCCGGCCAAGATGATGGGCGGCGACGAGAAGACCGACCTGGCCGTGCTGAAGGTCGAGAGCGACAAGCCGCTGCCGTACGTCTCGTTCGGCGACGCGAGCAAGGTGCGCGTCGGCCAGCCGGTGATGGCGGTGGGCAATCCGTTCGGCCTCGGTGGCACCGTGACCACGGGCATCGTGTCGGCGCGCGGCCGTGACATCCACTCCGGTCCGTTCGACGACTACATCCAGACCGACGCCGCCATCAACCGCGGCAACTCGGGTGGCCCGCTGTTCGACATGGACGGCAACGTGATCGGCATCAACACGGCCATCTACTCGCCGACCGGCGGCAGCATCGGCCTGGGCTTTGCCATCCCGTCCTCGCTGGCGCAGCCGGTGGTGGCGGAGCTGAAGGACAGCGGCCGGGTCGAGCGCGGCCTGCTGGGTGTCCAGATCCAGCCGGTGTCGAAGGAGATCGCCGAGAGCCTGTCGCTGAAGAGCGAGAAGGGCGCCCTGGTGGCGGTGGTCCAGCCGGACAGCGCGGCGCTCAAGGCCGGTGTCCAGTCGGGCGACGTGATCCTGAGCGTCGACGGGAAGAAGGTCGACGGCATCAAGGAGCTGACCCGCACCATCTCCGCGGTCAAGCCGGGCACCTCGGTCAAGCTGGGTGTGTGGCGCGACGGCAAGGAGATGAGCCTCACCGCCAAGGTCGGCGGCCAGAAGGACGACGCGATCATCAAGGCCAGCGCCGACGGCAAGGACGGTGCCGCCAAGCCGGCGCCGCTCTCCTACGGTGTCTCGCTGGCGCCGCTCTCTCCGGAGGCGCGCAAGCAGCTCGGCCTCGACGGTGACGTGAAGGGCGTGGTCGTGGCCACGGTCGAGCCGGGCAGCCCGGCCGACGACCAGGGCCTCAAGGCCGGCGACGTCCTGCAGCAGGTCGGCAAGGACGCCGTCGACAGCCCGAAGGCGGCCGTCGAGAAGCTCACGGAAGCGAAGACCACCGGCAAGCCGGTGCTGATGAAGGTGTTTCGAGAGGGGATGACGCGCTTCGTCGCTATCTCTCCCCGGGCGGCCTAGCAAACCTCTCGATCGGCCGGAGCCTTCGGGCTCCGGCCGTAGCCTTCCAGTCGACGATCGAATCCAGTCTCGAGGTTGAAGCGAAGCCGCTATCTCTCCCCGGGCGGTTAGCAAGACCTCAGTGAGGAGCCGGCGGTGGCCCCACCACCGCCGGTTTTTCAAACCGGGAAATGTCTCTCAGGGGGGCCGCGTCATTTCAGGCGAAGACCGGAAAGACGCGATCATGAGGGGGAACGGGAGGTCTGCAGCCAGGTGTGGGTACTGCGGACCTCCCAACCCTTTTTCTGGTGCTGCGCCCCCAGCTTCAGAGCGCGCGCTTCCTCGAAGAGATGACGCCGCTGGCGATGCCATGCCATTCGATGGTGCCGGCCAGACGGGAATGCTCGATCTTGGGGCAGCGATTCATCACCACCCTGAGGCCGGCCTTCTCGGCGCGCGCCGCGGCGTCCATGTTCACCACGCCAAGCTGCATCCACACGACCTTGGCGCCGTGTTCGATGGCCTCGTCGGTGATCGGGCCGGCGGCCTCGGAATTGCGGAAGATGTCGACCATGTCGACCTTCACCGGCAGCTCGTCGAGCGAGCCGAAGACCTTCTGGCCGAGGATTTCCTGGCCCTTGGCGGCGGGATTGACCGGAATGACCTTGTAGCCGCGGTCCAGCAGATATTTCATGGCGAAATAGCTGGGACGATTCCAGTTGGCCGAGGCGCCGACCATGGCGATGGTCCGGGTATCGCGCAGGATCTTGCGCAGATAGAGATCGTCGTAACGGTCGCTGAAGGCGGCTTGCATGGGGGGATTATACATGGCCGGTCCGATGCTGTTCGAGCCGATTTCCATTCGCGACGTCACCCTGAAGAACCGGGTGGTCGTGGCGCCGATGCACCAGTACGCAGCCGAGAAGGGCTTCGCGACCGACTGGCATCTGATGAATGCCGGCCGTTACGCTGCCGGTGGCGCCGGTCTCGTCATCATGGAATCGACCAAGGTGGAGCGCCGCGGCTGCGGCACGGTCGGCGATCTCGGCCTGTGGGACGACGCCTTCATTCCGGGTCTCCGGCGCTGCGTCGATTTCATCCGGCAGCACAATTCGGTGCCGGGCATCCAACTCGGCCACTCGGGGCGCAAGGCGCGACGCTTCCGGCCGTGGGAAGGCGGCGGACCGCTGACGCCGTCCCCCGAGATCGACGACTGGGACCAGTGGGAGCTCGTCTCCTCGAGTGGCATCAACTCGCCGGACACCGATCCCACGCCGCGCGCGCTCACGCTGGCGGAGATCCCGGAGGCGGTCGAGCGCTGGGGGCAGGCGGCGCGGCGCGCGCACGAGGCGGGGTTCGACGTGCTCGACATCCACATGGCGCATGGCTACCTGATCCATCAGTTCCTCTCGCCGTTCTCCAACGTGCGCAACGACCAGTATGGCGGCAGCGAGCTCAACCGCATGCGCTTCGCCATCGAGGTGGTGGAGAGCGTGCGCGCGCACTGGCCGGCCTCGAAGCCGCTGTTCGTGCGCCTGTCCGTCGAGGACGATGCCGGGTGGGGGCCCGACCAGAGCGTGGCGCTGGCGAAGATCCTGAAGCCCAAGGGCGTCGACGTGATCGACTGCAGTTCCGGCGGCATGCGCGGCGCGCCCGTGGTGGGCACCGGGCCCGTGACTTACGGCTACCAGGTTCCCTATGCAGACCGGCTGAAGAACGATGCCGGCATCCTCAGCATGGCGGTTGGGCTGATCGTGCACGCCGACCAGGCGGAGAAGATCCTGCAGGAGGGCCGAGCCGACCTGATCGCCCTGGCGCGCGAGCTTCTCTACAATCCGAACTGGCCGATGGATGCCGCGCAGAAGCTGGGGGTCGATCCGAAGTTTGCTTCCGTACCGTCGGCCCAGGCCTATTGGCTGGCCAAGCGTGCACAGTCGGTGAAATCGGTCGTGCCCTCGACCTACATGAAGGGTCTGAACGTCGACTGAAGTGGCGCCTCACTCGGACGTGACACCCGCGACCGTCCCCGCGCGTTATGGTCTGGTTCCCCTGGAGGAGAAGATCATGAAGCGGATTGCGGCAGCCGCCCTCGCGCTCGCCTGTATTGCGGCAACCCCGGTCTGGGCGGCGCTCAAGCCTGGCGATACGGCGCCCATCTTCACGGCGCCGGCGGCGCTCGACGGCAAGGATTATACGTTTTCGCTGGCCGATGCCCTGAAGCAGGGGCCGGTGGTGCTCTATTTCTTCCCCAAGGCCTTCACCACCGGCTGCACCGCGGAGGCACACGAGTTCGCCGAGGCCGCGGAGCAGTTCAAGGCTTTGGGCGCGACCCTGATCGGCATGTCCGCCGACGATATCGGCACGCTGCACAAGTTCTCGACACAGGCCTGCTCCGGCAAGTTCCCGGTTGCGGCCGATCCCGATCTCAAGGTCATCAAGGCTTATGATTCGGCGTTGATCCGGGTCGGCAGCGTCGGAATCGCCGACCGGATCTCCTACGTCATCGCGCCTGACGGCAAGATCGTCTACGCCTTCTCCGACCGCAATCCCGACAAGCACGTCGAGAACACGATGGCGGCGGTCAAGGCGCTGCAGAAGAAGTAGCCATCCGGTTCTGCTCGGCGCGCTTGCGCAGCAAATGCGCGGCACCCATCAGCGCCGCGGTCAGCACGATCGTCAGCGTCGAGACGGCGGCGATGGTGGGGTCGATCTGGAAGCGCAGATCGTCCCACATGCGGCGCGGCAGGGTGACGGCGCCGGTGCCTGAGATGAACAGCGCCACGATCAGTTCGTCGAACGAGGTGATGAAGGCGAACAGCGCACCCACCAGCACGCCGGGCTGGATCAGCGGCAGGGTCACCTGGAAGAAGGTGGCCCCCGGCGTCGCCCCGAGGCTCAGCGCCGCCTGTTCCAGCCGCGGGTCGATGCCCGAGAGGCTCGCCGTCACGCTGGTCACGACGAACGGCACGGCGAGGCAGGTGTGGGCGAGTACCATCGCGATGGGCGTGCCGACGAGGCCGTAGCGCGAATAGGCATAGTAGATGCCGATCGCCACCACGATGCCAGGCACGATCAGCGGCGAGAGGATCAGGCCGGCCGCCACGACGCGCAGGCCCTTCGGCAGGCGCGCGATGCCGAGCGCGGCCAGGGTGCCGAGGAAAGTCGCAAGCACGACGACGGCGCAGGCCACCCAGATGCTGACCCAGGTTGGTTTCAGCCAGTCGGGATTGCTGAAATAGGCCTCGTACCAGCGCAATCCGAAGGCCGGCGGCGGGAAGGTGAGATAGGTCGCCGAGGAGAAGGAGACGATCGCGACCACGACGATCGGGAACGCCAGAAAGAACAGGATCAGGCCGACGATGCTGCCTGGCAGGAGGCGCGCCAACCTCATCGCATGCTCGTGCGGAAGGCATTGCCGACGCCCGGCAGCTTGCGCGCCACGGCCAGGATGGCCAGCGCCGTCGCGAGCAGGACCGCCGACAGGGTCGCGGCATAGGCCCAGTTGAGCTGGTCGACCTGCTGGGCGATCAGCATCGACAGCGTGATGTCGCGCGGGCCGCCGACCATGGCCGGGGTGATGTAGAAGCCGAGGGCCAGCACGAAGGTGAGCAGGGTGCCTGCCGCCACCCCCGACATCGAGAGCGGGAGAATGACTTGGCGGAAGGTCATGAACGGCGTCGCGCCGAGGCCTGAGGCGGCGCGGATCAGGGAGGGATCGATCTGCCGCAGTGCATTGGCGATGGGCAGGATCATGTAGGGCAGGAGGATGTGGATCATCGCGATCTGCGTCGCGAGCGGCGTGTTCAGGATTCGGATCGGCCGGTCGATCATGCCGAGCGCCAGCAGCGCCTCGTTGACCAGCCCGTGGCGGCCGAGCAGCACCATCCAGGCGTAGCTGCGGACCAAAACGCTGGTCCAGAAGGGCAGCAGGATCACGACCAGGATGAACGGCGCCATCGACTTGGCGCGGACCAGTCCCATCGCCACCGGGTAGCCCAGGATCAGGCATCCCATGGTGACCGTGACCGAGGTGTTGATGGTGATCCAGAAGGTCTTCTGGAAGACCACGTCCTCGAACAGGGTTGCATAGTTGGCGAGCGTCCAGCTCGGATCGTTGACGCTGCGCAACAGCATTGCCGCCACCGGCAGCGCGTAGAAGACCAGCATGTAGACCAGGAGCGGGGCCGCGAGCAGGAGCGGCACGGCGCGGCGCCAGTCGAACGGTGCCGTCTTCGGCCGGCTGACCGCGAGGGCGAGGGACGCGGGCTGCACCACCTCAGACATGGCCCACCTCAGACAAGGCCCACCTAGACAAGGATCGTGTCCGCGACCGACCAAGCGATCTCCGCGCGCTCGCCGACGGCGCGACGGCGGATGACGGCGCTGGACGGTTCCTTGAGCACGATCGACGTGCCGTCAGCGGCCCGGAGCATGTAGCGGCAGCGCTCCCCCGCGAAGACCGCCTCGGTTACGGTGACGCTCATGCGGTTCTGCGATGCTTCCGTCCCGGCGCGGGTGCCATCGGCGAAGCGAAGGCGTTCGGGCCGCGTCGTGAGCGTGACTTTCGCACCACTCGCCGGCCGGCCGGGGCAGAGCGCGCGGATCAGCGTGCCTTCGCATTCCGCAATGACCACATCGTCTTCGAGGCCGCGCACGACCGCCGGCAGGAAGTTCGATTCGCCGATGAAGCCCGCGACGAAGCGGTTGTCGGGCCGGTCGTAGAGATCCTCGGGACTCCCGACCTGCGCCACCTTGCCGTCGTTCATGACGGCGATGCGGTCGGACATGGTGAGTGCTTCTTCCTGGTCGTGCGTCACGTAGATGAAGGTGATGCCGAGATCGGCATGGAGGCGGCGCATCTCGAGCTGCA
>CAZPOS010000183.1:6558-11261 GCA_964588065.1 uncultured Reyranella sp.
CGAGCGCGCCCAGCGGCTCGTCCATCAGCAGCAGGCGAGGCTTGAACACGACGGCCCGTGCGACGGCGACCCTCTGCTGCTGGCCGCCGGAGAGCTGGCGCGGATAGCGCGCGCCGTAGCCCGGCAGATGCACGAGCTCCAGCGCGTCGGCCACCAGCTTCGCGCGCTCCGCCTTGGGGACGCCGCGCTGCTTCAGGGGGAAGCCGACATTTTCCTCGACGGTGAGGTGGGGGAACAGGGCGTAGTTCTGGAACACCATGCCGATATTGCGCCGGTAGGGCGGCATGGCGACGACCGACCTGCCGTCGATCGCGATGTCGCCCGCGGTCGGGGTTTCGAAGCCCGCGATCATCATCAAGGTCGTGGTCTTGCCCGAACCGCTGGGGCCCAGCATCGTGAGGAATTCGCCCGAGCGGATGTCCAGCGACACCCCGTCCACCGCCTTGGCGGCCGCGCTGGCGCGGTCGTAGGTCTTCTCCAGGTTGGACAGCGTCACGGACGCTCCCCTGCCTGATTTGGCTCCGTTCGTGCCGGCGCCCGTCATGGCCTCAGCTCAGCAGCCACTTGTTGAACTTCGGAATGACCGTCTCGCGATTGTCGATCCACCAATCGTAGTTATAGTTGACGAGCTGCTTCTTGATGTCCGGCGCGCTGGGCAGGACGGCCAGGCGTTCCGTCGGGATATACTCGTTCGACTTGGCGTTCACCGAGCCATAGGGAATGCCGAGACAGACCCGGGCCTGCGGGATCGCCATGGTCGAGTAGGCCACGAACTTCATGGCGTTGACCTTGTTCTTCGCGCCCTTGGGAATGCCCCAGGCGTCGCGCTTCAGCAGACCCTGGTTCCAGCTGACCGCCGCGGGTACGCCGGCCGCCTGCAGCGCCGCCATTCGGCCGTTCCACACCGTGGTCATCGTGACTTCGCGGTCGGTCAGCAACTGGATGGGCACCGCGCCGGTGTCCCACCATTTGAAGACATCCTTCTTGATCTTGCCGTAGCTCGCGAGCGCCTTGTCGATGTCGATGGGATAGAGCTTGTCGGCCGGCACGCCGGCCGCCATCAGCGCGAATTCCATCTCGGGCCAGCCGCCGCTGTTGGTGCCGAACATGGCGCGGTCGCCGGGGAACTTCTTGGTGTCCCAGAAGTCGGCCCAGCCCGATGGGACGGCGCCCTTGAAGGCATCGGTGCGATAGGCGAGGACCTGCGCCCATACCAGCATTTCAAGGCCGTACTCGAAGCGGTACTGCGCCTCCACGCCGGGATCGACGATGTCGTAGTCGATCTTCTCGAAATAGTCGCCGCGCTTCTGGAGGTTCATGATCGAGCCGCGGCTCAGCTGCGCCATGTCCCATTCGACGTTGCCGGTCTCGACCATGGCCTTGACCTTGGTCGCGTCGGAGCCCGGGAAGGCGCGCACCTTGATGCCGGTGATCTTCTCGAAGGGTTCGAAATAGGCCTTCTGCTGAACCTCCTGCATCAGGCCGCCGAATGTCGCGATTCTGACTTCGCCGCTGCCCTTGAGGATATCGGGCACCGTCGTCTGCTCGGGCCACGCAGCCTGGCCGAAGCTCGGCCGGATGAAGGGGGCTGCCACGAGGCCGGCTCCCAGGAGGCCGAGGGTGCTGCGCCTGCCGATGGTCTTCTTGCTCATGGATGCCGTCCTTCCGTGGCTTGGATCAGTAAGCGAGGAGATTTTCCCTGAACTGTTTGTGCTCGTAGGCCTTGCGCACCAGGCCGCGATCCTGGAGGGCAGGAACCAGCCCGTCCTCGATCTCGGCGAGGGTGCGGCGATTGACGTTGGGCATGGAGAAGAGGAACCCGTCGCCGCCGACCTCCTGCATGACCTCGCCCATGCGAGCCGCCACGGAATCGCAGGTGCCGCACAGGTCGATCGAAAGGTCGACGGCGTTGAACGAGGCCATCGTCTGGCGAATCGAACGGCCGGCGGCCAGGGTTCGGAACTGCTCCAGATTGAGCTGGTGACCGTTGGTCGTGACGTCGTCGGGCAGCGGCTTGTCGAGGTCGAACTTGCCGAAGTCGATGTTGGTCACCTTGCCGAAATGGGCGAGGCGTTCCTGGATGTTGGCCTGGGCCATGCACTCGCGCTTCTTCTTGCGCTCCAGTGCCTCTTCCATGGTCTCGCCCAGTATCGGGTTGATCAAATAGAGCACCTTGCAGTCGCTGGGTTTACGGCCCAGCGCCACCATGTGCTTGTGCACGTCGTCGCGATAGGCGCGCATGGCGTCGATGCCCTTGGCGTTGACGACGATCGTGTCGGCGTGGGCGGCGGCGAAGCGGCGGCCGCGCGGCGAGCCGCCGGCCTGGGCGATCACGGGGCATCCCTGCGGACTTGGGCCGGAGTTCAGGGGGCCGCGCGTCTTGAAGTACTTGCCGCTGTAGTTGACCGCGTGAACCTTCGTGTGGTCGACGAGGTTGCCGCTCTTGCGATCGGCGATCATCGCGCCGGGCTCCCACGAACCCCAGAGGCCGCGCACGACCTCCATGTATTCGTCGGCCATGTCGTAGCGCAGATCGTGTTCGGGCATGCCGGGCATGCCGAAGTTCATCGCCGCGAAGTCGGAACTCCCGGTGACGGCGTTCCAGCCGGCGCGCCCGGCCGAAACCTGGTCGAGCGTCGCCACCAGGCGGGCCAGCAGGTAAGGGTGGTAGGCATAGGTGCCGAAGGTCGGCACGATGCCGATGCGCGACGTCACCTGGGTCATCAGCGCCGCGACCACCGAGGGGTCCTGTCGAGGCACCGCGATGGCCTTCTTCAGGTAGATCTCGGTCGAGCCGCCGAAGCTCTCGCCGACATAGGAAGAGTCCTCGAGAAGGATGTAGTCGAAGCAGGCGCGCTCCAGGCTGCGCGCCATGTCGAGGAAGAGTTCGGGCTTCTCCCAGGTCGTCCCGATATGGCCGGTCCAGGGCTCGCCCCATGCCTGCACACTGGAGCCCTGCAAGAACCACGCGAGATGAAATGGATTGGTCGCCACGAACGCCCTCCGGTACCGCCTGTTCGGCAGGGGAGACGCAAATACTGTGCCGACGGTTCGCAGGGCGGCTCTGCGTGCCGCAGAGGTGAGTCCGCATCGCCTGCCCGGCCGAGTTGCGATAGCATGACAATTGCGGCATCGGCCGAAACCCAAGCAGGAGCGCGAGATGGATACGTTGGTGCAGTCCGGCAAGCTCGATATGACCGAGGCCGAATGGCAGGCCCGTTGCGACCTGGCGGCGCTTTACCGGATCACCGATCACTTCGGCTGGACCGACACGATCGACACCCACATGACGGTGCGGATTCCCGGCGAGCCCAGGTGTTTCCTGATCAACAACTACGGCGATCTGTTCGACGAGATCACGGCGTCCAGCCTCGTGAAGATGGACATCGACGGCAACGTCTACGCCAAGGACGGCAAGTTCAACGCCGCCGGCTTCACCATCCATTCGGGCGTCTACAAGGCACGGCCGGATGCAAACTGCGTGATGCATACGCACACGCGCGCAGGAACCGGCGTCTCCGTCCTGAAGAAGGGCATCCGCCCGATCAGCCAGGACGCCCTCTCGGTCTATGACGACCTCGTCTATCACGAGTACGGCATGCCGACGTCCCAGGAAGAGTGCGATGCGTTGGGTGTGTCCTGCCAGGGCGGCAACTCAGTGGTGCTGCGCAATCACGGCCTGCTCACCGTCGGAACGACGATCCAGGGCGCGCTGCGGCGCATGTACATGCTCGAGCGCGCCTGCGAGGTCGAGGTGATCGCCCGCAGCCTCGACGAGGAGCCTGCGCCGATCGACGAGGACGTGATCCGCCAGTACGGCGAGCGCGCCAAGCAGCAGCGCGCCAATCCGGAATATGGCATGACCTACTGGAAGGCGGCGCTGCGTCAGATCGAGGGCAAGGGCACCGACTGGCGGCAATAACCCATCAACTGCGGGTCGATGTGCACACGAAAAGAGCGCGTCGTGAGGCGCGCTCTTCTGATTCGGGCAGGCAGGAGCGGGCGCTACTTCGCCGGTACCGAGAGTTTCACGATCTCGGTCCAACGGCGCAGTTCGCTGGCGATGTAGGCGCCCAGTTCGGCCGGCCCGCCACGCCGGTCCTCGATGCCCTGCACCCGGAAGGCCTCCTTGACCTTCGGATTCTCCATCGCCTTGTCGGCTGCGCGATAAAGCCTGTCGACGATCGGCTGCGGCGTGCCCTTGGGCGCCATCATGTAGAACGACACGTCGGCCACGATGTCGGGATAGCCGAGCTCCTTGAACGTCGGGGTGTCGGGAAGGGCCGCCGCGCGCCTCTCGCCGGTCACGGCGAGCAGGCGGGCCTGCCTCGCATTGTGGACCGGAATGCCGGAGGCGACCGGCGTGAACCAGACCTGGATGCGATTGGTCAGCAGGTCGTTCAGCGCATCGGTGGTGCTCTTGTAGGGGACCATCACCATGTCGATCTTGGCGGCGCGATTGAGCATCTCACCCAGGAACTGCGGCACACCGCCGGCGAAACCCGAGAAGTTGATCTTGCCCGGCTGCTTGCGCGCGAGGTCGACGAGTTCGGCGACGCTCTTCACCGGCAGCTCGTTGGGCACGAACATCGAATAGTAGACGCCGCCGGTGAAACTGACCGGTGTCAGGTCGTTCAGCAGATTGACCGTGTTGTTGCCGGTGGCCTGGTTGATGATGTTGCTCAGCGAGGCGATCACCACCG
>CAZPOS010000184.1:0-11232 GCA_964588065.1 uncultured Reyranella sp.
GCCGCCCAGCAGCGCCTCGGCCACCTCGGTGAGGCGCGCCTCGGTGTAACGCATCGCGGCAGGATTATCGCCGTCGATGTTGCCGAAGTTGCCCTGCCCCTCGATCAGCGGATAGCGCGCGGCGAATTCCTGCGCGAGGCGCACCAGCGCGTCGTAGATCGACTGGTCGCCATGCGGGTGATACTGGCCGATCACGTCGCCAACGACGCGGGCGCTCTTCTTGAAGGCGCTGTTCGGATCGAGCCGCAGCTGGCGCATCGCATACATCAGACGGCGATGAACGGGCTTCAACCCGTCGCGCACGTCCGGCAGCGACCGCGACATGATGGTCGACAGTGCATACGACAGATAGCGCTCGCGGAGCGCGTCTCCGAATTGCACTGGCTTCACTTCGGCCAGTTGGACGACGTTGTTGCGCTTTGCCATGGACCAGCGTCACGAGGGGTAGAGCCGCAGTTCCTGCCGTGGCCCGGTTATTCTAGCGTTGGAGCGATTCCATAAATCTCGACCGGGCGGGAGGCAAGGGCTTGTTGTGCGGCCAAAAAACGTGCCGCTCGAGGAAGAATCCCGTCAGATCGAGGCCCTGGAGCAGTGCCTCCCTGTCCGACGGAACGCCGCCGGTGGATAGAAACCCGGGAAGCGGGAGCAGCTTCTCCTTGTAGGGTCCGGCGGCCGCCCGCGAGACCGCGCGGCCGGTCCGGGGCGAGACGTAGGCGAGGTCGTCGGTCGAGCCCGTCGCCGCGCATTTCGCGAGATCGAGACCGAAGCCCAGTTCCTGAAGAAGGCCCAGTTCGAGGCGCACATAGATGGTCGGCCAGCCCGGATGGCCGAGCGACCCCAGGAAGGCGTGGAATCCGTCAAACATCGCCGGGTGCGGTTCCCGCTCGGGCAGCGCCGCGTCGATGACGGCGCAGGCCGCCGCGAGCCCGGCCAGCTCCGAGGCGTCGTCCATCGCGCGCGCCGCGTGCGGCTCGCGCAGCTCGCCCGAATAGTTCCCGAGCTGCTCGGGCAGCCTGCCGCGCCAGGCGACCTCGACCAGGTTGCCGGACTGCCAGATGGGCCGCGCCCGCCGCGAGACGCCGCCGGGGACGAACCCCGAATGGCGCCCATGGTCACGTGTCAGCAGCGACACGACGAGGCCGGTCTCGCCGTGAGCGCGCGCCGCCAGCACGATGCCTTCGTCGTTCCAATCCATGCCCGTGTATGCCCCGCCCGCGGAAATCGCGCTAGGTTGCGGCATGTCGAGACTGAGTCGGCGCGCCATGCTGGGGGCAGGCGCGTTCGCCGCCCTGCCCTCCCGTGTGTTTGCCCAGACGGCCAAAGCCGCCCGGCCACGGCTGACGCAGGGCGTGCAATCGGGCGATGCCGGGAGCGACGGCATCACCCTGTGGAGCCGTGCCGACCGGCCAGCCCGCATGATCGTCGAACATGCCACGACCGAGAGCTTCACAGGCGCACGCCGCATCGAGGGTCCCCTTCTTGCCCTGGAGGAGACCGGGTTCACCTCGCGCCTGCGGCTCGGTGCCCTGCCGCCGGGGCAGACGATCTTCTACCGCATCGCGTTTGCCGATCCCGACGCAGCGGGCGTCGTCAGTGACTGGGTACACGGCCGGTTCCGGACTCCCGCCACGACCGCCGCGGACGTGAGCTTCGTATGGTCGGCCGATACTGTCGGCCAAGGCTGGGGCATCAATCCCGATATCGGCGGCATGACGATCTACGAGACGATGCGGTCGCTGGCGCCGGACTTCTTCGTCCATTGCGGCGACACGATCTATGCCGACGATCCCCTGCCCCCCGAAAAGAAACTGCCGGATGGACGCCTCTGGAGAAACCTCACGACCGAGGCGAAGTCGAAGGTCGCCGAGACGCTGGACGAGTTCCGCGGCAATCATCTCTACAGCCTGATTGACGCCAATTTGCGCCGCTTCAACGCCGAGGTTCCGACGATCGCCCTTTGGGACGATCACGACGTCGTCGACAACTGGTACCGCGAGAAGCGCCTCGACGCCGATCCGCGCTATCGGGAGAAGCAGGTCGGGGTGCTGGCGCGGTACGCCGAGCGCGCCTTTCGCGAGTTCATGCCACTCGCCGACGGGCTCGACGGGCCGATGCGGCTCTACCGCAAGTTCGCATTCGGGCCGCGCCTCGATCTCTTCCGCCTCGACATGCGGAGCTTCCGTGCGGCCAACGGGCCGAACCGGCAGAACGACGCCGGCCCGCAAACCGCCTTTCTCGGTCTGGAACAGGTCGCCTGGCTGAAGCAGGCGCTCAAGGGGTCGACCGCGACCTGGAAGATCATCGCGGCCGACATGCCGCTAGGCCTCGTCGTCTACGACGACTGGCGCCGCAAGTCGGGCTTCGAGGCGGTGGCGAATGCCGACGATGGAGCGCCGCTCGGGCGCGAGCTGGAGATCGCCGGCCTGCTCGCCTTCATCAAACATCAGGGCATCCGCAACGTGCATTGGATCACGGCCGACGTGCACTACCCGGCCACGCACCGGTATGATCCCGCCCGGGCCGCCTTCCAGGACTTCACCCCGTTCTACGAGTTCGTGTCCGGCCCGCTCTGCGCCGGCGGCTTCGGCCCCAACGCGCTCGACGGCACGTTCGGCCCACAGATCGTGTTCCAAAAGGTGCCGCCGCCCGGCCGCTTCGATCTATCGCCGCTCGAGGGCTCGTGTCATTTCGGGCATGTGAAGATCGACGGAAAGTCGGGCGTGATGACGGTCAGTCACCGCGACGCCAGCGGCGCAGTGGTCCATACGCTCGACGTCTCGCCGTCCTAAGACTGATAGTCCAGCCCGATCGTACGGTAGTGCGAGGGATCGTCGGCCCAGCGTTCGCTGACCTTCACGTGCAGGAAGAGATGCACCGGCCGCTCCAGCATCTGCGACAGTTCGTGGCGGGCGCGGGCGCCGATCTGCTTGATGCGGGCGCCGCCCTTGCCGAGGAAGATCGCGCGCTGGCCCTCGCGCTGGACGTGGATCGTCTGCTCGACCCTGACGCTGCCGTCGGGGCGATCCTCCCATTTCTCGGTCTCGACCGCCGCCTCGTAGGGCAGTTCCTGGTGAAGCTGCAGGAACACCTGCTCACGCGTCACCTCCGCCGCCAGCAGGCGCAACGGCAGATCGGCGGCCTGGTCCTCGGGATAGAGGAACGGTCCCGGCGGTACCGCCTGCGCGAAGGCCGTCAGCAGGTCGCCGACACCATCGGCCTTGAGGGCACTGACCATGAAGGTGCGCTCGAACGGCACGATCGCGTTGAGCTCGGCCGTCAGGGCAAGCAGCTTCTCGCGCGGCACCAGGTCGATCTTGTTCAGGACCAGGAAGCGCGGCGTGCGCGACTCCTTCAGCCGCCCGGCGATGGCCTTAGTCTCCTCGCCAACCCCGCGCTCGGCATCGACCACCAGCGCCACCAGGTCTGCATCGTCGGCCCCCTGCCAGGCAGCCGCGACCATGGCGCGTTCCAGACGCCGCTTGGCGACCCTGAAGATGCCAGGCGTGTCGACCAGCACGACCTGGGCCCGCGACGGGCCCTCGCCGGTGTCGGGCAGGTCGGTCATGGCTATGCCGATCACGCGCATGCGCGTGGTCTGCACCTTGGGCGACACGATGCTCACCTTGGAACCGACCAGCCCGTTCACCAGGGTCGATTTGCCGGCATTCGGCGCGCCGACGACGGCGACGAAGCCGGCCCGCGTTGCAGCTGTGCTCATGCCCCGTTCAACCTTTCCAGCAGATTCATGGCCGCGAGACGCTCCGCCTCGCGCTTGCTGCCGCCACGGCCGCGCGCCGGATCGTGGCCCTTCAGGATCGCGTCGACCACGAAGACCGGCGCATGGGGCGGCCCCTCTCGATCGACCTCATGATAGACCGGCAGCGGCAGGCGGCGCGCCTGCGCCCATTCCTGGAGCGCCGTCTTGGGATCCCGCAGCACCGCCACCCGGCTGCTCAGCCGATCGCCCCACAGCTGGCCGACGCTGGCCGCTGCAGCCTCGAACCCGGCATCCAGGAAGATGGCGCCCAGCAGTGCCTCCAGCGCATCCGCGAGGATATTGGGGCGCACGCTGGTACCCGGTGTCCGCTCCGAATCGCCGAGGCGCAGATGGTCGCCGAGGCCGATCCTGGTGGCGATCTCGACCAGCGTCTCGGCCCGCACGAGGGCGGCGTGCCGGCGCGCCAGCTCGCCTTCACGTTCATTCGGAAAGCGGCGCAGCAGCAGGTCCGCCATGGCGAGCGACAGGACACGGTCACCCAGGAATTCCAGGCGCTCGTTGCCGTTCGGGAAGGCCGCCTTGAGCTCGGGCCGGCGGTCGAGCGCGCTGCGATGCGTCAGCGCTTCCGAAGCATACTCGGGATGCGCGAAAACATGCCCCACCCCCTTCGACAGCGCCGCGAGATCGACGTCCGTCGAAATCAGTGGATTGCCATGAAGAAGCGGTTCCAGCGTATCGCCTCGGGCCATTTCCAGGGCTCCAGCCAGCCGGCGGCCGATGGATCGTGCGAGAAGAAGATGAATTCAGCCCGGCCGACGAGGTTCTCCGCGGGGACGTACCAGCCGAGCTGGTCGCGGTCGCGCGTCGAGCCCGAGAAGTCGCGCAGCATCAACCGCGTTCGACTGTCGAGCGAGTCGTCGCGATTGTCGCCCATCACGAAGTAGCTTCCCGCAGGCACGAGGAATTCCGGCGTATTGTCGGCCATCCCGTCGTCGCGATATTCGAGCACCGTGTAGCGGCGGCCGTTCGGCAGGGTCTCGCTGTAGAGCGTGCCCTTCTGGTAGTGACCGCCATTCCCCTTCACGTAGTCGCCGACCTTCAGACGATCCACCGCCACGCCGTTGATGTGCAGCAGGCCGTTCGTCACCTGGATGCGGTCCCCCGGCATGCCGACGATGCGCTTGATGTAATCGGTCCGGTTGACGCCCTGGCCCTGGTCGCCGGGATACTTGAACACCGCGACGTCACCGCGCTCCGGCGGCGACCCGAAGATCCGTCCCGAAAAGACGCCGAGCGAAAACGGGAAGGAATGCTTGCTGTATCCGTACGAATACTTCGAAACGAACAGATAGTCGCCGACCAGCAGGGTCGGGATCATCGAGCCGCTGGGAATGTTGAAGGGTTCGATGGCAAAGGTCCGGACGACCAGTGCGATCAGCACGGCATAGACCACCGTCCGGACGGTTTCTCCCCATCCGCCGGTCTTCTCCTGTGCTCTCTTCCGACGCTCAGCCACGTCCGTCATCGCCGTACCAGTTTGAACGAGCCGCGGCTATAGCAGGGCCCGGCGCCCCTGTCTCCCGCCCCGGCCGCGGCATGGGAGCCCCGGTACCCGTCGAAAATCCCGTGGTTCATCATGGATCGGGTACCGCCGAGATGATCACGACTGCTTGAGCGAGCGGATATTCGTCGGTGATGCTCAGGTCGATCTGGGCGGTCATGCCGGCCGGCGTGATCTTCTGCAGCCGGGCCAGGGCCCCGCCGGTCAGGGCCAGGGTCGGCTTCCCGCTCTTCTGATTGATCACTCCCATGTCACGCCAGAAGACCCCGGCCCGCAGGCCGGTGCCCAGCGCCTTGGCGCAGGCCTCCTTGGCTGCGAAACGCTTCGCATAGCTCGCCGCCCGCCCCGCCCGGCCTTCAGAACGCTTCTGCTCGACTTCCGTGAAGACACGCTGGATGAACCGCTGGCCGAACCTCTCCAAAGACTTCTCGATGCGCCGGATGTCGCACAGGTCGTTGCCGAGGCCGATGATCACGCGGGCGCTCCCCCGGCGCGGCCGGCGTCCATGATCCGGCGCATCTCGCGGATCGCCGGCTCGAGGCCGACGAAGATCGCCTCGCCGATCAGGAAATGCCCGATGTTGAGTTCGCGCACCTCGGGAATGGCAGCGATCGGCGCCACGTCCGCATAGCTCAGCCCGTGCCCGGCATGGCATTCGAGGCCGAGCGTCGCGCACAGCGCCGCCGCTTTTCGGATGCGCTGCAATTCAGCTTGCTTGGCTTCGCCCTCGACCTCGCAATAGCGCCCGGTGTGCAGTTCCACGACCGGCGCGCCCAGCGCCACGGCCGCCTCGAGTTGGCGCGGATCGGCTTCGATGAACAGCGACACCCGGATGCCGGCGTCGCACAGCCGGGCGATCATCGGCCTCAGGTGATTGTGTTGCCCCGCCGCGTCGAGCCCGCCCTCGGTGGTCCGCTCCTCGCGCTTCTCCGGGACGATACAAGCCGCGTGCGGGCGATGGCGCAGGGCGATGCCCACCATCTCCTCGGTTGCCGCCATCTCGAAGTTGAGCGGCACCTTGAGCTCCCGCATCAGTCCCTCGATGTCGGCGTCGACGATGTGACGCCGATCCTCGCGCAGATGGGCGGTGATGCCGTCGGCCCCCGCCGCCTCGGCGAGGCGCGCCGCCCGCAGCGGATCGGGCAGGTGCCCGCCGCGCGCATTACGCACCGTGGCGACGTGATCGATGTTGATGCCGAGACGCAGGGGATGGGGCGCAGTCATACGCAACTTTCGCGGAGGGAGGTCGGGGAAGCCGTCAATTGCGGGCGCGTTCGACGGCGTTGATGGCGGGGGTGGCGCGCAGCGCCGCGGTGATGTCGGCCAGGTGCTTCACGTCGGACACCTCGACGTCGATCACCATGTCGAAGAAGTCCATCGACCGGTTGACGATGCGCAGGTTGGAGATGTTGCCCTCGTGGCGTGCGATCACCGTCGACAGGCTCGACAGGCTACCCGGCTGGTTGGCGACGGTGATCTTGAGGCGGCCGGTGTAGACGCCGCCCCCGCTCTCGCTCACCGAGTCCCAGCCGACGTCGATCCAGCGCTCCGGCGCCTCCGAGAAGCTTTCCAGGGTGGCGCAGTCGATCGTGTGGATGGTGACGCCCTTGCCAGTGGTGATGATGCCTACGATGCGGTCGCCGGGCAGCGGATGGCAGCACCGTGCGAAGTGCACTGCCATGCCCGGAATCAGGCCGCGGATCGCAATCTGCTCGCCGTCCAGCTTGCCCGCACGGCCGCCTTCGCCCGCCTTGCCGGACTTGCTGCTGCGGCCCCGGGAGATCGGCACCACGTCGGCGCCGCCCTTCCGCGGCTGCTTCAGCCCGGGATAGACCGCCGTCAGGACCTCGCGGGCGCCGACCAGGCCGGCGCCGACCGTGGCGATGAGGTCGTCCGTGGAGGCCTGCTTGAAGTTGACACGCACACCGTCGAGGCCCTTCTCGGTGACCTCGTAGCCTTCTTCATGGAAGGCCTTCTCGAGCAACGACTTGCCGAGCTGGATGTACTGCTCGCGCTGGCGCACGCGGATGAAGCGCCGGATCGCGGCCTTGGCCTTGCCGGTGACGACGAAACGCTCCCAGGTCGGCGACGGCGTCTGCGCCTTCGAGGTGATGATGTCGACCTGGTCGCCGTTCGAGAGCTGGGTGCGCAACGGCAGCATGCGCCCGTTGATCTTGGCGCCGACGCAGGTGTCGCCGACCTGGCTATGCACCGCATAGGCGAAGTCGATCGGCGTCGCGCCGCGCGGCAAGGCGATCAGCTTGCCCTTCGGCGTGAAGCAGAAGACCTGGTCCTGGAACATCTCGAGCTTGGTGTGCTCGAGGAATTCCTCGGCATTGGGCGCCTTGTCGAGGATGTCCATGAGACTGCGCAGCCAGGCATATTGCGGCGCATCGGTGGACGGTCCGCCCTGCTTGTAGATCCAGTGGGCAGCGACGCCGCGCTCGGCCTGGTCCTGCATCTCCGCAGTACGGATCTGGATTTCGATGCGCTGCCCGAGCGGCCCGATGACGCCGGTATGGAGCGAGCGATAGCCGTTGGGCTTGGGAACCGAGATGTAGTCCTTGAAGCGCTGCGGCAGCACTTGGTAGCGGCCGTGCAGCAGACCCAGTGCCTGGTAGCATTGCGCCACGTCGGCGACGATGATGCGGAACGCCATGATGTCGGAGAGCTGCTCGAAGGAGACGTTCTTCCGCTGCATCTTTTCGCGGCCCGAGACCTGGGCCTCTAGCCCGCCCTCCTTCAGCGTCCTGACCAGCTCGACCTCGATCTGCGGCACCAGCTTGTCGCCGCGCTCCCGCAGATAGCCCTGACGGGCCAGCACCGAAGCACGACCATCGGGATTGAGCTCGGCGAAGGCCAGCTCTTCCAGCTCCCGCTTCACGTTCTCCATGCCGATGCGCGAGGCGAGCGGCGCGTAGAGGTCCATGGTCTCGCGCGCGATGCGCCGGCGGCGCGCCGGCTCCTTGATGTGGTGCAGCGTGCGCATGTTGTGCAGGCGGTCGGCCAGCTTCACCAGCAGCACCCGGATGTCCGACGACATCGCCAGGACCAGCTTGCGCAGGTTCTCGGCTTCCTTGGTGCTTTCCGACTGGATCTCGAGTCGCGAGAGCTTGGTGACCCCGTCGACCAGCCTGGCGTCGGTGTCCTCCAGCGTGTCGTGCAGCAGGCCGGTGACGATCGAATCGGTGTCGAGCCGCATCTCGGCCAGCAGGCCGGCGACCTCGACGGGATGCGAGAAATAGGGATCGCCCGAAGCACGGAGCTGGTTGCCGTGCTTTTTCAGGCCGTAGACGTAGGCGCGGTTCAGAACGTCCTCGTCCGCATCCGGATCGTAGGACTGTACGCGCTCGACGAGTTCGAATTGGCGAATCATGGCAGTCGCCCACTATATGGGGACGATTGCGTTCACTCCACGGCGATTGCGCAGGGAGCAGGCCGAACCGTTTTAGGGCTCAGCCTGCGCGCCGCCTACTCCGCGACGTCGTCTTCCTCGGCCATCGGCAGCGCCTTGGGCTGGGCGGCTTCCGCACCGCCCTGCGCCAGCGCAGCGGCCAGCTCCTGCTCGAGCTCGGCCATCTCGTTGACCTCCTCGGGCTTGTCGACGTCGGCATGCTTCTGCATACCCGAGATCAGCGAGTCCTTAAGCACGGCCTGGTCGAGCTTCACTTCCGCGATCTCACGCAGCGCCACGACCGGGTTCTTGTCGCGATCGCGGTCGAGCGTGATCTGGGCGCCGGCCGAGATGTCGCGCGCGCGCTGGGCGGCAAACATGACCAGTTCGAAACGGTTGGGGACCTGCACGATGCAGTCTTCGACGGTGACACGCGCCATGTCGGGAACCTCAAATTTCCTGGAAGCGGCGGGTTATACCCGTCCGGGCCCAAAAGGCAAGCCGGCCGGCCCGAAAGGCTCGGCGAACTGGTCGGCCGGCAGCGCCGCGAGCAGGTCCCCGATGGGCGCCGCCGAGACCGGGTGCCGCCAGTCCGGCGCGAGATCGGCCAGCGGTCGCAGCACGAAGGCCCTCGCCGTCAGGCGGGGATGCGGTAGGGTCGCCCGCGACGGGCCCGGTGTCGCGATTTTCCCCCGGTAATCGAGTAGATCCAGATCGATCAGCCGGGCGGCGTTGGGTACGCTCCGCACCCGGCCGAACAAGTCCTCGATCGCGTGCAGGGTTTCCAGCAGTTCGTCGGGCCCCAGTGCAGTGACGATTTCTGCCACCACGTTGACGTACCAGGGCTGGTCGGAGGCCGGCACCGGGGCCGTCCGGTACCAGCGCGAGCAGCGCAGGACCCGCGCCTGCCGCCGGTCCAGCTCGAGCAACGCGGCCTGCAGCGTCTCGCGCGGCGACGCATAGGAAGGATGGGGCAGATTGGCGCCGGCCCCGATGAAAATCGGTCGGCGGTTGTCGTTGTCCACCAGCAATCGCCCTCAATCTCTTGTGATCTATGGATGAAATACCTACTGTTAATATACTTTCGGTGGAGCGCCGGATAGCAGCCTCGGCTGCCGGCATATTTTATCGCTCGACCTGCGCATATTGTTCATAAGGGCTTGATCGCCATGAAAGGCCATTTTTACGAAAACGAGCGCGTCGCCCTGTTCATCGACGGCGCCAATCTCTACTCGGCCGCCCGCGCCTTGGGCTTCGACATCGACTATAGGCGACTGCTCAAGGTGTTCCGCGAAAAAGGCCATCTGGTTCGCGCCTACTACTACACGGCGCTGGTGGACGATCAGGAATACTCGCCGATCCGGCCGCTGATCGATTGGCTCGACTACAACGGCTATACCATGGTCACCAAGCCGGCCAAGGAATTCACCGATGCCATGGGTCGCCGCAAGATCAAGGGCAACATGGACATCGAGCTGGCCATCGACGTGCTCGAAATGGCCGACCATCTCGACCATGTGATTCTGTTCTCCGGCGACGGCGACTTCCGCCGCCTGGTCGAGGCCGTGCAGCGCCGCGGCATCCGCGTCTCGGTCGTGAGCACCATCAAGTCCGCGCCGCCGATGGTGGCCGACGAGTTGCGCCGCCAGGCCGACGAGTTCATCGAGCTCTCCGAACTGGCGCCGCTGATCGCCCGCAACCCGTCCGAGCGCGCGCCCCGCCCGGCCGCGGCGCCGCGCGACGGCGACGCGGAGTCCGACGAGTCGCCGCCTGAGTCGCTGATGCGCTCGGCCTGAGGCCGCGCGCGTCCGTGTCCGCCGAGGCCTTCGAAGAGCCGCCGCTCGACTGCCCGCGCTGCCCGAGGCTCGTTGCCTTCCGGCATGATCTGCAGGGCAAGTTCCCCGACTGGAAGAATGCGCCCGTCCGCTCGTTCGGAAAGCTCGACGCCCGGATGCTGATCGTCGGGCTGGCGCCCGGCATGAAGGGCGCCAATCGCACCGGCCGGCCCTTCACCGGCGACTATGCCGGCGATCTCCTCTATTCGACGCTTCTGAAGTTCGGCTTCGCGCAAGGCGCCTATCGGGCCGATCCGGACGACGGGCTGCGCCTGGTCGACTGCCGCATCGCCAATGCCGTACGCTGCCTGCCGCCCGAGAACAAACCGCTGCCGGTCGAGTTCACCGCCTGCCGGCCGTTCCTGCAGTCCGAACTCGCGGTCATGCCGAAGCTGCGCATCCTGCTTGCGCTGGGCAAGGGGGCCCACGACCAGATCCTGCGGGCGCTGACGGTGCGGCCGGCCGGCGCCTATCCGTTCATCCATGGCCGCCTGCACACACTGCCGACCGGCCTGATGCTGGCCGACAGCTATCACTGCTCACGCTACAACACCAACACCGGCCGTCTCACGACCGAGATGTTCCACCAGGTCTTCGACGGGGTCCGCCGCGCGCTCGACGCCTGAGGCCCGGTGCACAAACGAAAAACCGACATCCCGTCGGCCTAAGCCGCTGGGATGTCGGTCTCTATGGTTGCGGGGGAGCGCAACCAGCTTAACTTGCT
>CAZPOS010000185.1:0-11197 GCA_964588065.1 uncultured Reyranella sp.
ACGTGACCGTCAGCGAGGAGAACCGCAAGACCGGCAAGCTGGTCGCCATGGCGATGGTGAAGTCGGTCCGCCAACTCGCGTCGCCCCTCGTGGTCGCGGCCTGAGAATCAAAAGGAAACGCCATGGAAGAGTTCGACTACGTCATCGTGGGCGCCGGCGCCGCGGGCTGCGTGCTGGCCAATCGGCTGTCGGCTTCGGGCAAGAACACGGTCGCGGTGATCGAGGCCGGAGGCAGGGACAACCACATCTGGATCAAGGTGCCGGCCGGCTTCAACAAGACGGTCTACAACGAAAATCTCAACTGGGGCTACGAGACCGCGCCCGGCCCGCACATCGACGGCCGGAAGATACGATTTCCGCGGGGAAAAGTGCTGGGCGGTTCGGGCTCGATCAATGGCCATCTCTATGTGCGCGGCCAGTCGGCCGACTACGACACCTGGGCGCAACTCGGCTGCCGCGGCTGGTCTTGGGACGACCTGCTGCCGTACTTCAAGCGCGCCGAAAGCCGCGTCGGCGGCAGCGACGAGACGCGCGGCCGCTCCGGCCCTCTCTTCATCGAGGACCAGCGCGACCCGCACGTGCTGAGCGACGCCTTCATGGACGCCAACGAGGCGCTCGGGCTCAAGCGCTCGCCCGACTACAACAGCGGCGACCAGGAGGGCACCATGCTCTACCAGAACATGATGAGGGGCGGACGGCGCTGGAGCCCGGTCGACGCCTATCTGCGCCCCGCGATGGGCCGCCCGAATCTGAGAGTCATCACTCACGCTCTGGTCGAGCGCATCGATCTCGAAGGCAGGAAGGCCGTCGGCATCACCTATCGCCAGGGCGGTCAATCGAAGCAGATCCGCGCGCGCCGCGACGTGATCCTGAGCGGCGGCGCCATCAACACGCCGCAGCTCCTGCAGGTCTCCGGCATCGGCAATGCGGACGACCTGCGCGAGATCGGCGTGGCGGTGAAGCATGCCCTGCCGGGCGTCGGCCGCAACTTGCGCGACCACTATGCGGTGCGCGTCTCGGCGCTGGTGAAGGGCGCGGGCTCGCTGAACGAGAAGAGCCGCGGCCTGCCGCTGGTGGGCGAGGTGCTGCGCTACGCCTTCACGCGCAAGGGCCTGCTGACGGCGGCGCCCAGCCACGCCGGCGGCTACTTCAAGACGCGGCCGGGCCTCGCCACACCCGACATGCAGCTCTATTTTGCGCCGGCGAGCTACATGCCCGGACGCTATGGCACTTCGGAACTCGACCGCGTGCCGGGCATGACGCTCGGTGTCTCGCAGCTTCGGCCGGAGAGCACGGGCCACGTCAAGGCGACCACCGCCGACCCTACGGCCAAGCCCGAGATCCAGCCGAATTACCTCGCCGTCCAACACGACCGCGACGCGCTGCTGGCGGCGATGAAGTACCTGCGCAAGCTGCTCGCCACGCCGCCGCTCAGCGGCTACGTGATCGAGGAGAACCTGCCGGGACCGGCGGTGCAGACCGACGAGCAATGGATGGCCCACGCCCGCGCCACCGGCTCGACGACCTACCACCCGGTCGGCACCGCCAAGCTCGGCACCGATCCGATGGCCGTGGTCGATCCGCTGAGCATGCGCGTGATCGGCCTAGAGGGGCTGCGGGTCGCCGACGCCTCCTGCATGCCGACGATGGTGTCGGGCAACACCTACGCCGCGACCAACGCCATCGCGGAGAAGGCGTCGGATTTGATCCCGGTAACGTAGTCTTTCAATGGAGCGCGCACTCCAGTGGCGCTCAGGAAACATGATTGCGCCACTGGAGTGGCGCGCTCCAATGATCACACGTAACCCGGTCCCTCGATCACCGGGTGGGCGATCAGGAACGCCTCGTCGATCTCGACACCGATGCCGGGCTTGTCGAGCGGGCGGACGGTGCCGTCCTGGCCGATCGCCCAGGGCGCGCTGCCCAGCTCGTCGCGGAACTTGTTGGCCACCGAGAGGTCGGCCTCGAAGTAGCCGCCATTGTCGATCGACGCCAGGAAGTGGATCGACACGGCGTGATTGAGGCCGGTCATCGAGCTGTGCGGATGGATCGGCAGCTTCCACATCGAGGCGGCGGCCGCGATGCGCTGCACCTCGGTGACGCCACCGCTCTTGGAGAGATCGGGCTGCAGGATCGAGATGTTGCCGTCCTCGATGAGGCGGTGGAACTCGAAGCGCGTGTAGTGGTTCTCGCCGGCCGCCAGCGGAGTCACGCCCCAGCCCTTGGCCATCGCATAGGAGCGGTGGTCGTGCGCGGGGAACGGCTCCTCCAGCCAGGAAATACCCAGCTCGTCCATCGCCGGCATCACGCGCCGCACGTCTTCGACCGTGTAGCCGGTGTTGGCGTCGGTGAGCAGGACCATGTCGTCGCCGAAGCGCTTGCGCACCGCGGTCATGCGCGCGACGTCGTTCCTGACACTGTCGCCGACCCTGAGCTTCAGCGCCCTGTAGCCCGCAGCGACCATGGGTTCGGCTTCGTCGGCCAGCGACTCCGGCGCCTGGTAGCCCAGCGAAATGCCGCCGGCATAGGCCGGTACCGGCCGGTTGGCACCGCCCAGCAGCTTGTAGAGCGGCCAGCCCACGGCCTTGCCCTTGATGTCCCACAGCGCCTGGTCGAGGCCGCTCATCGCCATGGCGGTGGCCGCGCCCATGCCGTGGCTGCCCAGCTGGAACTTGTAGATCCTGGCCCAGATGCCGACCGTGTCGGTCGCGTCCATGCCGACCACGAAGCCCTTCAGGGTCGTGTTGATCAGGTGCCCGATGCTGCCCGGTGAGCGCGCATGATGGCTCTCGCCCCAGCCCACGATCCCGTCCTCGGTCGTCACCTTGACCATCACGCAGTCGCGCTTGGTCATTGTGCCGATGCCGAGCGACACCTGCAGCTCCTTGGGCACGCGATAGCTGGTCGGATAGGCCCTTACGTCGACGACTTTCATTCTTGTCCTCCCCGCTGGGGGCGCGCGACTCCAGTCGCGCGTCTTCGCTTGCCGAGACACATGACGCGCCACTGGAGTGGCGCGCCCCCAGCCTAAGCCACCTTGTACTTGTTCAGGACCTCGCGATCGATCTCGATGCCGAGGCCGGGACCCGTCGGGACCTTCACGATGCCTTTCTTCTGCTCGATCGGCTCCTGTGCCAGGTGATCACGCAGCGGGTTGGGCGTCTGCTCGAACTCGAGCATCGGCGGCATCGGGCGGAAGGCCGGCGGCTGGTCCGGCAGCGCCGCGAGGAACTGCACGGTGGCGGCGAGGCCGATGGCCGAGCCCCAGGCATGCGGCACGCACTCGACGCCGAAGGCCGAGGCGAGCGTCGCAATCTTGCGGCATTCGGAGAAACCGCCGGCGGCGCAGAGGTCGGGCTGCACGATGTCCATCGCCTTCCGGGCGATGACGTCGCGGAAGCCCCATCGGGTAAAGTCGTTCTCGCCGCCAGCCACCGCCATGTCGAGCGCGCGCGTCACCTCGACGTAGCCGTCATGGTCCTCGGGGCTGATCGGCTCCTCGAACCAGAGGATGTCCTGATCCTCCAGCATGCGGCCAAGCTTGATGGCGTTGGGCACCGAGAAGCAGTGGTTCGCGTCGACGGCCAGCTTCACGTCCGGCCCGATCGCCTCGCGCACCGCCGTGACCCGCTTCGCATCGAGCTTCAGGTCGCCCAGCCCGATCTTCATCTTGATGGCCTGGAAGCCGTCGTTCTTGAACTCAAGCGCTTCCTCGACCGCCTCGTCGATCAGGCGGTTCATGTCGATGAAGTAGAGCCCGGTCGCGTAGGGAATGACCTCGGTGCGATAGGCGCCGCCGATCAGCTTGTGCACCGGCTTGTTCACGGCGCGGCCCATGATGTCCCACAGCGCGATGTCGATGCCGGAGATGGCCGAGATCGCCATGCCGGTCGTGCCGTAATCCTTGATCCTGTTGTAGAGGTCTTCCCAGATCGCCTCGACGTCGAACGGATCGCGGCCGATCACGCGCGCCTTGAACTGCGTCTCGACGAAGGTCTTGGCGACGGCCGCCGGACCGTAGCATTCGCCCCAGCCGGTGATGCCCTCGTCGGTCGTGATCTCGACCAGGCAGGTCGAGCGCGTGCCATAGACCCAGCCGCGCGCCGAGACGAACGGCTTGTCGACCTTGCAGCTCAGGATGTGGCAGACGACGTCGGTTATTTTCACTTTTCTTTTCCTCCCAAACTCAGCGGCGTCACTCTTGAGCAGGAAGGGGGATTCAGCAAGCGGCCAGACTCGGCGATCACGCTTCCATTTGGTGAAGGCGGGCCGTCGGACAGACGCGCAGGGCGATTTCCGCCAGGTGGCGATGATGGGTGAGGTAGATCACCTGCCCCACCCCGGCCATGTCGGCGAACAGGCGGAAGGCCTCCTCGGCGCGGAAGTCGTCGAACGACTCCATAATGTCGTCGGCGACGAACGGCACCGACGGGCGTGATCGGGCAAACTCGTGGTAGCCGGCAACCCGCAGCGCCAAGTAGAGCTGGAAGCGGGCGCCTCTCGACAGTTCCATCGCCATCTTCGAGCGGCCGTCTGCGCCAACGGCGATCAGCATCTCTCCGTCCTTGTCCGGCTGAGTGGCGAGACCCTCATAGGTTCCGCGGCTGATCGTCCTGAACGCATCCGACGCCCGCGCCATCATCGAGCTGCGATGCTGTTCGCGATAGGCCCGCAGGGCGTGCTCGGCGGCGGCAGAGCCCAGCCTCAGCCGCAGGTAATGCAACGCCTTGTCCTCGACATCGAGCTGCGTCGTCCGCCGCTGCTCCTCGATCCGGGCGACCGCATCGTCCCCTCCGACGGCTTCGACGGCGTCCACGGCTTTACTGTGCTCGGAGAAGAGATCACGGCAGCGCTGATCCAGATCGGCGGACCGCGGCTTCAACTCGGCCAGCTCGGCTTCGATTGTGCCTCTCTCCAGGCCATCGAGCAGCCGTTCGGCCTCGTCGATCGTCGCTACCTGCAGCATCGCGACAATGTCGCGGACCGCCGCATCGTACTGTTCCTGCAAACCGCTCCTTCTTTCGATGGCCTGCAGCTTCATGGCCATCTCTCCGAGCGACTGGACTCCGAAGAACCCCGTCCGTTCGGCTTTAAGCCGCGCGTGGATGGCGGCATCCCCGACCAGAGCGCGTTGCTTTGCCAGCGCCGCTTCGAGGTCGCGCTTCTTGCCGATACGCTCCGCCTCGGCCGTGCGCGCCGCATCGACCCGGCGCTCGATTTCGCGGGCGAGATCGAGCGGTGCAAGCCCCGCCGAGGCAACGCCCATCTCCCCGGCCATGGCCTCGAGTTCAGCGGCAAACGCCGCCTGGTCGTTCTCCATCTTCCCGATCCGGTCAGCGAAGCCCGCGCGCTTTTCGAGAGCGGGGCGCAACTCGACCAAGGCCGCCAGAATCTCGCGAACCGCGCCCATCGACGGCATCGGCTCGGCATCGCCCAACCAGCATCGCTTGCATGCAGCCTGCCACGCCGCCGTCCACTCGTTCCTCGAGGCGGAAACTTTCTCCACCTCGCGCTCGCGCCTCTGCAGCTCGCGCTGGCGCGCGGCCAGCCCCGTCCGCAGGTTCTCGAGTTCACCCTCCCGGTCGAGCGCACCCTGCGCCGTTTCAAGAAGTCCCTCGAAGCTTGCCTCCGCTTCGACCGCAATGCCTCTGGCGACGAGGGCCGCCGTGAGCCTGTCGCGCGCCACCCTCGCGTCCGAGTCCGCTTGTTCCCTGTCGTGTTGGGCGGAGAGAAGGTTCGCTCGCACGTCCAGGGCCGAGGCGCGCCGCGACAGCCAGGCCTCCAGCTGCGGCAAGGTCATCGTGACCGGCAACGACGGGGAAGCAGCGCTGAGCGCCGCCGCGATCTCGTCGCCCACACGCTGCAAGACCGCCGCCGCCGCGTCGCGCAGGCCCACGGCGCGCCCAAGGGCCTGCTCCGCCACCACGAACGCACGGCTCGCCTCCTGCAGCTTCACAAGGTCGGTCGTGTGTCCGAGCCGGGTCATCGTCACGATGTCGTCCTGACGCAGAGCCGCCTCGAACGTATCGGCCGAGGCGTCGTCGAGGGTCCGTCGATGTCTGGCCCAGGCGCGCTCCCGCGCCATGCGGACCTCGCTTGCTTCCTGATCGCCGACGACGCCGGTGACACCCAGCGCGTCGCGCTCCGCCTTGATCCTGTCGCGCTCGGTGGTCAGCCGCTCGATATCGCCCTCGTGCCGGTCGACCTGCCGTTGCGCGGCCGCGGTCTCCTTCTTCCACCGCTCGATGGTACTGGCGTCCGGCAGATTCAACGCCGCCAGCTGCTCGATATCGCCCGACCAGGTGTGCAGGTCTCGGAGTCGCTCGTCCAGCACTCGCAGATGCGTGGCAAGTGCGCGGTCGGCAAGCCGCCGCCGGGCTACGTGATCGTCGGCCCGCAGGGCCGCGACGACCGGACCGAGCGTGGAGGCAAGGCTCGACGGGTTGCGTTCCCTCTCGCTGGCGGCTCCAGCCTCCTCGAGCTGGACCCGTGCTTCCTCCACGCGGCCTCTGGCAGCGTCGAGTTCGTTCTCGGCCGCCTTCAAGGCGGCCTCGATTCCCGACCAGCTCTCGATCAACGCTCGCAAGGATGCCGCGATGGACGCGCCCAGCAGCAGCCTGCCCGGCTCCGGCTCGTCCTTGCGCTCGATCCGTTCGAGGATGCCGGAGACGACGAGGTCAACCTCGCGCGACTGCAGCCGACGCTCCGGAATGTCCTTGGTCGCGGTCACATATCGGGCCCTGAGATCGGAGAGGCCGCTGAACCGTTCGGTCAGGGCGAGCGCGGCCGGATCGACGACGATCGCCGCCAGCTCACCTTCCAGCCTCGCCACTTCGTCCTCGGCGGCCTGTGCCCGCGTCTCCAGAGCGATCTCATCCTTCTGCATCCCGGGCAGCTGCTCGGCCCAGTCGCGCGGAATGTCCGGCAGATCGCCCAGCGGCAGGAGACGTTGCCGGATGTCTCGCAATGCTCCAAGGCGCGGCAGGGCGAGCAGCAGTCGCTCGATCTCGCCGCACCGGGTAGCGATCCTGGCGCGCTCTCCCAGGACGTCGTTATACAGGCTGAAGGCCTTGTCCCGTGTCGCGACCAGTTGGGCATATTGCGCGGCGAAGGTATCGATCTTCTCTCGTTCGGCCCGCAACGTCGCCAGCCGGGCCTTCAGATCGGCCAGCTCTCCGCTCCGGGCGCGGTACTTGTAGAACCTGTCGGCTTCGCCGCGGATCTCCTCGAGGTTGCGGCCCAGATTGGACAGGCCGGCGCTGGCCGAAAACAGCAGCTGCCCGAGATCGCCCTTGCTCGCGAGGATGCTTTCGCCGCCCTTTTCCAGCGTGTCGTCGTCGAGCGAGAACATCGTCCGGTAGGAGTCGCGATCGATGTTGCCCAACTCTGCCTGGATGAGCGCCTCCGGGACCGGCTGGTCGCCAGCGTCGAGGAGGCTGTTCTGCGCCCGCTTCACCCTGACCAGTTCCCGGGGGCCGCGCGCAAATTCGAGCGCTGCGCCGATGCGCATCGTCGGATAGGGATGAAGGAAGTTGAAGCGCGACCGCGGCTCGATCCCGAACAGAAAATCCAGGAAGGCTGCCAACGCCGTCGACTTGCCCGCCTCGTTCGGACCGTAGATGATATGGAGATCGGGCGCGCCCTCCTCCGCCGGGCCGAAATCGATGCTGCGCCCGGTGAACCTGCCATAGCGCGTGAGGTCGAGCCGCCTTAGGCGCATCAGCCCTCTCCGGCTTTGGCCTGGGCATGAAGCCGGGCAAGCACATCGTCGGCTCCGTCCTGGGCCAGCGACAGAACGAAGTTCCTGAGACCCGCCTCGTCGGCGCCGAGGAGATGCCTGCATTCCTGCGGCAGTTGCCCCCTCAGCTCCTCGCCGATCTCGAGGGCCTCTCGCTGGAACGCATCGGAGCGGACGATTTCGCTCTCGATCAGCCGGCGCAACTCCGCGATCGGGTCGCCCGATGACACCGGGAGGGTGCCCGAAGGCTGGCACTCGATCTCCAGCTTCTCCACGCTGCAGGCGCCCATCGCAACGGCGCGGTGCTCCACGTCGGCCCTCAGTAGATCGAAATCGCTGCGCATCCGCCACGCCAGCGGGGTCTTGCCGACGATCTTCAACCGGACCACCAGGTGACCCGCCACGACACTTGCCCGGGTCTTTTCAATCGCCTTGGCGACCGCCCCGATCAGGTCGCGCCATTCGGCTATGCCGCTCGCGTCGACGACGGTCCTCTCGAACTGCGCAACGCTCGTGTACCGCTCCTCGATGCGGATCGAACCGTCATCGGCAATCGTGCCCAAGGTGACCGATCTGGCGCCGGCCTCGTTGATATCGCGGCCCTGGGGATTGCCGGGCATCACGATGGTACAGGGCCCGTCGGCGACGAAGCGCTTGTGAACATGGCCGAGAGCCCAGTAGCGGAAGTCCGTGGCGCGCAGATCGGCGACGCTGCACGGCGCATAGGGATCGTGGCCGGGCGCCCCGGCCAGACTCGTGTGCAGAATCCCGATGTTCACCGCCCCCTCGACGGGCGGCTTGTAGCGAGGCAACAGGCTGTCCGGCGCGTGAGGCTGCGCGAAACTCATACCGTGGATCACCACGCGAGGCTTGCCGGCCGCACCCTCGATGGCAATGGCCTCGGCGCGGCCGCTGAAGACCTTGACCGACTCGGGGAGGACAAGTTCCTTGGTGATGCGGGACAGCGCATCGTGATTGCCGCGAACGATGAAGACCCGGATACCCGCCTGGTCCAGGCGATGAAGCTGACTCGCGAAGTAACGCGCCGTCTTCATCGACGTCTGATCGCCGTCGTAGAGATCGCCCGCAAGGAAGAGCGCATCGACCTCCTCGGCGAGGCACAGATCGATGATGCCGGTGAAGGCCTGGCGCGTCGCGTTTCCGATCAGATCGGCAAGCTCGGGATTGCGCAGCGCGAGCGATCGAAGCGGCGAATCCAGATGAATATCGGCCGCATGCACGAAGCGAAACGCCATCGATATTCCTACCCTGTCGAGGTCTGGATCGTGTCCTGGCGGCTCACCGAGATCAACAGATTGCCGAGCCTGTCCTGCCGGACCGTGTCGCCCGGTTCGACGACCGTCGTGCAGTCGAGTTGTTCGAGGATCGCCGGGCCGTCGAGCGTGGCGTCGAGCGGCAGCTTCTCGCGGGCATAGACCGGCGTGTCGTGCCAGCCGTCGCTGAACCAGACACGGCGGCTGCCGAGCTTGGCAGCGGCGAGCGTCGGCGCGCGATCGGTGGCGGCGAGCGCGGCCAGCGAGATTTCCGGGCGCACGCCGATCACGGCGGTGTGCAGGTTGACGAGCACCGGTGGGATCTCCGGCAGCTCGATGCCGAAGCGGCGGAAGTAGGCGGCGGCGAAGGCCTTGTGCAGGCCGGCGACGCCGATGTCGACACTGTCGACGCCGACCGACAGGATGTGGCTCTGCCCCTGGAACTGCATGTCGGCCGATAGCACGCGGCGCAGCTCGCGTACCGGCACGCCCTCGCGCGCGATCGTGGCCTCGCCCTCGGCTGCCTGCTCGGCATAGATGCGCGCCACCGTCGCGTCGTCGACTGCGGACAGCGGCTTGTTCACGGTGCGCACATAGTCGTGGCGCAGGTCGGCCACGACGCAGCCCAGCGCATTGGTGATGCCGGGCCGCACTGGCACCAGCACGGTCGGGATGCCGAGCTCGCGCGCCAGCGCCGTCGCATGCAGGGGTCCCGCGCCGCCGAAGGCGAACAGCGCGAAGTCGCGCGGATCGTGGCCGCGCGACAAGGACGCGAGACGCACCGCACCGGCCATGCGGTCGTTGGCGATGCGCAAGATGGCGGCGGCCGCTGACTCGGCATCGAGACCGAGCCGCTGGCCCACCTTTTCCAGTACGAGACCGCGCACATGATCGAGCGTCACGGGATGATCGACGCCCAGAAGCTTGTCGGGGTTGAGCCGGCCCAGCACCAGGTTGGCGTCGGTGATGGTGGGCTCCGAACCGCCGCGGCCGTAGCAGATCGGTCCCGGCCGCGCGCCGGCACTCTCCGGTCCGACCCGCAGCATGCCCGCCGCATCGACCGACGCGATCGAGCCGCCGCCGGCGCCGATCGTGTGCACGTCGACCATCGGCACGTGGATCGGCATCGCATATTCGAGCTCGAGCTCGCCCGAGACCTGAGGCACGGCATTCTCGATCAGGCCCACATCGGTCGAGGTGCCGCCCATGTCGTAGGTGATCAGGTTGGGATGTCCGGAGGCGCGGCCGGTATAGGCCGCCGCCATCACGCCCGAGGCCGGACCGGACATCACCGTGTTCACCGCCGCCTCGGCGATCAGCTGCGAGGAGATCGTGCCGCCATTGCCCTGCATCACCAGCAGGTCGCGATCGAAGCCCTTGGCCTTCAGTTCGGTGCGCAGCCGCGACAGGTAACGGTCGAGCACCGGCTGCACGGACGCATTCACCGCCGCCGTCACGCCGCGCTCGTACTCGCGATACTCCGACAGGATGACATGGCCTGCCGTGACGTATTCGTTCGGCCACAGGCCGCGCACGATCTCGGCGGCGCGCCGCTCGTGCGCCGGGTTGATGTAGCTGTGCAGGAAATGGATGACGACGGCCTCGCAGCCCGCCGCCAGCAGTTTGCGCGCGGCGTCGGCGACCGCTTCTTCATCGAGCGGCGTCAGGACCTTGCCGTCGGCATCCATGCGTTCCGGCACTTCGAGCCGCACTTCGCGGTCGATCAGCGGCGTGAAGGTGCCGCGCAAACCATAGGGCTGCGGCCGCGTGCGCCGGCCCAGCTCCAGCACGTCGCGAAAGCCCTTTGTCGTGATCAGCCCGACCTTGGCGATCTTGCGTTCGAGCACCGCGTTGGTCGTGGTCGTCGTGCCGTGGACCACGGCCTGCAGCAGCGCCGGATCGAGTCCTGCCGCCGCCAGCGCCGCCATGAAGCCGATGGCCTGGTTCTCGACCGTGGTTGGCACCTTGGCGAGCTTCACCTCGTCGGTCGTCGGATCGATCGCCAGCAGGTCGGTGAAGGTGCCGCCGACATCGATGCCGACGGTGAAGCTGCTCTTGGACGCCATGGGTTCAAACCGAAAGATATTGTTCGCGGAGGGAGTCGTTGGCCGCCAGCTCGGCCATCGAGCCGCCGAAGCGGATCTGGCCCTTCTCGATGATGTAGGCGCGGTCCGCGACGCCCAGC
>CAZPOS010000186.1:0-11189 GCA_964588065.1 uncultured Reyranella sp.
ATGTCGCCGACGGCTACGAGATGCAGGTGCTGATCCGCTGGGGCGATCCGATCCTCGGCGGCGCGACGGGCTTCGATCCGGCCACCCTCACGGCGGCCGAGCAGGAGAAGCGCTTCGGCTACAACAACGACTATCTTGGTCTGTATCCGCTGCCGGCCGGCAGCCGCAGCGGCGACCGGTTCCTGATGGTCGCCAATCACGAATACACCAACCCCAACCTGATGTTCGCGGGGCTCGGCAGCGGCCGCGATGCGGCGCTGAAGGCCACCAAGGATCAGGTCGCGGTCGAGATGGCCTCGGTCGGCGGCTCGGTCATCGAGATCGCCCGCGACGGTGCCGGCTGGAAGGTCGTGCCCGACAGCAAGTACGCCCGCCGCCTCACCGCCACGACGCCGATGGAGATTTCAGGGCCTGCCGCCGGCAACGACCGGCTGAAGACCTCGGCCGATCCCACGGGCACCCGCGTGCTCGGCACCTTCGGCAACTGCGCCGGCGGCAGCACGCCGTGGGGCACGTGGCTGACCTGCGAGGAGAATTTCAACTTCTACTTCGATGGCGAGGCGGCGCGGCTGGCCGACACAGAGCTCGGCAAGCGCTATGGCGTGGCCCGCGCCACCAACGCCTGGGGCCAGCATGTCGATCGCTTCAACTTCGACAAGGAGCCGAACGAGCCCAACCGCTTCGGCTGGGTGGTCGAGATCGATCCCTACGAGCCCGGGTCGCCGCCGGTGAAGCGCACGGCGCTGGGCCGCTTCAAGCATGAGGGTTGCACCTACACGCTGGCCAAGGACGGAAGGGTGGTCCTCTACAGTGGCGACGACGAGCGCTTCGAGTATGTCTATCGCTTCGTGACCTCGAAGCCGTGGAACCCCAACGATCGCGCGGCCAACAAGAACCTGCTGGACGAAGGCACGCTCTCCGTTGCCCGCTTCAATGCCGACGGCAAGGTCGAATGGCTGCCGCTGGTCCAGGGACAGGGACCGCTCACGCCCGAGAACGGCTTTGCCACCCAGGGCGACGTGCTGGTGAAGACGCGGCTCGCGGCCGATCTTCTGAAGCCGACGCCGATGGACCGGCCGGAGGACATCGAGACCAATCCGGTCAACGGCCGCGTCTATGTCGTGCTGACCAACAACGGCCGTCGCAAGCCCGACCAGGTCGACAAGGCCAATCCGCGCGGCCCCAACGATCATGGCCACATCCTCGAAATCGCACCGAAGGACGGCGACCATGCGGCGCCGGAAGGCACCTGGTCGATCTTCCTGCTGGCCGGCAAGCCGGGACACGATACCGGCGCGCGCTATCATCGCGCGACCTCGGAGAATGGCTGGCTGAGCTGTCCCGACAACATCGCCTTCGACAGCAAGGGCCGCATCTGGATCGCGACCGACGGCGGCCCGTCGGCCGCGGGCATCGCCGACGGAGTCTATGCCGCCGACACGGTGGGCTTCGGCCGGGCGCTGACGCGCTGCTTCTACCAGGCGCCGACGGGCGCCGAGGTCTGCGGGCCGATCTTCACGCCCGACGACGGCACCTTGTTCCTGGCCATCCAGCATCCCGGAGAGGATCGCGGCTCGACCTACGAGAAACCCTCGACCCGCTGGCCCGACTTCAAGGACGGCATGCCGCCCCGGCCCTCGGTGATCGCCATCACGAAGAAGGGCGGGGGGACGATCGGCAGTTAGGATCTTTGGAGCGCGCCACTCCAGTGGCGCTCATGCGTCGTCAATGAGCAAGACAAGAGCGCCACTGGAGTGGCGCGCTGCGCTCGGGATGACACCGTTTCAGCTGTAATTGTCATCCCGAGCGTAGCGAGGGACCTTTCGCTTTGCTTATCTGTTCTGCGCGGTGCGAGCTCTCGCGCTTGATGACAAGCGCTGCCGCTCGCCGGTTCAATGTTTATCGCGCCGTAGGCGCGTTAAACATTGAACCTGAAATGAAACACGTCGCCGTCCTTGACGGCGTATTCCTTGCCTTCGAGCCTGAGCTTGCCGGCATCGCGGGCGCCGGCTTCGCCGTTCAGGGTGACGTAGTCGTCGTAGGCGATCGTCTCGGCGCGGATGAAGCCCTTCTCGAAATCGGTGTGGATCACGCCCGCGGCCTGCGGTGCCTTGGCGTCGCGATGGACCGTCCAGGCGCGGGCTTCCTTCGGGCCGACGGTGAAGAAGGTCACGAGGTCGAGCAGCGCGTAGCCCGCGCGCACGACGCGGGCGAGGCCGGTTTCCTCGAGGCCGAGCGACGACAGATAATCCGCCTGGTCCTCGGCCGGGAGCTGCGCCACCTCGGCCTCGATGGCGGCCGAGATCACGACCGACGGCATGCCGCGCGACGTGGCGAAGGCCTCGGCCTTGGCGCTGTGCGCGTTGCCGGTCGCGGCCGAGCTTTCCTCGACGTTGAGCACGTACATCATCGGCTTGGCGGTGATGAGCTGCAGGCGGGCGAACACGGCGCGCTCGTCGTCGGTGAGCTTGGCCTCGCGGGCCGGCTTGCCGTCGCGCAGCGCGTCCAGCGCCTTCTTCACGACGGGGGCCTCGGCCGCGGCCTCCTTGTCGCCACCCTTGGCCTTCTTCTCGAGGTTGGGCAGGCGCTTTTCCAGGCTGTCCATGTCGGCCAGCATCAGCTCGGTCTCGACGATCTCGGCATCGCGCACCGGATCGACGCTGCCGGAGACGTGCGTGACGTCGCCATCCTCGAAGCAGCGCAGCACGTGGGCGATCGCATCGAGCTCGCGGATGTTGCCGAGGAACTGGTTGCCCAGACCCTCGCCGCGCGACGCGCCCTTCACCAGCCCGGCGATGTCGACGAACTCGAGCTGGGTGTTGATGATCTTGGCCGAGCCGGCGATCGCGGCGAGTTTTTCCAGCCGCGGATCCGGCACGGCGACGCGGCCGACATTGGGCTCGATCGTGCAGAACGGATAATTGGCCGCCTGCGCCGCCTGGGTGGCGGTCAGGGCGTTGAACAGGGTCGACTTGCCGACATTGGGCAGACCGACGATTCCGCAGTTGAAACCCATGATCTACTCTTTGCTGTCCTTGCCGCCCTTGATGTCGAGGCGGGCCGGAAGATCGGGAGGCGGCGCGAGATGCGCCACCCTGCTCATGTATTTCTCGTCGGCCTTGGCGCCACCTTCGACCAGCAGCGCCGCTTCCTCGGCCAGCGCGTGCAGCACCTTCGGGACCCAGCCGTCCTTCGGATCGCGCTCGTCGCGCTCGAAGTCGCGCAGCACCCAGTGCAGCACCAGGTCCTTGTGGCCGGGATGGCCGATGCCGATGCGAACCCGGCGATAGTCCTTGCCGACATGGGCGTCGATGTCGCGCAGGCCGTTATGCCCGCCGGCGCCGCCGCCCTTCTTCATGCGCACCCGTCCGGGCGCGATGTCGAGTTCGTCGTGGAAGACGACCACGCGGTCGAGCGGCACCTTGAGGAAGCGCACGGCCTCGCCCACGGCTTTGCTCGACTCGTTCATGAACGTCATGGGTTTCAGGGCGATGACGCGCTCGCCGCCGAGATGGCCTTCGGCCACTTCGCCGTTGAAGCGCGCACGCCAGGGGGAGAAGACACGGCGGCGGACGATCTCGTCCACCGCCATGAATCCCACATTGTGCCGGTGCCCCGCATAGCGCGGCCCGGGATTGCCGAGCCCGACCAGCAGAAGCATCGACGAAGCGGAGCCTTCGCCCGCTCGTTACTTCTTCGCCGGGGCGGGAGCGGCCTTGCCGCCCGCCGCAGCGCCCGCCGCCGGAGCGGCACCGGCCGCCGGCGCGGCGCCTTCGGCCGTCGCATCCGTCGCCGCCGCCTCGCGCGCCACGGTCGGCGCGGCGATCGACGCCACGGTGGCGTTCTTGTCGCGGGTCACCACACGCGCGCTCTCGGGAATGTTGAGCGTCGACATGTGGATCGAGTGGCCGATCTCTAGGCCGGTCAGATCGACCTCGAAGACTTCCGGAATGGAATCGGCCCGGGTGCGCAGCGTGATCTCGTGCATGACCACGTTCAGCACGCCGCCGCGCTTGATGCCGGGCGAGGCCAGCTCGTTGCGGAAGCGCACGGGGACCTGCACGGTGATGATCGAGTCGGGCCCGATGCGCAGGAAGTCGAGATGCAGAGGCCTGTCCGTCACCGGATCGACCTGCACGTCGCGCGGCAGGACGTCGTAGTCCGTGCCATCGACGGCGATCTTCATGCGGTGATTGAAGTAGCCTTCCTTGTGAAGCTCGCGCTCGATCGTCTTCGGTTCGACGGCGATCATCACCGGCGGCTGCTTGTCGCCGTAGATCACGGCGGGAATCAGTCCCTCGCGACGGCTGGAACGGGCGCCCCCTTTGCCGGCCCGGTCCCGCATCTTCGCGACGACTTTGGTCGTCTCTGCCATTTAACTCTCCTTGGGTTGCTCTCTCATCGCGGCGTGGCCTCCAGGGGTGCCCATCGCCGGATCTCTTGAAATTCCTAGTCGGACAGGCCTCAGTCGAACAGGCTCGATACCGAGGCCTCGTCGGTGATGCGCCGCATCGCCTCGGCCATCAGCGACGCGATGCTGAGCGGCCGGATGTTGGGCGACACGCGCACCGCCTCGGTCGGCATGATCGAATCGGTGATCACCATCTTCTCGATCGGCGAGGCGGCGACGCGGGCGACCGCGCCGCCCGACAGCACGCCGTGGGTGATGTAGGCCGAAACCGACGTGGCGCCCTGGTCCATCAGCGCGACCGCGGCGTTGCACAGCGTGCCGCCGGAATCGACGATGTCGTCGATCAGGATGCAGTCCCGATTCTTCACGTCGCCGATCACGTTCATGACCTCGCTGACACCGGCGGCCTCGCGGCGCTTGTCGATGATGGCGAGGTCTGCATCGATGCGCTTGGCGATGGCGCGGGCGCGCACCACGCCGCCGGTGTCGGGCGACACGACGGTGAGGCTGCGGTTGGAGAAGGTCTCCTTGATGTCCTTGGAGAAGACCGGCCCGGCATAGAGATTGTCGAGCGGGATGTCGAAGAAGCCCTGGATCTGGCCGGCATGCAGGTCGAGCGTCAGGACGCGATGGGCGCCGGCATGGGTGATCAGGTTGGCGACCAGCTTGGCCGAGATCGGCGTGCGCGAACCGGTGCGGCGGTCCTGGCGGGCATAGCCGAAATAGGGGATCACCGCCGTGATGCGGCGGGCCGAGCTGCGGCGCAGCGCATCGATGGTGATCAGCAGTTCCATCAGATGGTCGTTGGCCGGGAAGCTCGTCGACTGGATGACGAACACGTCCTCGCCGCGGACATTCTCCAGGATCTCGACGAAGATCTCGTTGTCGGAGAATCGGCGAATGTTCGCCTTGACCAGCGGCAAGGCCAGTTTGGCGGAAATGGCTTCGGCCAGCGGTTTGTTGCTGTTGCCGGTGAGAATCTTCATGTATCGCTGCCCTCGCGCCGGGGCGGGATGCCATTAAGCCGTTGATCTAAAACGACAAAACGGCCATCCCGGGCCGCGACGGGGCGGAACATACCAATGAGTCGAAGCGCTGTAAACGCCCTGAAACAAGGGACTTTTCGCCACTCATTGCCGCGGGCCGGTGCGCTTCGGTGGCGCGACCGGCCCGGGAGGTCATGGATTCGGCCGTCGAGCCCGCGCCGTCCCTCAGGCGTGCGGGTTGGCGACGAAGGGCCACTGCGTCTTGTCGGCCTTGGTGTAGGGCAGCAGCGACCAGTCCGGCACCAGCGCGCCCGGCGCGGCGACGTAGACCACTTCGCTGGCGATCGGGGCATAGGCGGCATGGAAGTGCTGCATCGACTTCACGACCACGACCTTCTTGGTCGAGGGATCGATCCCGAGCTTGGTGAAGCAGTCGAGGCTGTGGCACTGCGAGCGCGTGGAGTTGACGATCACCGTCACGCCCTCGATCTGCAGGGCGGCGGCATCGCCGATCGGGCTGGTGCCCTTGCGGGTGCCGCCGAACTGGATGAACACGTTCTTCTCGAGCTTGAGCACCTTGGCACGCGCATCGACCGGCGCACCCGATTGCGGGCCGAGCTTGCCGCCGAGGCGGATGTCGAGCTCGGCGCCTTCGCCCACCTCGAAGGCGAGCTTGACCGCGCCGGGATCCCAGAACATGGCGACGGCCGCGTCCTTCACCTTGCCGTCCAGCAGCGCCTTCAGAATGAAAGTCGAATCCGAAGCCGCGCCGCCGCCGGCATTGTCCGACACGTCGGCCAGCACCATGGGCTTGGGCAGATTGTGCGAGCTGACCCGCGCCATGGCAGCGTCGAGCGTCACATAGGGCGGCTGGGTGGCTTCGCGCATGGCGAAGAATTCCTGGCCGAGTTCCTTGGCGATCTTCTCGGCCTTCGCCTTGTCGCCGTCGGTGATGGCGATGATGCGGCTGCTCATCTCCTTGATGTCCGACCACGGGAAGCCGTGGGCGACGGAGAGGGAGAGCACGCCGTCCTTGCCTTCCATGGCCATGAGCTTGTCGACGAAACCGCGCATCGGCTGGCGCGTGGTGTGGAACACGCCGATCATGCGGCAGTCCCAGGTGGCCATCACCGGCTTCGTGCGGCCCTCGATGGCGCCTTCCATGACGTTGAACAGGTCGTCGGCGCGGTCGGACACGTCGACATGCGGATACTCCTTGAACAGGACCAGCGCCGTGGCGTCGCGCATCGTGCCGGGGCCGATGTTGCAGTGGAGGTCGAGCTCGACGCCAACCGGGACGTCGGGGCCCACGACCTTGCGCACATGGGCGAGCAGGTCGCTTTCGCAGTCGTCGTAGCCCTCGGCCACCATGGCGCCATGCATCGAGAGGAACACGGCGTCGACCGGCATCGCCGCCTTCAGGTCCGCGATGATCTCGTCGCGGAACGCCTCGTAGACCTTCTTCACCGTCTTGCCGGCCGGCTGGGCGAAGGCGCAGAGGCTCTCGACCACCTGCCAGCCCTTGGCCTCGGAACGCTTGCGCCACACGTCGAGCGGCGCCCCGAACATCGGCACCTTGTCGCCGTAGCTACCCTTGCGGAACAGGCAGGTCTCCTCGAACAGGCCGAGCCCGGTCGGGATCGAGGCAAAGGTATTGGTCTCGGTGCCGAGGCACGCGGTGAAGATTTTTTTCATTGGAAAGAGTTACTCGCTGAACATTGGCTGGAACGCTCGGGCGGAGTGTACCGGCGCAGCATCGACGGGCAAAGCGGACAGGTTGTCGGCTATTGGTATAATTTGATTACTGATGCCGCCAGACTTTCACGGCGGATATCAGCAGAATCACCGCGAGGGCGGGTAGCAAGATTGAGCTGGGCACGATGCCCAATAGGTGCGCCCCTATAAAGCTGCCGGCGATCGAACCCACAGCCATCATGACCACGAATCTCAGATTCCGGCCGAGCACGGCGAAGGTGCCATCCCGGCTGTAGCGGGCGAAGCCGACCAGCATTGTCGGGAGACTGACCGCCAGCGACAGGCTGCCGGCCAGCCTCACGTCGGCGCCGAACAGCAGGATCAGGGTCGGTATCAGAAGCTCGCCGCCGGCCACACCCATGAGAGACGCCACGATGCCAATGGCGAAACCCGCGACCACCCCGGCGATCATCTGGGCCACGCCGGTGAGCACGGCATGGCCGCCACCTTCCGAGCTGTGCCCCAGCACCAGCACGATCGCAATCACCACCAGCAACGCCGCAAGGACCTTGAACAGCATCGCCGATTTGAGCTTGGTCGCCCATGACGCGCCGGCCCAGGCACCGAAGATACTGCCGGCCAAGAGGTTCGCGACAATGGTCCAGTGGTCGAGGATCGTCGCGGCGGGCACTGTTCCCATGCGGAATGGGAGCGCGGAGACGACAACGATGAGGCTCATGGCCTTGTTGACGATTACGGCCTCTAGCGCCCCGAAACCGAACAGGCCGATAAGCAACGGCAGGCGAAACTCAGCGCCGCCGAGACCAATCAGCCCACCCAGTATGCCGATACCGGTGCCGCTGACAAATGCACCGACCTCGCCGCGCGGGGGAGTCTCCGAAGATGCCGTCATCTGGACCTCGTTATAGCCAGTGAGATATTACGCTTGCACCGGCTACTTTGTCTTACATTCTTCAAGCGCCCTTGCCATGTCAGTCATCTCCCGAGGCATACTCGCGCCAGTGCAGACAGCGGGGCTGTACCACGACCGGTTGTCGAGGTCCGAGTGACGAGGTCATGGTGTCTGCCGCTCCGGAGACTCCACGCATGAGCTCGCGACTTTAGCGATCCCTCCCGCCCGCCCCGGTTTCCGGGCGATGGGGATCGGGCTCGCCGTCTATGGTCTCGTGATGGGTGGCATGCTGCTGCTGCGCTGGCAGTCGCGAATCCCTAGGAAGCGTTAGCCCGCCTCAGCGCCTGTCGTCCAAGGCCAGGCGCAATGCGAGGCCGGCGAACACGGTGCCCAGCAGGATCTGCGGTACGCGCCGGAAGCGGCCGCCATCGCTGAAGGCGCGGCCGAGCCGGCTCGCCGCCAGGATGACCGCACCGTTGACCGCGATGCCGATCAGGTTGAGCACTGTCGCCAGCAGCATGATCTGCAACGCGACCGAGCCTGCTTCCGGTCGCACGAACTGCGGGAAAAGCGCCAGCACGAACAACGCCATCTTCGGATTGAGCAGGTTGGTCAGCAGCCCCTGGCGGAACACCATCGGAATCGAGAAGCCGCGCGCGCTGTCGGTCGGTGCGAGCACGGCCCCCGTGGCGCGAAACGTCTTCCAGGCGAGGTAGAGCAGATAAGCCGCTCCCGCGTAGCGCACGACGTCGTAAGCGAGCGGCACGACCAGGAAGAGCTGCGACAGGCCGAACGCCGCCGCGGCAGCATGGCAATAGGTACCGAGCTGGATGCCGGCCAGCGTGGCGAAGCCCGAGGCCTTGCCCTGGCTCGCGCTGCGCGAGGCAATCAGCAGCATGTCGGGGCCCGGCGTGGCCGTGAGCGCGAGGCAGGCGAGGGCGAAGAGGGCGAGCGTGGAGAGATCGATCATGTCGTCAATCTTCTATGCCGCCAGCGCGCGGTCGATCAGCGCCGTCTCGCTGTCGCCGAGATCGGCGCTGCCGAACTGGGCGAAGGGCGAACCGCCCAGCCGCGTCCCGGCATAGAGCGCGGCGAAAGGCGAGCCGGCGTCGACCAGCGCCGCCACGGCGGCGATCTTGGCCAGGCTCTCGCACAGGAAACGCGCGCGGCGTTCGGCGGCGCCCGACTTCAGAATCTGCTCCAGCGCCTGCGCCAGCGGGCCAGCCTTGAAGGCCTGGTCGGCGGTGCGCACCAGACGCGAGAGTGTGTCGGTCGCCGCCTCGGGATGGCGGCCGGCGGCGCGCAGCACGTCGAGCGCCATGACGTTGCCCGAGCCTTCCCAGATGGCGTTGAGCGGCGATTCGCGGAAGTAGCGCGCCATCGGCAGGTCCTCGGTGTAGCCGTTGCCGCCCAGGCACTCGAGCGATTCGTAGACGAGCTGCGGCGTGCTCTTGCACACGAGGAACTTCACCGCCGGCGTCAGCAGCCGCGCATAGGCCGCCTCGCGCGGATCGTGTGCGGCATGCTCGGCAGCGCGGATCAGGCGGAACACCAGCGCGACCTGCGCCTCGAGCTCTAGCGCCATGTCGGACGCGACCGCGCGCATCGCCGGCTGGTCGGCCAGCCGTCGCTGGAAGACCGAGCGGTTGCGGATATGGTGGATCGCCTGGCTCAGCGCGATGCGCGACTGGCCGGCCGAGGCGATGGCGCAATCGAGGCGCGTCAGGTTCACCATCTCGATGATGGTGCGCACGCCCGCGCCCTCAGGCCCGACCCGCTCGGCCCAGGCGCCGTGGAACTCGACCTCGGACGAGGCATTCGACTTGTTGCCGAGCTTGTCCTTCAGCCGCTGGAAGCGGATCGCGTTCTGCGAGCCGTCGGGACGGTAGCGCGGCATCAGGTAACAGGTCAGGCCACGCTCTCCAGAGTCCCTGGCTGCTTGCGCGAGCACCAGGAAGGCGTCGCACATCGGCGCCGACATGAACCATTTGTGCCCGGTGATCTCGACATGGTCGCCGCGCGCCGTTGCGGTCGTGATGTTGGCGCGCACATCGGTGCCGCCCTGGCGCTCGGTCATGCCCATGCCCAGGGTGACGCCGTTCTTCTGCCACCACGGGAGCGGCCGTGGATCGTAGGTCCGCGTCTGGATCTTCGGTAGCCACTTCGCCAGCAGGGCCGGCTCTGACCGCAGCGCGCCGACACAGGCATGCGTCATGGTGATCGGGCACATATGGCCGCTCTCGGCCTGGGTCGCGAGATAGAGCCGAACGGCGCGCGCCGCCATCGGCGCCGGCGTGTCGCTGCCGTCGTGCGCCGAGGCGTGGATGCCGTGGCCGATGCTCTTCTGCATCAGCGCGTGATAGGCGGGATGGAATTCGACCAGGTCGAGCCGGTTGCCCTTGCCGTCCATGGTGCGAAGTTTCGGCGGATTCTCGTTGGCCAGCCGCCCGAGATCGAGCGTTTCGGCCGATCCGTAGTCGCGGCCGCAGGCCGACAGCGCCGCGGGATCGAGGCCGGCGCGCGCCGCCGCATCGGCCAGCGGCCGGTCGGCGGCGAACAGGTCGACGTCGCCGAAGGCGGGCGACTGATTGAACGAAGCGTCTTCGAGGAAGCCGGAGGTCATGGTGCCAGTCTCCTCCAAGCCCCTCCCTCCCGCTAGAGGGAAGGGCCTGGAGAGAGGATCAGGCGGCGAACTTGCCGAATTCCCAGTGGCGGCCGGGGGCGGCGGCGAACAGGGCCTTGGTGTACTCGGCCTTGGGCGCGCCGAAGACCTGCTCCGCGGAGCCGTATTCGACGACGCGGCCCTTGCTCATCACGGCGACGTAGTCGCAGATCTGCGCCGCGACGCGCAGGTCGTGGGTGATGAACAGCACGGCGAGGTTCAGCCGGACGCGGATCTCGTCCAGCAGTTCCAGCACCTGCTTCTGCACCGACACGTCGAGCGCCGAGACGGCCTCGTCGGCGATCAGCAGTTCGGGCTCCATGGCAAGGGCCCGCGCGATGCAGATGCGCTGGCGCTGGCCGCCCGAGAACTGATGCGGGAAGCGGTCGAGGGCGTTGGGATCGAGCCGCACCGTCTCCATCAGCTTGCGTGCGCGGGCCATCGCCTCCTCGCGCCCGAGGCCGAAGTTCATCGGTCCCTCGATGATGAAGTCGCCCACGGTGATGCGCGGATTCATCGAGC
>CAZPOS010000187.1:0-9832 GCA_964588065.1 uncultured Reyranella sp.
CCGGTCTCCAGCGCGAAATCCTCGCCGCCCAGCATCATGGCGATGACCCGGGGACCGCGCTCGGCGATGTCGTTCAATTCAGCGAGGGCGCGCGGATGCTCGATCATGGCGGCGAAGCCGACGCTGCCCACCGGCAGGCCGCGCTCGCGCTCCAGCTCGCTCACCACCTCGTCGAGCAGACGCAGATGCTGCACGCCCTCGGTCTTGGTGACGAACAGGGCCGAGAGCCCGGGCCGGACCGCCGCCTCGATGTCGGGAATCGCCAGCCGCAGCGGCCGGTTGATGCGCACCGCGACGTCGGCGCCGCCGCGCGCCACCTTCACCATCGTGTCCGGCAGCATCGCCCGCGCCTCTTGCTTCTGCGCCGGCTGCACGCTGTCCTCCAGGTCGACCAGCACGCAATCCGCGCCGCGCTCGTGCGCCTTGTCGATGAACTTCGGGACGTTCCCGGGAACGTAGAGGATCGAGCGCCAGACGGGCGGAACGGGGCGGTTCACGTCTTCTTCTTTCCGGGGATCCTGCCATCGGAGATGGCGCCCGTGGCGCAGAGCTTGTCGTACTCCGCCGCGCCCAGCATCGGCTTCAGCAGGGCCTCGTTGTGTTCGCCGACCGTGGGGGCCGCGCTCTTCAGCGCGCCAGGCGTGCCGGACATGCGCGGCACCACGGGATGGGTCGGGATTTCGCCCATGTCCGCGTCGTCGATCTCGATCAGCGATTCGCGCTCCAGCACATAGTCGTCCTGCACGATCTGCGAGATGTCGTAGACCGGGCCGATGGTGACGCCCGCCTCGTCGAAGTAGCGCAGGTTCTCGTCGAGATCGCGGGCCCCCACGAACTCACCAATGATGCGGTCGAGCTCGACGCCGTTGCGCACCCGCTCGATGTTGGTCGCGAAGCGCGGATCGTCCTTCAGTTCCGGCCGGCCGATCTTGTCCAGCACGCGCATCGCCATGCCCTGGGTCGAGGCCGAGAGGCAAACCCAGCTGCCGTCCTTCGTCTGGTAGACGTTGCGCGGCGCCGCGTTGGTCGAGCGGCTGCCGGTGCGCACCTTCACCTCGCCGGTGAGCTTGTGGTTGGCGGCCTGCGGTCCCAGCATCGAGAACAGCGGGTCGAACAGCGGCAGGTCCAGCACCTGGCCGTTGCCGCCGTTCATCTCGACCTCGCGCAGCGCCACCATCACGGCGCCGTAGCCGTTGAGCGCGGCCATGCAGTCGGCGAGATACATCGGCGGCAACACGGGCTCGCGATCGGCGAAGCCGTTCATCGAGGCGAAGCCGCTATAGCCCTCGATCAGCGTGCCGAAGCCCGGCTTGTGGCGATAGCGTCCGTCCTGACCCCAGCCCGAGATGCGCACGATCACCAGCTTCGGGTTGATCGCATGCAGTTCGGCGGGCGACAGGCCCATGTCTTCCATGACGCCCGGCCGGAAGCTCTCGACCAGGATGGCGGCGGTCTTCGCCAGCTCGCGCACGATGGTGCGGCCGGCGTCGGAGCGCAGGTCGAGAGCCACGCTCTTCTTGTTGCGGCTGTAGACCTTCCACGCCGTCTCGACGCCCTTCACCCGCCACGAACGCAAGGTGTCGCCCTCGGGCGGCTCGATCTTGATGACCTCGGCGCCGAAATCGGCCAGCTGGAGCGTCAGGACATTGCCGGCCACCAGGCGCGACAGGTCGACGACGCGGACCCCGTTCAGGGGGCCGCGCGCATCGGGCGTGAAGGTCTTCTTGGCGGGGCGTTTGGTGGGCATCTTCGAACGAAAATCCTGTCATCCCGAGCAACGCGAGGGACCCTTGGCGATGCCCTGAAAGGTCCCTCGCTTACGCTCGGGATGACAATGGGCGGTTGGAACGAGGTGGTGCGTCAGCCGACGTGCTTGGCCATGAAGTCGAGCGTGCGGGCGTAGGCCTGCTGGGAAGCCGCCGCGTCGTAGCTGCCGCGCTCGTCGCAATGGAAGCCGTGGTCGGCGGGATAGTCGTAGATCGCGACGTCCGGATGCAGCTGGCGCAGCTCGTTCACATGCGTCATCGGGATGTGCATGTCCTTGTCGCCGAAATGCATCATCGTCGGCACGCCGGGCTTCTCGTCGCGGGCACCGTAGATGCCGCCGCCATAGTAGGCGATGGCCGCGTCGGGCTTGAGGCGGGTCGCCGACAGCCAGGTGATGGTTGCCGCCCCAGCAGAAGCCGGTCACCGCGACCTTCTTCACGCCGTGCTTCTTCAGCTCGGCGATGGCGGCCTCGACATCCTGCACGGCCTTCTCGGTGAAGCCCGGGCTCATGACGTAGCCGCGGCCCTCGGCGATGGTGTCGGGCGTATAGCCCAGCTCGATCCCCGGCTTGATGTGATCGAAGAAGCGCGGCGCCAGCGCGAGGTAGCCCTCGGCCGCGAACTTGTCGGTCACGGCGCGGATGTGGTGGTTCACCCCGAAAATCTCCTGGATGACCACGATACCGCCCTTCGGCGTGCCCGCCGGGGTGGCGAGGTAAGCGCCGATCTCGCCGGCGGCTGACTGAAGTCGGATATCTTCGCCCATGAATATTCCTCCTCGTGTGGCCCGTATTGGACCATGGTAAGCCCGCGCCGTTCAAGGAATCCGCACCATGTATCTTCCAAAGCATTTCGCAGGCGATGAAGCGGTCGGCCGCGAGGTCATGAAGGCCCATAGCTGGGCGCTCCTGATGACGACCGACGAAGCCGGCGCGCCCTTCGCCACCCATCTGTCGCTGCTCTGGCAGGACGATGGCGGCGAACACGGTTCGCTGATCGGCCATATCGCGCGCGCCAACCCGCACGGGAAACTGTTCGAGCGACCGGCCGAATCGCTCGCCCTGTTCTGGGGACCGCACGCCTATGTCTCGCCGACCTGGTACGCGCCGGGCCCGAAGGTGCCGACCTGGAACTACGTCACCGTGCACGCCTATGGCCGGCCGCAGATCGTCGAGGACACGCAAGGCGCGCTCGACGTGCTCGCGACGCTCGCGGCCGCCTACGAAGGGGCCGATGCCTCGTCCTGGAGCCTCGACCGCCTGCCGCCGGGCAACGCCGAGGCGCAGACCAGGGGCATCGTCGCCTTCCGGATGCCGATCGCCCGGCTGCAGACCAAGATCAAGCTCAGCCAGAACCGCGACCTCGAAGACCGCCAGCGCGTGATCGCGAAGCTCGCGGAAAGCGACAACCAGGACGCGCAGGCGACGGCCTCGTGGATGAAGCGCACGCTGGAATGACGCAGCGTCTGCAATCGCTTTACATCGCCCGGACCATCGGCCAATTTCCTCGCCAACAAAGGGAGGAATGAAATGACGATCCGTCGTCGTGGTCTCGTGAAGCGTGGTCTGGGAACCGTGATCGCTGCCGGTGTCGGCATGCCGCTGTACCTGCCGGCCGCTCGCGCCCAGGCCTATCCCAGCAAGCCGATCACCTTCATCGTCCCCTGGCCCGCCGGCGGATCGAGCGACATCACGCTGCGCGCCATGTGCGAGAAGGCCGGCAAGGTGCTCGGCCAACCCTTCCAGATCGACAACAAGGGCGGCGCCTCCGGCACGCTGGGGCCGGCCACGATGGCCGCCACCGCGCGGCCCGACGGCTATACCGTTTCGCAGCTCCCGATCTCGGTTTTCCGTCTGCCGGTGATGCAGAAGACGGCCTTCGACCCGCTGAAGGACTTCACCTACGTCTCGCATCTCAGCGGCTACACGTTCGGCGTCACGACGGCGGCCGACCAGCCCTACAAGACCTTCAAGGACGTGATCGAGTACGCCAAGGCCAATCCCGGCAAGGTGACCTACGGCACGCCCGGTGCCGGCACCTCGCTGCACATCGGCATGGAGCGCATCGCCGCGCAGGCGGGGATCAAGTGGACGCAGGTGCCGTTCAAGGGCGGCGCGGAAACCAACGCCGCCGTGCTCGGCAAGCACACGGTCCTGCAGGCCGATTCGACGGGCTGGAAGCCGCTGGTGGATGGCGGGCAGCTGCGCCTTCTCTGCGTCTGGACCGAGAAGCGCACCAAGAACTGGCCCGACGTGCCGACCCTGAAGGATCTCGGCTTCGACATGGTCTTCGACTCGCCGTTCGGCATGGGCGGCCCGAAGGGCATGGACCCGCTCGCCGTGAAGAAGCTGGACGAGGCGTTCAAGGTCGCGCTCGAGGACAAGGACGTCATCGCGACCCTGGAAAAATACGACATGTCGCCGCGCTACATGCCGACGGCGGCCTACGACAAGTTCGCCCGCGAACTCTATGCGGACGAAAAGGCCACGCTCGAAAAGCTCGGCCTCGCCGCCAAGAGCTAACAGGCCCGGGACAACCGGGGCCGGTCTGACAGGGAGGAAGTCATGCGTCGTCGTTCGTTCATCGCGGCGTCGGGGGCGGTCGCGTCCGCAGCCCTCGCACCCACGCTCGTGTACGCCCAAGGGGCCAAGGATTTTCCCAACAAGCCGATCACCCTGATCATGCCGTGGCCGGCCGGCAGCGGCGTCGACGTCTGGCACCGCGCCCTGGCCGACGCGGCGTCCAAGATCCTCGGCCAACCGGTGGTAGTCGACAACCGCACCGGCGGCTCGGGAACGAGCGGCCCGGCCAGCATGGCGGCGACCGCCAAGCCGGACGGCTACACGATCGCGCAGATGCCGGTGACGATCTTCCGTCTGCCGCACATGCAGAAGACGCCCTACGACCCGATGAAGGACTTCACCTGGATCCTCCACACCTCGGCGTACACGTTCGGCGTGGTCGTGCGGGCGGACTCGCAGTTCAAGACCTTCCACGACGTCATTGCCTTCGCCAAGGCGAACCCCGGAAAGTTCACCTACGCCACGCCGGGCGCCGGCAGCTCGCTGCACATCGGCATGGAGCAGATCGCCCTCAAGGCCGGCGTGAAGTTCACCCATGTGCCCTTCAAGGGCGGCCCCGAGGGCTGGGCGGCGCTGGAAGGCGGCCATGTGATGGCGGATGCGGACGCCACCGGCTGGGCGCCGCTGGTCGATGCCGGCAAGTTCCGCCTGCTCTGCATCTGGACGCAGGAGCGCAGCCCGCGCTGGCCCGACGCGCCGACGTTGAAGGAGCTGGGCTACAACCTCACGCTCGACTCGCCGTTCGGTCTCGCCGGACCCAAGGGCATGGATCCCGCCGTGGTGCAGAAGCTGCACGACGCCTTCAAGGCCGCGCTCGACGATCCCAAGGTCGCCGAACTGATGGCCAAGTACGACTATCCCAAGCGCTACATGAACACGGCCGACTACGCCAAGTTCGCCAAGCAGCAGTATGACGAGCAGCGCGAGGTCGTGGACCAGCTCGGGCTCGCCAAGAAGAGCTGAGCATGCTGCGTCGCGCCGAATTCTGGGGTGGCCTGTTCTGGCTGAGTGTCGGCGCGTTCGTCACCTGGCAGGGCTGGCTGCTGGAGCTCGGGACCCTGCACGAGCCGGGCTCGGGTTTCGTCTTCTTCTGGCTGGGCCTGTTCATCTCGGCCCTGGCGCTGTCCATCACCGTCGCCGGCGCGCGCGGCGAGGGGCCGGTGCTGTCGGACCTGTGGCGCGGCGCACGGTGGCGCAACGTGGTGATGGTGATCGCCGCGCTGATCGTGTTCGGCATCCTGTTCCAGAAGCTGGGCTTCGTGCTCTGCAGCCTGGCGCTGCTGCTGTTCCTGATGACCTTCGTCGATCCGGTGGCGCCGAAGCTCTCGATCCCGATCTCCCTCGCCGCCTCGGTGGGGGTCTGGTACGTGCTGGAGAAGCTCCTGCTGGTACAGCTCCCCAAGGGAAGCTGGCTCGAGGACGTTCCCTATCTCTCCTGGCTGGCGGGCTGACGCGATGGACGTGATTTCCGGTCTCGCGCAGGGCTTCGCCGTCGCCTTCGATCCGATCAATCTCCTCTACTGCTTCATCGGCGTGTTCATCGGCACCCTGGTCGGCGTGCTGCCGGGCATCGGGCCGATCTCGGCCATGTCGCTGCTGCTGCCGGTCACCCTCTCGGGCTCGCCCGAGTCGGGCATCATCATGATGGCCGGCATCTACTACGGCTCGATGTATGGCGGCTCGACCACCGCCGTGCTGGTGAACATTCCGGGCGAGGCGGCCTCGGTCGTCACCTGCATCGACGGTCACGAGATGGCCAAGCGCGGCAGGGCCGGTCCGGCGCTCGGCATCTCGGCACTGGGATCGTTCGTCGCCGGCACCTTCGCCATCGTCGCCCTGATGCTGGTGGCACCGATGCTGGCCAAGGTGGCCGTGGCCTTCGGCCCGCCGGAATATTTCAGCCTGATGGTGCTGGGCCTCACCATCCTGTCGTTCCTGACGCAGGGCTCGATGGCCAAGGCGCTGCTGATGGCGGCGGTCGGGGTGGTGATCGGGCTGATCGGCCTCGACCAGATCAACGCCATGCCGCGCCTCACCTTCGACCGGCTCGAACTGGTCGACGGCATCGGGCTCGTGCCGGTGGTGATGGGCCTGTTCGGCGTGGCCGAGATCCTGGCGAACATCGAGCAGCAGATTCGCCGCGACATCGTGCAATCGCGGATCGGCAGCCTGTGGCCCTCGCGCGAGGACCTGAAGGCGAGCGCCGGTCCGGTCGGGCGCGGCACGCTGCTGGGCTTCCTGCTGGGCGTGCTGCCGGGCGGCGGCGCGGTGATCGCCTCCTTTGCGTCCTACGCCATGGAGAAGAAGCTGTCGCGCACGCCCGAGCGGTTCGGCAAGGGTGCGATCGAGGGCGTCGCGGGGCCCGAGGCCGCCAACAATGCGGCGGCCGGCGGCGCCTTCATTCCGCTGATGACGCTCGGCATCCCGCCCAACGTCATCATGGCGCTGCTGCTGGGCGCCTTCGTCATTCACGGGCTGCAGCCCGGGCCGCTGATGATGAGCCAGAATCCCAAGGTTTTCTGGGGCATCGTCGCCAGCATGTATGTCGGCAACATCATGCTGCTGGTGCTCAACATGCCGTTGATCGGCATGTGGGTTCAGGTGCTGAAGGCGCCCTACAGGATCCTGTTTCCGCTGATCCTGATGTTCTGCATCGTCGGCGTCTTCGCCTCGGGCAACGCCGTGTTCGATGTGTTCGTGATGATCGGCACCGGCCTGCTGGGCTATCTCATGCGCAAGTTCGGCTACGAGGCGGCGCCGCTGGTGCTGGCCTTCGTGCTCGGGCCGATGCTCGAGAACAACCTGCGCAAGTCGCTGATCCTGAGCCAGGGGTCGTTCGAGATCTTCGTCGTGCGGCCCATCTCGGTCGCCTGCCTTGCGATCGCGGCCTTCCTGCTGATCGCACCACTCCTTCCCGCGCTCCGCAAGAAGCGCGAGAAGGTGGCGCTCGACGTAACCGAGTAGGAAGCGAACGCGTCCCCTTTGCGGAGGCCGCAAAGGGGAAGTGCCCTCGTCTTGCGAGGGCGGCGAGTCGCTTCAGCGTCGGGCCGGCGCGCAGGGGGGCACGAAGCTCAGAACCTGGCCATCGGCGTCGATCGATTTGAATTTGGGCTGGACGAATTGCACGTTGCCCGCCCTGAGGGCGCTGGTGGCTCCCGAGCAATAGATGTTTCCTTGATAGCGCCCGATGTTGGCCCATTGACCGTCCGCGGCGGTTGCAAAGACCACAACCTGCACGCCGTCGATGATGACGATTTCCGGCCGGCCGTCGTCGTCGAGATCGACGATCATCGCCTGACACCGTTGACGGGACTCGGCTTCGCGAAGGCACGCCGGCACGGCCGGTGCCGGCGGCGTGGTGCTCCAATCCTTGGCGACGAAGGCCTGTGGCAGCGTGGCGCCGGCGGGCAGCACGACCTCAATGTCGGCGACGCGACTGGCCGGGGTCGCGTCCGTCTTTGGCCTCGATGCATACCGGTTCTCGGATTTGAGCGCCTCGACGGCCTTGGCGGCGATCTCTCGGGCATTCGCACCTTCGGTCTTTTCCTTGAGCTTCTCGAGGGCCGTCCGACCGTATCTGACGCCATTGAAGCGCAGGAAATTGAAATCGAACTTGTCGACGGGCACGAGGCCGGCCTCGAGGCGTGCCACCTGGCTCGACACCGCGATGCGTGCCGGATCGCCGAACGGTGACAGCAAGGCGAGCATGATCGCTACCATGACGAAGGCCGACATGACGTTGGTCGCTGGCAGCAACGCGAGGCGGGGGCCGCTTCGAAGAGCCGCCATTGTGTAGCCCACGGCATGGCAGCCGATGGCAACCAGCGCCGCCGCGGCCGTCACCCGGCTCGGGGTCCAGCCGTATTGCTGGACGCGCAGGTTCAAGCCGATGACCGCAATGACGGTCAGCGGCACCAATACGACCGCTGCCAGGGTTCTCGAATATGCCAGCACGCGGGGGCTGGCCGTGCCGGGGCCTCCATCCTGGTAGTGACTGTTGATCAGCACGATCAGGAAGATCGAGGCCGCGATCAGGCTCAGCGTAGCGTGCCGTGTGCTCCACAAGGGCTGCAGGCCGGTGAAGGGCAGCGCGCACAAGAAGCCGACGGCGATCAGGGTCATGATCGGCAGCAGCCACGACAGCATGCTCAGGGTCAGTGTCCGCGCGCCGCGCACCAACCCGGCGCGCGCGTCTGTCAGGTGAAGGGCGGCGCCCGCCGCTACGGTCGTCGCGGGAACGTAGAACCAGTCTCGCTTCAGCAATTCGGAGAAGAACTTGAGATTGATCTGCTCGAACAGCGTGGCGCCAAGCCACAGTACAGCCCAGAACACGCCGACGAAGAGCCACGCCAGCACGATCTGCGCGCCCAGCTTCCAGGTCGTATCGAAATAGGTGGCAAAGGACGCGATCGGTTTGCGGTCGCTGTCACCCGAGGCGATCAGTGCCTGCAGGACGAAGAGCAGGCAGGCGAAACCGCTGACGGCCGTCAATTCATAGAAGTGTGAGAGCGGGAAGTTGGGTGGCGACGACGCGTTGCGATAGGAGGAGTAGAAGCCGAGAGCGGCGCACAACAGGGTTGAGGCGAGACACCAGGCGGCCAGACTGCGCCGCTGCAGGTTGCCCATGCTCACGATGGCAATCGTCGGAACGAACAGGACGACGGCTGTCAACGCCCTGAGAAGGTCACGGTCGGCCGCAAGCCAATGCGATGACTGAAGCGCTTCCTTGATGAGATAAAGTGCCAGCCCCTGCAGCAGGCCAATGATGATGCGAAGAAAGCCGATGGTCTGCGTCGATGCTGTTTGAGGGGGCACTCGATTGTCCTGCGGCAAGGCGGACCCCACGACGGGGTCCGCTGAACCAGCAGCCTAGCACGCAATTTGGGCGTGCATCGTTCCCTCGGGCTACTTCGCCTTCAGGAGGTCGGTAACCTTCAGGAGGATCAGCTCGTTGTCGTCGGACTTGCCCAGCGCGCGGCCCGACGAGAAGGGCAGGTTGTTGTCGTTGCCGACGATGATGTGGTCGGCGTCGACCCGGTCGACATTCTCGATGGTGAAGAACGGGAAGGTGAGCTTGCCGTCCTTGGCGCCCGCGCGCGCGACCTTGTTCGGGTCCTGGATGTCCATCAGGTCGATGTAGCCCACCTTCTTCACGAAGCCGTCGGCATCGGCCTGGCCGAGGTCGATCTTGTAGATGCGCTTGAACTTGGCCGGCACGTTGAAGCAGTCGGCCTTCACCGCGCCGTCCTTGCAGGCCTGGGCCACGTCGCCCTCGGTGTCGTCACGCTCGATGATCAGGCCGCTGGTGGCGTCGATCAGGTTGAAGTCGCCGATGGCGTTGGCCGGCGCCTCGAGCGTGTACTTGAAGCTCTTGCCCGTGTACTCGCCCTTGGCCACGTCGAACTCGAGGATGCGCAGGAAGCGCTTGCCGTCCTTCGCCTCGGGCTCGCCGGACTCGGTCAGCAGCGGGCCTTCGAGCAGCG
>CAZPOS010000187.1:9842-11047 GCA_964588065.1 uncultured Reyranella sp.
AACTTGCCGTCGGGAGAGGCCGCCATGCCTTCGAAGCCCTTGCTGCGCCGGACCTCGAACTTCACCGCGCCGGGTGCGCCGGGCATCGTCACCGCCGGATGGTCGGGCGAGCGCACGAGCTTGCCGTCCACCTTGGTCTCGAAGATCTGCAGGACCTTGCCGCTCTTGTCGGTCTTGATCAGGTAGGGGCCGAACTCCTCGCCGAAGTAGAGGAAGTCGCCGATCGGCTGCACCGATTCGAGATCGAAGTCGCCGCCGGTCAGATAACGCTTCGGCGTGTTCTCGTTGACGATGCGAAACGGCACCTTGCGGTCGGGATCGCTGAGGAAGCCGGTCGACACGCGCTCCACCGTGCCGGCCTTCCAGTCCGGCTTGACGATGTGGAACATCAGCATGGCGTCGGGCGAGTTCGCCTTGCTGCCGAAACCGTTGTCGCTGATCGTGAGATAGGAGCCGTCCGGCAGCTTGCGGATGCCCGAGAAGCCCTGCACCGGCTGCCCCTTGAACGGCAGGCTGAGGCCGGTGGGACGCGGCGCCGCCTTGTCGGACAGGGCCGACATGCCCGGCACGCTCTCCGGTGCATCGACGCGCTGGCCGGCGGGGCCGGCGTAGCGGCCGGAGATCTGCAGGTCCTGCGGCGCGTCGGCGGGCGCGGGAACGAGGGTCATCGCCGGCAGGATCGCATGACCTTCCAGCGTGGCCGGATACTTGGTCTGGGCGGAGGCGGGAAAGGCCGCGAGCAGGAGGGCGGTCGCGGAGGCCGCAAACAACAGATGTGCTTTCATGTCCGTCTCTTCATGAAGTGTGACATCCGCCTGCTACAGGCTTCTCGCTACGGTTTACTGACGGTCTTGTGGACGGCGCCGCCGCGCGCAGAATGGTAACGGAAACGCCATTGTCGCCCGCTACGTCAGAGACGCGTTTCCAGGAGTTCCCATGGCCGCCGCACGAGATGAAGACTACATCGATCCCGACGATATCGGCGTCAACGCCAGCACCGAGCCGTCGATCGGCGACCTGATCGAGCGGCGCCTCAGCCGACGCGATGCGTTGCGCGGCCTGGCGGGGGCCGGCCTCGCGGCCTCGTTCGCCGGTCCGTTCGCCGCGACGGACGCACAGGCTCAGGCCAACGGACCTTCGTCGCTCACCTTCAAGGAACTGGCACACGCGCTCGACGGCACGCAGCATGTCGCCGACGGCTACAT
>CAZPOS010000188.1:0-1244 GCA_964588065.1 uncultured Reyranella sp.
TTTTCCGAACGATTCACGGCTTTCTCCAACTATGGTCCAATCCGGAGGATCCGGATCGGACCGGCTGCGTTACAGACTGCGCAGCCTCCGTTAGCGGGTTAGCGCGACACGGAGACCTCGCGGTCCGGTTCGCCTGCCCCGGAAGTTCGGGCGCGTGCACGCACCGCGGTGCGCACCGATTCCCTTGCCCCCGTCTGCACTGGCGGGTTTCCCCATTAATCCCTACCCGCGAGGGGTAGAGTACCGGTGGTCTCGGACAGGTGGAGCTGGAAGCCTCGCGGCCCCTTCGCTCCTCCCGCCGCCGGCCTCGCGGCCCGCGGCGGAATCTCTCAAAATATCCCGATCGCGCTCAGGCGATCGCGGTGGTCAGGTCGAGCTTGATGCCCGGACCCATCGTCGAGCTCAGCGACACCTTCTTGATGAAGGTGCCCTTGGCGCCGCTGGGCTTGGCCCGGTTGATGGCGGCAATCAGCGCCTTCACGTTGGCGGTGATCGCCTCCTCGCTGAACGAGGCCTTGCCCACCCCAGCATGAACGATGCCAGCCTTCTCGGCGCGGAACTCGATCGAGCCGGCCTTGGCGGCCTTGACCGCGGCGGCCACGTCCTGGGTCACCGTGCCGAGCTTCGGGTTCGGCATCAGGCCACGGGGGCCGAGAACCTTACCCAGTCGACCCACAACGCCCATCATGTCGGGGGTGGCGATGCAGCGCTCGAAATTCATCTCGCCGGCGTTGATCTTCTCCGCCAGGTCCTCGGCGCCGACGATGTCGGCACCCGCGGCCTTGGCTTCCTCGGCCTTCGGGCCGCGGGCGAACACCGCCACCCGCACCGACTTGCCGGTGCCGTTCGGCAGCTCGATCATGCCGCGGACCGCCTGGTCGGCGTGGCGCGGATCGATGCCGAGGTTCATCGCGACCTCAATGGTCTCGTCGAACTTCGCCTTGGCGTTCGCCTTGACGATCTTCACCGCCTCTTCCAGCGGATACATCTTCTGGCGGTCGACCGTGGCGGACGCCGTCTTGTAACGCTTGCCCTGGGCCATGGTCCTACTCCACCACCTGGAGGCCCATCGAACGGGCCGAGCCCACGATCTGGGCCATCGCCGATTCGACGGAATCGCAATTGAGATCGGGCATCTTCTGCTCGGCGATCTCGCGAACCTGCTTCGTCGTCACCTTGCCGACGATCTGCGTGCCGACCGTCTTGGCGCCCGGCATGCGGTAGCTCGGCAGCTCCATGACGAA
>CAZPOS010000188.1:1254-4494 GCA_964588065.1 uncultured Reyranella sp.
TCTTGGCGCCCGACTCGATGCTGGCCGCCTTCTTCAGGAAGTACGTCACCGGCGGGGTCTTGGTGACGAAGGTGAAGCTGCGGTCCTGGAACACGGTGATGACCACCGGGATCGGCATGCCCGGTTCCATCTTCTGCGTCTTCGCGTTGAACTGCTTGCAGAATTCCATGATGTTGACGCCCTGCTGACCGAGCGCAGGGCCGATCGGCGGAGACGGATTAGCCTTGCCAGCCGGCACTTGCAGCTTGACGTAGGCTTGGATCTTTTTAGCCATGCATGCCCCTTTCCTGTGGGCGGCGCGGTCCGGCCATGGCAGGCCTCCCGCACCACAAAATGGTCAATCCCTTGATCCGAAAGGATTTCTGGTCTCGACCCACCTCATGAGAAAAGGCCGGCGCACGGCCAGCCCTCCCAAGGGCGCGCGATCTACCAAATAAGAACGCCCGCCACAACCCTGATTTTGTCCACCGATATGGGGACGGTTCAGATCTTTTCCACCTGGGCGTAGTCGAGTTCGACGGGAGTCGACCGGCCGAAGATCGAAACGGCCACCTTCAGGCGGGCGCGCTCCTCGTCCACATCCTCGACCGTACCGTTGAAGGAGGCGAACGGACCGTCGGCCACCTTGACCTGCTCGCCGATCTCGAAGCTGACGGCGGGCTTGGGACGTTCAACGCCCTCCTGGACCTGCTTCAGGATGCGGCTGGCCTCGGCGTCGGAGATCGGCACCGGCTTGCCCCGGCCGCCGCCGCCCAGGAAGCCCGTGACCTTGGCGGTGTTCTTGACCAGATGCCAGGAATCGTCGGTCAGATCCATCTTCACGAGCACGTAGCCCGGGAAGAACTTGCGCTCGGTGTTGACCTTGCTGCCGCGGCGGACTTCCACGACTTCCTCGGTCGGCACGATGACCTCGGTGATCTCGTCGTCCAGCCCCTTCTTTCCGGCCTGTTCGCGGATCGACTGGGCGACCTTGTTCTCGAAGCCCGAATAGGCGTGAACGACGTACCAGCGATGAGCCATGTCAGGAAACCCCGAGGAGAAGCTTCACGACGAAGCCAATGACCTTGTCGGCCACCAAAAAGAACAGCGACGAAATGACGACGAAGATGAACACCATGCTGGTGGTGATCATGGTCTCACGACGCGTCGGCCAGGTGACCCGGGCCACCTCGGCCCGGACCTCACGGGCGAATTCGACAGGATTCTTGGTCGTCATGATCGCCAATCTTAAAAAATGGCAGGAGCGGAGGGGCTCGAACCCCCGACCCTCGGTTTTGGAGACCGATGCTCTACCAACTGAGCTACACTCCTGCAGAAATCACCGCCGCTTGGTGACGGCGGTGAGCCTCTATAGCACTACTTTACGACTTTGGTGACGACGCCGGCGCCGACGGTGCGGCCGCCCTCGCGGATGGCGAAGCGCAGGCCCTCGTCCATGGCGATCGGCTGGATCAGCTCGACCACCAGCCGCGCGTTGTCGCCCGGCATCACCATCTCCGTGCCTTCCGGCAGCGTCACCACGCCTGTCACGTCCGTCGTCCGGAAATAGAACTGCGGACGGTAGTTCGTGAAGAACGGCGTGTGACGGCCGCCCTCTTCCTTCGTCAGGATGTAGGCTTCCGCCTCGAAGTTCGTGTGCGGCGTGATCGCGCCCGGCTTCGACAGAACCTGGCCGCGCTCCACGTCCTCGCGGCCCACGCCGCGCAGCAGCGCGCCGATATTGTCGCCCGCCTCGCCCGAGTCCAGCAGCTTGCGGAACATCTCGACGCCGGTCACCGTCGTCTTCGTCGTCGCCTTCAGGCCGACGATCTCGACTTCCTCGCCCACCTTGATGATCCCGCGCTCGACGCGGCCCGTCACCACCGTGCCGCGGCCCGAGATCGAGAACACGTCCTCGATCGGCATCAGGAACGGCTTGTCCTTGTCGCGCGCCGGCTGCGGAATGTACTTGTCCACTTCCGCCATCAGCTTCAGGACCGCCTGCTCGCCCAGCTCGGGGTTCTTGTCCTCGAGCGCCATCAGCGCAGAGCCCCGCACCACCGGCAGATCGTCGCCCGGGAACTGGTAGCTCTTCAGAAGCTCGCGAACCTCCAGCTCAACCAGGTCCAGAAGCTCCGGATCGTCGACCATGTCGCACTTGTTCATGAACACGACCAGCGCCGGAACGCCGACCTGGCGCGCCAGCAGGATGTGCTCGCGCGTCTGCGGCATCGGGCCGTCGGCCGCCGAAACCACCAGGATCGCGCCGTCCATCTGCGCCGCGCCCGTGATCATGTTCTTCACGTAGTCGGCATGCCCCGGGCAGTCCACGTGCGCGTAGTGACGGTTCTGCGTCTCGTACTCAACGTGCGCCGTCGAGATCGTGATGCCGCGCTCGCGCTCCTCGGGAGCCTTGTCGATCTGGTCGTAGGCCGTGAACGTCGCGCCGCCCGTCTTCGCCAGGATCTTCGTGATCGCTGCCGTCAGCGACGTCTTCCCATGATCGACGTGTCCGATCGTTCCGATGTTGCAGTGCGGCTTGTTCCGCTCAAACTTTGCCTTCGACATGGTGTCGCGACCCTCGTGATGCTTCAGCTTCTACACAGACCGAACTTAACTGGCCGACTTAAGCCAAACCTGGAGCGGGTGAAGGGAATCGAACCCTCGTCGTAAGCTTGGAAGGCTTCTGCTCTACCATTGAGCTACACCCGCAACGCCCTAACAGTGCCACTCTCACGCCATGGACCGCTGGTGGAGGGGGAAGGATTCGAACCTTCGTAGACGCGAAGTCGGCAGATTTACAGTCTGCTGCCATTGACCGCTCGGCCACCCCTCCGTCCCAACCGGCAGTAACGGAAAAAGCCTGTAGGCGCGGGGAGATACAGTCTGTTCCGGTGGGTGGCAAGCACTTGTTTGCGAACCGAAGAGAACGAGGCGCCCCGGGCGCCCTCCGGCGGGCAAATCTGCCCCGACGACGCGGGATTTGCCGACACCGGCGCCGCGCCATACAAGGCTCGGCATGGCCCCTCGTCCCAATCGTCCCCATCGCCAGTCCCGGACCGGCAGCCAATCCATATGGATTTTCGGCCGGCACGCGGTGCTCGCGGCTCTCGCCAACCCCGACCGGCGCGTCGAGCGGCTGTTCCTGACCAAGGAGATGGCCGACGCCCATGCCGGAGCCATCGGCAAGACGGACAAGACGATCACGTCCCGCGAGGACCTGAACCAGCGGCTGCCCAACGGCGCCGTCCATCAGGGCAT
>CAZPOS010000188.1:4504-5054 GCA_964588065.1 uncultured Reyranella sp.
TGCGGCGACAATGCCCTCGTTCTGGCCCTCGACCAGGTGAGCGACCCGCACAATGTCGGCGCCATCCTGCGGTCGGCCGCCGCCTTCGGCGCCGCCGGTGTGATCGTGACCGACCGTCACACCCCGTCGGACACCGGCACCCTGGCCAAGGCCGCGTCCGGCGCCCTGGAAGTCGTGCCCCTGGTGCGCGCCGTCAATCTCGCCCGCACGCTCGACCAGCTCAAGGAGGCCGGTTTCTGGACCTACGGGCTGGCCGAAAGCGGCGACACGCGCATCGGCGACCTCGACCTCAAGGGCCGGACCTGCATCGTGCTGGGGGCCGAAGGCGAAGGGCTGCGCCGGCTGACGACGGAGAAGTGCGACCGGCTGGTGACGATTCCCACCAGCGACGCGCTCTCGGCCCTCAACGTCTCGAATGCCGCCGCGGTCGCCGCCTACGAATGGGCACGTCAGCAACCGAAATGATGCGACTTCGGCGGAGTTCGGTTATCTATCCGCCGAAGGTAGCCTGAGGGCCGGGTTAGCACAGCGGTAGTGCAGCGGTTTTGTA
>CAZPOS010000188.1:5064-10985 GCA_964588065.1 uncultured Reyranella sp.
CCCCTCACCCGGCACCAGCCTTCCCTTGACCATGATGGAAGCAGGCAGGCATGCCCGTCGTCACGGACCACTTGTTTCAGTCGGCTAGAAAATAGCCAGTGGCCAAGTTTATGCGCGTTCAACGGTCTGATCCTTCCTGACCATGAGTTCCAGGTTCTGGACCGCCCGGTGGTTCACCCGGAAAGCCCCAGCGACGCGCCCTGCTTCGGCAGCGCCAGTCGACGCCATTGCGGTGGAACCGTCACAACCAGACCTGGATCCGAAGATCAAAGACGTCGTTTTCGTCCACATACCGAAAACCGCCGGCACGTCGATGCGCAATATGCTGTCAGCGGCCCTGCCAACCGCCACCAAGCTTCTCAAGTATGGGGTCGACACGGCCTCGGTGATCCCCGCGCAGCGGACCACCGTGGATGCTTTGGAGGCGGGGACCGACGCCACCACGACGTCCGGCAACTTCATCAACGCTTTTGCATCCGACATTCGAACGCCCGAGAAAATCGCCGCGCTGCGGGGTGAAGCGCCTCGGGGTCAGCGATTCCTGGTCAGCAGCCATTGGCCCATCCGTCACTGGACCTGTGCCTTTCACCTTGCATCAGTCGTTACGTTCCTGCGCGATCCCGTCGAGCGCGTCGCGTCGAGTTATCGGATGCACCTCAGACAGAAGACATTCACCGGTTCGTTCGCCCAGTTCTACGAGTCGCCCGACCAAATCAATGTTCAGAGCCGGCAACTGAGCGGAACCGACCCGCGCGACCTGGGCTTTGTCGGATTGTTTGAATTCATGCCCGACATGCTCGCGGCGTTGTCCCAGCATCTTGGCGTGGAGCTTCAGATGCGCCGCGACAACGGCGCCGGCCGTTCTCCCCGACCCACAATCGACACAGCGACTCGCTCCCGAATTCTTGCGCTGAACGAGGACGATTTGTGCCTCTACAATTACGTCGCAGCGAACCTGGACTACTTCACGAACTATCGTGGTCGCCCCCCGAACATCAGTACCAAGCTTGCCAGAGGCAAGGTGTATCGCACGGAAGGTGGCGCCCTCAGAGGATGGGCGCTTGCTTACGATCCGAATCAGCTTGCGACAATCGAAGTGCGGGTCGGCGGGCAAAACATTCAGCGCTGCTATGCCGACCAATTTCTGCCATGGCTCAAGAAGGTGACGCCACACGGCGTTGGCGGCTTCGAGACTCGTTTGCCGGCAGGACTGACGGCGGGAACGGGTCCGGTTCGCGTGATGATCGCCGGAACGGAAAAGGACCTCGAAGGTTCTCCGCTCAGCCTTTGATTCACGGAGACCGTGTCACCGCCGACAGGCGCCTGTCCAGCAGTTCGAGCGCCAGCAGAACCTCGGCAAGGAGGCGCTGGAAGGCGTAGAACCAGCCGGCCTTGCCATCGAGGATGGCCCCCTTCGCGAACAGGACGTAGCCCAGCACCAGGATCGGCGCAGGCCAGCCCATCAGGCGTATCCGATCGACGCGCCCCAGCCGTTCACGAGGGGTATCGAGAAGGTGGGCCGCCTCGCGCGCCGCGTACTTGAGCTGCGAGCCCAGCCAGCGCGACAGAGGCTTGCGATCGTCGTGATAGATCAAGCCCTTGAGGTTCGAGACGCGTCCCTGCAGCCGGATGCGATGCCCATGTCCCTCGTTCTCGTAGCGCGCCCCGTCGACGCGATAGAGGACGGTGCGTGGTGGATAGAGCGTGCCGCGCAAGGCATACCCGTGGATGCGATAGACAAAGGCCGCTCTGTAGCCGGTGTCTTCCGGAGCAGGGGCCAGCCCCGACAGTTCCGACACGAGTTGGTCGCTCAACTCGTAATCCGCATCGAGCGACAGGACCCAGTCCGTGCGGATCTGCGCCAGGCCGAAATTGCACTGTTCGGCGAAGCTGTCGAACGGCCGGTGGACGATCTCGACGCGCGGGTTCGCGGACATGACCTCCAGCGTGCCATCGGTACTGCCGCTGTCGATCACGACGATGCGGCGGGCCCAATCGAGCTTTGCGAGCGTCCGCCCGATGTTCTGGATTTCGTTGAACGTGATGAGAAGCGGGGTGATGCCGTCGCGATCCATGGCGGCGTCCCTAGCGCGCCTTGGCCTGCAGGATGCGACCGCGCCCGTCCGTCATCCAGGCCCACGCGCTGCCGATGATGTCGTCGATGGCCGAATGCGCCGGCCTCCAGTCTAGGGCCTGCTGCGCCAGCGAGACGTCAGCCACCAGCACCGGCGGATCGCCGGCCCGCCGTGGTGAAGCAACGGTCCGGATTTCCCGGCCGGTGAGGCGCCGGGCGCGCGCGATCAGTTCGCCGATGCTCGCACCTTGCCCGCCGCCGAGATTGTAGGCCTGGAACGTGCCGGCCTCGCAGCGGGAGAGCGCCGCGACGTGGGCCGCTGCGAGGTCGGTCACATGCACGTAGTCGCGCACGCACGTGCCGTCCGGCGTATCGTAATCGGTCCCAAAGATGGATATGTCGGGCCGGATCCCGTGCGCTGCCTGAAGCACGAGCGGAATGATGTGCGTCTCCGGGTCATGCTCTTCGCCCAGTTCGCCCTCGGGATCGGCGCCGCCGGCATTGAAGTAGCGCAGCGCGATCGCACCCAGGCCGTGCGCTGCACAAGCATCGCGCAGGATCTGTTCGCCCATCAGCTTGGTGCGGCCATACGTGTTGATTGGCAGCTGCGCGGTCGTCTCGACGACCGGCAGGACGTCGGGGATGCCGTAGGTCGCGCAGCTGCTGCTGAAGACGATCGAGCCCACGCCATGCGCCCGCATGACCTCGATCAGCGTGATCATGCCGCCGACGTTGGTGCGATAGTAGCGCATCGGCTCGACCATCGATTCCCCGACATAGGCGAGCGCCGCGAAGTTGATCACCGCCTCGGGCCTGTGCTCTCGGATGGCCGCCGCGAGCGCCACGGGGTCGTTGATGTCGCCCTGGACCAGCGGCCCCCACTTCACCGCCCAGGGATGCCCCGTATGCAGGTTGTCGTAGGCGACCGGCAGGTGGCCCGCACGCGCCAGGGCCTTGCATGTATGCGAGCCGATATAGCCGGCCCCACCTGCCACCAATACACGCACTTTGACGTTCCCCCGCTCGAATCTCTCAGACCGCAGGATAGCCCAATTGCACGGTCAGCGCTGAATAAGCGTGTCGCCGAGCACGAGGACATCCATCCTGGTCCGCAGGAAGCAGTCGATCGCTTCCTCCGGCTTGCAGACCACCGGCTCGTTCTCGTTGAAGCTGGTGTTCAGCACGATCGGCACGCCCGTGAGATCTCGGAAGGCTGTGATCAGCCGCGCATAGCGCGGGTTTCCCGACCACGTGACGGTCTGGAGGCGCCCGGTGCCGTCGACATGCGTGACGGCGGGGATCTGCTTGCGCCTCTCCTCCCGGATGCGGAAGACCTGCATCATGAACGGCACGTCGTCGTCGGTCTCGAACCAGTCCGGCACTGCCTCGCGCAGGATCGACGGCGCGAACGGACGGAAGGATTCGCGCCGCTTGATCTTGAGGTTGAGGATGTCCTTCATGTCGGCGCGCCGCGGGTCGCCGAGGATGGATCGGTTGCCCAAGGCGCGCGGCCCCCATTCCAGGCGCCCCTGGAACCAACCGATCACCTTGCCCTCGGAGATCGCCTGCGCGGTGTGGCGGCAGAGCGTCGCCTCGTCGGCGATGCGCTCGATGCGGCAGCCGGCTGCATCGAAATCCGCGCGCCGGCGGTCAATGGCGGCCGCGATCTCGTCGGGCGTCGCCGATGGCCCCCAATAGGCATGATCCATCACGAAATGGCGTCGGGCCGACGGCCCTCCGATCCTATGCCAGGTCGTGAAGGCCGCCCCGATCGCGCCGCCGGCGTCGCCGCCGGCCGACTGGACGTAGAGCTTCTTGAACGGGGTGCGCTCGAGGACCTTGCCGTTGGCCACCGAGTTGTAGGCGCAGCCGCCCGCCAAAACGACCGCGTCGGCCTCGTAGCGGGCGTGCAGGGCGTTGAGCAGGTTGAAGAAGGCGTTCTCGTAGGTGACCTGCGCCGACCGCGCGATGTCCCGGTGCTTGTCCTCGAGCGGCGCCTCCGGGTCCCGGGCCGGTCCCAGCAACGTGACGAGTTCGTCGCTCCACAGGCGGCCTCCCGAGGGGATGCCGTCCTTGACCTGGTAATTCGCCCCCTCGCCCGACGCGTGGCGGAAGTAGCGCAGGTCGAGCGCGAAGGTCCCGTCGTTCCTGAGGCGGACGATTTCCTTCATCTGCTCGACGAAGGCCGGCTGGCCGTAGGGCGCAAGGCCCATGACCTTGTACTCGTCGCCATAGTGCGGGAAGCCGATGAACTGGGTCATCGCTTCGTAGAAAACGCCCAGCGAATGCGGGAAATAGACCCGGCCATCGACCGACAGGTTTCCGCCGTCGCCCAGCCCCCAGGCCGCGGAAGAAAAGTCGCCGAATCCATCGACCGAGACCGCCACGGCCCGTTCATAGGGCGAGACGAGGAAGGCGGATGCGAGATGGCACTGATGGTGTTCGACCATGTGCGTCGTTCCTCGGAACGCCTGGTCCGGGAGATGGCGCTCGAGGTTGCCCGCGATGTCCGCCCGCTCGCCGCGATTGCGCAGGCGGCTCATCACGTAGTCCAGGCTGACACCCGAGGTCAGCGCGAAGGCGAGCTTTCGCCAGCGGTTGGCCTTGTTGTCGCTGTTGATCGCGACATGGTCGACGTCGGCCAGCGAGATGCCGGCCTCGGCCAGACAGTAGTGGATCGATTCGCTGGGAAAGCCGCCCCAATGCTTGATGCGGCGGAAACGCTCCTCCTCAACCGCGGCGACGAGTTCGCCATCCTTCACGAGGCAGGCGGCCGCGTCGGCGTGATAGGCGTTGAGGCCGAGAATGTAGGTCATGCGGGCTGATCGGACATCGAAAGACTACGCCTATGTCGTTGGTATAGATCAATTTTTGCGAGTGACCACCTTTTTTGCCGGGTCGCGCCCGGCAAGCCGCCGCCACCACCGATCTTGCACACACCATGAATACCGCGACCGCTTGACGAGGCCGGAACTTGAGATCAAACGGACAGCCTCGAGCGGCCCCCTCGATTGGCGGGCCCCGATCGCGTGCTCGACCGAGGCGCGTCGCAACCCTCGCAAGTCGCTGATAAGTCGGATAAAACCCCTCGCTTCGATCGAAAGGCTTTCGTGCATGTCCAAGAATGATCTCGTCGTCGTGACCGGCGCCGGTGGCTTTATCGGCGGCCACCTGGTGAAGGTCCTGCAGCAGCGCGGCCATACCAAGATTCGGGCCGTCGACGTGAAGCCGCTCGACGAGTGGTACCAGAAGATTCCGGGCGTCGAGAACCAGGTAGGCGACCTCGCCCTGCTCGAGCCCTGCCGCAAGGCCGCCGAAGGCGCCGCGATGATCTACAACCTCGCCGCCGACATGGGCGGCATGGGTTTCATCGAAACCCACAAGGCAGAGTGCATGCTGTCGGTGCTCATCAGCACCCACATGCTCGTCGCCGCCAAGGAAGCCGGCGTGCCGCGCTTCTTCTATTCGTCCTCGGCCTGCGTCTACAACGGCGACAAACAGACCGACGCCAACGTCACCGCCCTCAAGGAAGAAGACGCCTACCCCGCCCTGCCGGAAGACGGCTATGGCTGGGAAAAGCTCTTCAGCGAGCGCATGGCGCGCCACTATCGCGAGGATTACGGCATCGCCACCCGCGTGGCCCGCTACCACAACGTCTACGGGCCGGAAGGCACCTATGACGGCGGCCGCGAGAAGGCCCCGGCCGCGATGTGCCGCAAAGTCGCCGCCGTCAAGAACGGCGGAACAATCGAGGTCTGGGGCGATGGCACGGCCATCCGTTCCTACACCTATGTGGACGACATGGTGGACGGCATCTATCGCCTCATGCATTCGAACCTGGAAGGTG
>CAZPOS010000189.1:0-2010 GCA_964588065.1 uncultured Reyranella sp.
CCGCTTCGCGGCGCTCCTCAGGATGAGGTAAGTGCTTGAATCGATTCAATTCATTCCTGGCCGGCCTCTCAGGATGAGGTGAGAGTGAAGCGTGAAACGGAAAGACCCTGAATGGTCATCGTCGGACTGACCGGCTCGATCGGCATGGGCAAGTCGACCGCAGCGAAGATGCTGCGGGAAATGGGTGTGCCGGTGTACGACGCCGATGCCGCCGTCCATGCCCTTCAGGCCCCGGGCGGCGTTGCGCTGCCCGGCATCGAGGCGGCGTTTCCCGGGGTGGTGAAGGCCGGCGTCCTCGACCGTCAGGCGCTGGGCGCGCGTGTGTTCGGCAACAAGGAAGCGCTGCGACGGCTGGAGGCGATCGTGCATCCGCTCGTCCAGCGCATGCAGCGCGCCTTCCTGCGGCGCGCCGCCCTCGCGGGCGAGAAGCTGGTCGTGCTCGACATCCCGCTGCTGTTCGAAGGGATGGGCGAGCGTCGCGTCGATGCGACCCTCGTCGTGAGTGCGCCGGCCTTCCTGCAGCGCAGGCGCGTCATGGCACGGCCCGGCATGACGGCCGAGAAGTTCGAAGGCATCCTGCGCCAGCAGGTGCCGGACGCGCTGAAGCGGCGCAAGGCCAGCATCGTCATCCCGACCGGCATGGGGCTGGCGCCGACGCGGGCCGCGCTGCGGGAGGCCGTGGCCGAGTTGCGCGGGCTGCGCGGACAATTCTGGCCGCCCAATCCGTGGCGGGAGAAATTCACAGCCCGGCTCGCCCGCGCGCGTCGCAAGTAGGCGGGCAAACAGGCTACAAGATCGGGATGCGTGAAGTCGTCCTCGATACCGAGACCACGGGCCTCGATCCGCAAGCCGGCCATCGCGTGGTCGAGATCGGCTGCATCGAACTCGTGAACCTGGTGGCCACCGGCCGCTCGCTGCAGCTCTACCTCAATCCCGAGCGGCCGATGCCGGCGGAGGCGCAGCAGGTGCACGGGCTCAGCGACGAGTTCCTGGCCGACAAGCCGCTGTTCGCCGACAAGGCCGACGAACTGCTGGAGTTCCTGGGCGACGCCCAGCTCATCATTCACAATGCGCAGTTCGATCTCGGCTTCCTGAACGCCGAGTTCAACCGCATCGGCAAGCCCAAGCTCGCCAACAGCTACGTCGACACGGTTTCGATGTCGCGGCGCAAGTTCCCCGGCCAGCGGGCGAGCCTCGACGCCTTGTGCGAACGGTTCGGCATCGACAATGCCAAACGCACCAAGCACGGCGCGCTGCTCGATTCCGAGCTGCTGGCGGAAGTCTATCTGGAGCTGAGCGGCGGACGGCAGCGCGACCTTGGCCTCGCCCCCGAAATGGCGGCGGCCGGTCTCGAAGGCGGCGCCGAACAGAGCCGGACCTTCCGGCCCCCCCGGCCGCATGCGGCGAGCGCTGCCGAGCTCGCCGCCCATGCCGAGTTCCTGAAGAAGATCAGCGATCCTCTCTGGCTGAAGGTCGATGCCTAGCTAGGCGTGGCCGACCGGGCCGGCCGGCATGCCGGGGGCCTGGCCGCCGCTGGCCTCGAGCTGTGCGCGATAGAGCGCCACGAAGTCGACCGGCGCGATGTTGAGCGGCGGAAAGCCCGCCTCGCGGGTCGCATTGGCCACGATGGCGCGGGCGAACGGGAAGAGCAGGCGCGGCGTCTCGATGAACAGCATCGGGCCGAAAGCCTCCTGCGGGATCTCGCCCAGGGTGACGGTGCCGCCATAGACCAGTTCGAGCATGAACAGCGGCTCTTTCTCCGGCGTATGCGCGGAGGCCTCGATGGTCAGCGACACTTCGAAGGTCTTGGCGTCGAACTGACGATTGGCCACCTGCACGTTCAGCGTGAGCTGCGGCTGCGTCTGCTCGATCAGGCTCTGCGGCGCGCGCGGATTCTCGAAGCTGAAATCCTTGATGTACTGGCCGTGCATCGTGAGAGGCGCGGCGGGGCCCGCCTGGGCGGTCGTGCCGGAGGGCGGGGCGGACGGCGGAGGGGTGGTCGTCATGGCG
>CAZPOS010000189.1:2020-10944 GCA_964588065.1 uncultured Reyranella sp.
CTTCCAATCGTCTTGGACAAAAGTTTGCTGCGGCGCGGCGGTACCATGCAGGGCTGGACTGCACAAGCAGCGGGCAGGAGCGAGCGCCGGGCAATTGCCAAGAGGCCAGGCAAAGCCGAAAATGACGGTCCCGCTATTCGCATGCCCCGGCAGCCAATGACCCGCAATTCTTCACGCCCCCTGATCGGTGTTTCCGCTTGCCTCAAGGAAAACGGGCGAGGGGGCTGGCATCACACGGTCGGCGAGAAATACGTCCAGGCGGCGCTCCGCGCGGTCGGCGGGCTGCCCGTCCTGATCCCCGCCATCGGCCCGGAATTCGACGACGAACCCGGCTTCATCGAAGCCATGGACCGGCTGCTCGACAGTCTCGACGGCGTCCTGCTGACCGGCAGCCCCTCCAATGTCGAGCCGCATCACTATGGCAAGGAAAGCCGCGAGGGCACGCTGCACGACCCGGCTCGCGATTCGACGACCCTGCCGCTCATCCGCCACACGATCGATCGGGGCGTGCCGCTGTTCGCGATCTGCCGCGGCCTGCAGGAGGTCAATGTCGCGCTGGGCGGCTCGCTGCACCAGCATGTGCACGAGGTCGAGGGACGGCGCGACCACCGCTCGCCCAAGTCGCCCGACATGGACGTGAACTATGCCCCGGCGCACGACATCGACATCGCCGAGGGCGGCCTGCTGCAGGGCCTGCTGGGCACCCGTCGCGTGACGGTGAACTCGCTGCACGGCCAGGGCGTCGACATGCTGGCGCCGCGAGCGCGGGTCGAGGCCACTTGCTGCGAGGACGGGCAGATCGAGGCGCTGAGCGTGCCCGACGCGCCGGGCTTCGTGCTCGCCCTGCAATGGCATCCCGAATACAAGGCGCTCGAGAATCCGGTCTCGATGAAGCTGTTCGACGCCTTCGCGGCTGCCTGCCGGGCCCGTATGACGGCACGGTCGGCACCGTTGCTGCGCGCCGCCGAATAGCCCTGCCATGTCCGCGCCGACGACCGGAAACAACGCGCGGCGCGACTTCTACGGGCGCATCGGCGGTCTTTCGATGGCACCGCTCTGGGAGTCGCTGCACCAGCTCGTCCCGCCGCGGCCCGCGCCGAAGTACCAGGCCGCGCACTGGGACTACGACAAGGTGCGGCCGTTCCTGATGGAGTCGGGCTCCCTGATCACCGCGAAGGAAGCGGTGCGCCGGGTGCTGATCCTCGAGAATCCCGCCATGGCCGGCAGCGCCTGCATCACGCCGACTCTCTATGCCGGCCTGCAGCTCATCCTGCCGGGCGAGGTGGCGCCCAGCCATCGCCACACCCAGTCTGCCCTGCGCTTCATCGTCGAGGGCGAGGGCGCCTACACGGCGGTCGACGGCGAGCGCACGATCATGCACGAGGGCGACTTCGTCATCACGCCGACCTGGACCTGGCACGATCACGGCAACGATTCGTCCAGGCCGATGGTATGGCTGGACGGGCTCGACATCCCGCTCGTCGCGATGTTCAACGCGGGCTTCGCCGAGACCGGCGAGACCGACGAGCAGGTGGTGACGACGCCGCAGGGCACGTCCGATGCAAAGTTCGCGAGCGGGCTCCTGCCGGTCGACTGGAAGCCGTCGCGGCAGACCTCGCCGATCTTCAACTATCCCTACGCGCGCACCCGCGAGGCGCTTGAGGGGCTGGCCCGGGCCGGCGCCCCCGACCCCTGCCACGGCTACAAGCTGCGCTACGTCAATCCGGCCAGCGGCGGCCCGCCGATCGCCACCATGGGCACCTTCATGCAGCTGGTCCCGAAGGGCTTCGCCACCGCGCCCTATCGCAGCACCGACGGCACCGTCTTCTCCGTGGTCGAGGGCGAGGGCGAGAGCCGGATCGGCGACACGGTGATGCGCTGGAAGAAGCGCGACCATTTCGTCGTGCCGAGCTGGGCCCGGGTCGAGCACCGGGCCGACAGCGACGCCGTACTGTTCTCCTTCTCCGATCGCCCGATCCAGGAAAAGCTCGACCTGTGGCGCGAGGATCGCGGCGGGAAGTAAGGGCTACGGCGCGACCCAGCCCGCTTCCCTGACGCTGTCGCGGTAGGTCTTGCTGACCGGGACGTGCAGGCCGTTGCGCAGGACCAGCACGAGCCGGCCCGGAGTCCGGTCGACCGAGGCGACAGCGCCTTCCGCTACCCACCAGGAGCGGTGGACCTGACGGCCGCGTTCGCGCGGCAGCTCGGCCAGCGCGTCGCGCAGCCGCATCAGGACGAGATCGCTGCCCAGCGCGGTGTGGATGCGGAGGTAGTGATCCTCCATTTCGAGCGCCAGCAGGTCGCGGCCGAGTGCAGGGGGAATGCGGCGGAAGAAGTCCGGTGCGGCGCCGGCCGGCTGGTCCGGGGCGGCCGGCTGCTCCGGCGGCAGGGCGGCGACGCGTTCGCGCTCGGCATCGGCCTTTGCCCGCAGGCGCTGCTCGACGAACAGGCCGATCATCACCGAGACGGCCACTGTCAGGAAGGCGTTCTCGGGATACAGCTGCGGTGCGAGTGAAACCGGCAGGGGCCGCACCAGCCAGGAATGGACGACAATCACCTCGAAGGTGCTGGGGATCGCCGCCAGAAGACCGACCAGGGTCATCCGGCCTGCCACCGGCCAGCGGTCGATCGGCTCGATGGTCCCGAACCAGGCGGCGAGAAGGACCACCTGGATCCAGCTCAAGGCACCGATGATTCCGAAATGCGCCAGTCGATGGACCAGGTCCATGCTCTGGTACGTGCCGAACGGACCCAGCACCGCCAGCACCAGCGCGACGCCGAGGACCGGCAGAAGCTGATACGGCAACGACCGGACATAGGGCGATTCGCGCATCGTGAACGGATGAATGACGTCAGATCGCGAAAAACGCCAGTCTTTCCGCGAAGCGACGATGGAGTCGGACGGGCAGGATCCGGAAGGTGAGCCCCGCACTGTCCCTGCGGAGTCCCTCATGCCGTCGTCTTTGCAATTCGTTCTCCAGATCGTCACGAACACACCGCTCTGGGTGTGGCCGCTCATGGCGCTCGTCGTCTGGCTCGGGGTGCTCGGGCTGCGGCCGCGGACCCTGCCGCTGTGGCGGCTGGCGATCCTGCCGGCGGTCGGACTGGTCCTGTCCTTCGTCGGCATTGGGCAGGCCGTCCGGCCGGCCCTGGCGTTGGTCGGCTGGCTGGCGGCCTTGGCGATCGCCCTGCCGCTGGGCTATGCGATCGGGCGCCGTCGCGTCGTGCACCGTCTCGACGATGGCCGTCTCGAAATCGCCGGCGGCTGGTTCATGCTGGCCTTCGGCCTCTCGATCTTCGTCGCGCGCTACGCGCTGGGTGTGGTCTTCGCGATGGTGCCTGGGCTGCGCGCCGACCTGGTCTGGATCGGCCTGGCCGGCGCCGTCGGCGGTGTCGTGGCGGGTATCGGTCTCGGCTGGCTGGGCGGCGTCGGCGGACGCTCCAACCGCTGGGTCCGGCGCCTCGGCTTGATGCCTGCGCTCCTGATGCTGGTTGGGGCGGCGACATTCGCAGGCGCTATCGCCTTCAGCACGCCGGGTGAACTGCCGCGCCTTATGGCGGGCGATTCGCTGCCCGGTATGTCGGCCTGGAACTGGGCCGAACTTCCTCCCATCGAGCGGGTCCAAGCACGGGACGGGGCACCGCTCACCTACCGCCGTTACCCGGGCCGCGCCGACCGGGCGGTCGTGCTGGTCCATGGCTCGTCGAGTGCAAGCATCTCGATGCACAAGTCGGCGCAGGCTCTGCAGGCAGCCGGCGCCAGCATCTTTTCGATCAGCCTGCGCGGCCATGGCGGCAGCGGCACGGCGAATGGCGACATGTCGTATCGCGACCAACTCGACGACGATCTCATGGATTTCGTGGAGGCGGTGGGCCTCAGCGATCCCGGGATCCGCAAGACGCTGATCGGCTTCTCGTCGGGCGGCGGATTCGTTCTGCGCACGGCGAGCGGCGCCAACCGGCAGGCATTCGACGCGTACCTTGCGATTTCTCCCTATATCGCGCCGGACTCGCCCACGGCGCGGCCGGATTCGGGTGGCTGGGCGAGCGTAGCAGTGCCGCGTGTGGTCGCGCTCTCGATCCTCGACGGTGTCGGCCTGCCGTGGTTCCAGGGACTTCCCGTGGTGCGCTTCGCGACGGCGTCGGGACCGAGCGAGACTCGCACGCCGATGTATTCCTTCCGGCTGGCTTCCGGCCTCCAGCTCGGCCGCGACTGGCGCGGCGAACTCGCGCGCATCGACCGGCCGACGATCGTCGCCGTCGGCGCGGAGGACGAACTGTTCCGGGCCAGGGAGTACGCGCCGCTGTTCGGGGAACTCAATCCCCGCATCTCGGTGGAAGTCGTGCCGGGCCTCGGCCATCTCGACATGATCGCGCAGCCACGGGCCTGCGCGGCCATCGCCGCTCTCTGGCGCCGGCTTTCAGGCGAGAGCGGGGCCTGAGACTCCTACAGGGCTTCCGGGTGGTATCGAATCGTGACGAGCTGCCCAACAACCTCATCTTGAGGTCTGCGCTGGGGGCGCGCCCCCAGCAAATGACGGCCCTCTTCGGGATCAAGGGTTTGGTTCGAAGCGAAGCGGAATAACCTTAGGCGACGCGCTTCTTCTGCGCCGCCACCGAGCCGGCGCACTGGTCGGGCGGCAGCGGCCGCAGTTGGGTGTCGTAGGCGTCGGCGAACTCGGCCTTAAAGGGCTGGCCGTCGCGCTGGTACATCGAGATGAACAGGGTGCAGGCGTCGGACTTGTAGCGCAGCACGCGAGCGGTTCCGTCCTTGCGATCGAGCTGCGGCGCCCCGAACAGGGCGACGAGTTGCGCTTCGTCCAGCCCCTTGATGCGATCGGCGGGGATCGGCGAGCCGGCGTTGCGGGAACTGAAGACGCCCTTCTCGCCGGCCCCCAGAGAGTATTCCTGAGAGCCGCCCGTCTGGCATCCGGCCAGCAAAAGGACGGCCGCGAGTGCCCCAAATGCGGATTTCATGACCTTCACTCTAACGCGGCGTCACCGGCCGGTTAAGGGGCGGCTTCAGGGTCTGGGCGATATGGACCATCATCGCCATGCCGAGGACCGGGACGATCAGGTTGAGGATCGGGATGGTGCCCAGGAAGACGATCAGGATGCCGGTGAGCCAGAGCGTGCCGATATTGGCCTTGCGCCAGGCCTTGACCTCGGCCGGATCGCGCCGGCGCAAGGCGACCTGCTCGTAATATTCGCGGCCCGCCAGCCAGCCGTTGACGCCGTAGAACAACACGGCGCCCAGCCCGGCGACGAACAGCGCCACCACATAGAAAGGCAGCATCACCAGGTTGAGGGCGAGCAGCGCGAACAGGAACACGATGCCCGACCAGAGCCCGGTCCAGAGCGGAATGCCGCGCGCCGGGCCGAGCTCGGGATAGTGTCGTGCCTCCACGATGTCGGCGATCCGCTCCATGAAGACCGAGATGACGATGCCGAAACTCGCCGGGAACAGCATCAGCGCCAGGACGGCGACCGCGCCGCCGCCCAGCCAGCGAATCGTCTCGTTCACCCATGACCACTGAAAGGTCGCAAAGGACTGCAGCGCCCACCAGGCCAGCACGCCCAGCGCGATCTGCAGCACCAGCGACAGCGCCAGCGATTGCCAGACGATCACTCGCAGCTTGGGATCGCCCAGCTGCGCCACCGCCAGTTCGAAGGCCCGGATCATGGGTTGCCCATCGGGTTGGTGACGTCAGGCCTGCGGGCCGACGACGCCGGCGGCCTTCAGCGCCTCGATCTCCTTGGCCGAGAAGCCGCGCTCGCCGAGGATCTCGTCGGTATGCTGGCCGCGCCTGGCCGCGGGGCCCTGCACGCCTTCCTTGGTGCGCGAGAAACGCGGCGCGGCGGCGGGTTGCGGGAAGCCGGCCACGTCGACATAGGCGTTGCGCGCCTTGGCATGGGCGTGATGCGGCGCTTCCTTCATGCTCAGCACCGGGGCGAAGCAGATGTCCGTGCCTTCCATGATCGCGCACCATTCGTCGCGCGTCTTGGTCTTGAAGATGGTGCCCAGCCGCTCCTTGAGCTGGCCCCACGCCTTGCGATCCATCTGCGGCGGCAGCGGCTCGTCCTTCAGGCCGGTCTTCTCGAGCAGCAGCGCGTAGAACTGCGGCTCGATCGAGCCGATGCAGACATGCTTGCCGTCCTTCGTCTCGTAGGTGCCGTAGAAGTGCGCGCCGCCGTCCAGCATGTTGCTCTCGCGATCGTCGTTCCACAGGCCCGCTCCGGCCATGCCGTAGATACCGCCCAGCAGCAGCGCTGCGCCGTCGACCATGGCGGCGTCCACGACCTGGCCCTTGCCGGAGCGCTGCGCCTCGAGCAGGCCGCACACCATGCCGAAGGCGAGCAGCATGCCGCCGCCGCCGAAATCGCCCACGAGATTGAGCGGCGGGACCGGCTTGTCCTTGCCGCCGATCGCATGCAGCGCGCCGGCCAGGGCGATGTAGTTGATGTCGTGGCCGGCAGCCTTGGCGAGCGGGCCTTCCTGGCCCCAGCCCGTCATGCGGCCATAGACGAGCCTGGGATTGCGCGCGAGGCAGACGTCGGGCCCGAGGCCCAGCCGTTCGGCGACGCCGGGGCGGAACGGCTCGGTCATGCCGTCCGCCTTCTCGATCAGGCGCAGCACGACCTCGACGCCTTCCTTGCTCTGCAGGTCGACCGAGACCGAGCGCCGGCTCCTGTTGTGCACGGCGAACTTCGGATCGGCCAAACGGTCCATGACGTGCGCCTTGGTACGATCGACGCGAATCACGTCGGCGCCCATGTCGCCCAGCATCATCGAGCACATCGGGCCCGGACCGATCCCGGCCAGTTCGACGATCGTCAGTCCAGAAAGCGGACCCGCCATGATTTCCTCCTGCAGAATGAGCGTTCTTCTGTCGAACCATGATCGTAGCCGAAGGGTTCGGCGTTACAAAACCCGTCACGCGGTCTAAAGTCCGCGCCGCGATTGGGACGTCGGAGGAAACGGATGAGGTTGGGCCGCATTGTCGCGTCGGCGGTGATTGCGTTCGGCATGACCGGTGGCGCGCTGGCGCAGCAGGCCGAAGCGCCGCCGCCCAAGGAGTACAGCCAGCAGTTCCTGGTGCCGGGCTCCTGGTTCCACGGCGTGCACGGGCTCGCCTTCAACAAGGACGACCAGCTGTTCGCCGGCTCGGTGATCGGCCAGACGCTGTACCGCGTCCAGGTCGACTCCGGCGACGTCGACCGCGTGATCGATCCGCCGACGGGCATGGCCGACGACATCGCCTTTGCCGACGACGGCACGATGGCGTGGACGGCCTTCCTGATCGGCAAGGTCTATATCCGCAAGCCCAACGGCAAGACCATCGAGGTCGCCCAGGGGTTGAGCGGGCCCAATTCCCTCGCGTTCGGCAAGGATGGGCGCCTGTTCGTCACCGAGGTGTTCCTGGGCGACGCGCTCTACGAGATCGACATCAAGAACGTCGACAAGCCGGACTTCAAGCCGCTGGCGCGCAACGAATTGCGTCGTATCGGTGAAAAACTGGGTGGCCTCAACGGCTTCGAGGTCCACAAGGACGACGGCTTCCTCTACGGGCCGCTCTGGTTCAAGGGCGAGATCGTGAAGGTGAACCTGGAGACCGGCGCCACGGAGGTGATCGCCTCGGGATTCAAGATTCCGGCCGCCGCCAACATCGATCCGCAGAATCGCGACAATCTCTACGTCGTCGATACCGGCACCGGCGGCATCTGGAGCGTGAGCCTCACCAGCAAGGCCAAGAAGCTGGTCGCCTCGATGAAGCCGGGCCTCGACAATCTCGCCTTCGACTCGCGCGGGCGGCTGTTCGTGACATCGATGACCGACAACGGCGTCTATCTGGTCGACAAGCAGACCGGCGCCCATCGCACCATCGTCGAGGGCAAGCTCGCCGTTCCGACCGACCTTGCCGTCACGACGGAGGGCGGCAAGGACACGGTCCATGTCGCCGACGTGTTCAGCTATCGCAAGGTCGACGGCGCCAACGGCGACGTGACCGACGTGCTGCGCGTGCATGGCGAGACGCACGCCTATCCGATCGGCATTTCGGTCGGGCCGAAGAACGTGCTGTTGTCGAGCTGGTTCTCGAACACCGTCGAAAAGGTCGATCGCAAGACCGGCAAGATCACGGCAACCTTGGGCGAGTTCGCCGCACCGGTCGATGCGGTGGAGTTTGCCGACGGGACGATGTACGTGGCCGAACTGGCCAGCGGCAACCTGGTGAAGGTGAGCGCCGACGGCAAGGAGCGCAGCACCGTCCTGAAGGAGCTGCGCGGACCCGTCGCCATGGTCCATGGACCGGGGCCGCTGATCTACGTCACCGAGATTTCCGCCGGCGTGGTCACGGAGATCGACGTCAACGCCGGCACCCGCAAGGTGGTGGCCGACAATCTCGCCGGACCCGAGGGCATCGACCTCGGGCCGGACGGAAAGCTCTACGTCGCCGAAGTCGGCCAGAAGCGGGTCGTCGCCATCGATCCCGCGACCGGTGCCAAGACGGTGATCGCCTCCAACCTCGACATCGGTCTGGCGCCGTTCGCCGGCGGACCGCCGGCGCTGGTCCCGACCGGCGTCGCGGTCGGTCGCACCGGCATCGTCTATGTCAGCGCCGACATCCGCAACGCGCTCTACAAACTCACTCCTCCTTAATGGGAGCGCGCCACTCCAGTGGCGCTCTTCTCTTGAATCTTGAGCGCCACTGGAGTGGCGCGCTCCGATGAGGACTGAAATGGCCGGCATTCCGTTCATCCGGGACTTCAAGTTCGATTACGGCACGGCGATGGAGGTGACGCCGCTGATCCGGCGGGTCGTCGCCAACAATCCCAATCCCTTCACCTTCAAGGGCACCGGCACCTACATCATCGGCCACGGCAATGTCGCTGTGGTGGATCCCGGTCCGGACCAGCAGGAACAC
>CAZPOS010000190.1:0-10888 GCA_964588065.1 uncultured Reyranella sp.
TGCGGGGACTGGCGATGCTGGCCGAAGTTCGACACCCCGACTTTCCCGACATTCCCACCCTGCAGGAGACCGGCTACGGCAAGGAAGGGGGCGATTCCTGGTTCGGCGTCCTCGCCCCTGCGGGCACCTCGCCAGAGGCCGTCGCGCGTCTCGACCAGGCGATTGCCGAAGCCCTGCGCGCGCCCGACATCATAGCCAAAGTCCATAGTGGCGGCATGCGCGTGACCTATCTCAACCCGGTGGACTTCAAGAAGCAGATCGGCGCCGAAAGCGCGATGTTCGGGACGATCATCAAGAAGGGCAGCATCAAGCTGCCGTGAGGATGAAGGACTTCACGGTTTGCGGTGGGCGCGAGGCAGCGCGGACCAGCCGCCCGGCCAGAGGAGCGAGAGCAGCAGCACGACCAGCAGGCCGCCGCCGGCCGCCACGAAGGCGAAGCGGTAGCCCGCGAGGAAACCCGCCATGTTCATGAAGCCCTGCGCCCCATGGGCCTGCAGCGCCGTCAGCACCGAGGCGCCGGCCACGATGCCGATGGTGCGGGTCAGCAGCGAAAGGCTGCCCGCGACACCGCGGTCGCGCGGCGGCAAGGTCGCGGTGACGATGTCGGTGTAGGCGACCGTCAGCAGGCCCTGCCCCATTCCCTCCAGCACCAGCAGCGCCGCCACGACGAGCACCGGCGTATCGATGCCGGTGAATCCCAGCGGCAGCAGGCCGAGCCCGACGCAGGCGACGCCCGCGAAGACGGTGGGCCGCTGGCCGATGCGGCTCACCAGGAAGGCCGAGAGCGGCGCGCCGGTCAGGCTGCCGCCATAGGCCATCGCCAGCACGATGCCGACACCGAGCGGCGTCAGCTTCAGCACGTTCACGAGGTAATAAGGCGTCAGCAGCAGGATCGCGAAGCCCGCGAGGTTGGCGAGCGCGTTCAGCAGATTGGGGATCGTGAAGCGCGGGTCGGCGAAGAGCGACGGCCGGATGATCGGCTCCGGCACCCGGTTGGCGCGGCGGACATAGGCCGCGATCAGGAGCAGCGCGACGATGGCCATCGCCAGCGCCCAAGGGCCGGGGATCTCCTTGCGCTGCGAGAACACAAGCGACAGGAGGAGCGTACTCATGCTGGCGGCCAGCAGCACCGCGCCCGGCGCATCGAACGGGCGTGAATCGGGTTTGGGTGACGGCAGCAGGCCGGAGAGAGCGAGCGTGGCGAGCGCGATCGGCACCCTCACCCAGTAAACCGCGGGCCAGCCCCAGAGTTCGACGAGCACACCGCCCAGGAACGGGCCCAGGGCGGCGGCGATGGCCATGGTACTGGCAAAGCCCGCCAGTGCCTTGGTCCGGTTGCTCTCAGCAAACAGCGAGGTGGCCAATGCCGGGGTGCACGACAGGGCCAGCGCCGTCCCAACGCCCTGCACACCGCGCGCCCATAGGAACAATGGCCAGTCCGGCGCCATCGCACAGGCCGCACAGCCAGCGACCGAAATCCCCAGCCCGGTGCGGAAGACGAGCCGGTGCCCGAACAGGTCGCCCAGCTTGCCGCAGACCAGCATCAGCGAGCCGTAGACCAGCACGTAGCAGATCACGAGCCACTGGACGTCGCCCAGCGCGACCTTGAAGTGGCTCGTGATCGCCGGCAGCGCCACGTTGACGGCGATGTCGAGCGGGGCGAGCGATGCGCCCAGCCCGACGATCGCGAGGCCGAAGGCCGGCCTCATGCCTGCAGCCGGCTCAGAGGTGCTTCTTCAGGAATTCGAGCATCCTCTCCCACGCCGCGTTGGCCGACTTCACGTCGTAGGCCTCGCTGCGCTCGTTGGAAAAGGCGTGCGCGGCGTCGTAGCGGAAGATCTCCGGCGACTCGCCGGCGCCCTTCATCGTCTTTTCGAGCGCGTCGACGGCGGCGGGTGTGCACCAGTCGTCCTGGTTGGCGAAGTGGCCCTGCAGCGGCACCTTGATCTTGGCCGGGTCGGCGAGCTGGCCCGGCGGGATGCCGTAGAAGGGCACGCCGCAGGAGATGCCGCCCACGCGAGCGCAGGCCGCGATGGTCAGCGCGCCACCCATGCAGAAGCCCATCACGCCGACCTTGCCGCCCATTCCCGCGAGATGCTTCACCGCGCCGGCGATGTCCTGGTCGGCGGCGCCGACGAAGTCGAGGCCGCTCATCATGTGGTTGGCTTCGTCCGGCTTCTGCGTCACGCGGCCCTTGTAGAGGTCGGGCGCCAGCGCGTTGTAGCCCTGCCGCGCGAAGCGGTCGGCGACGCCGCAGATCTGGTCGTTGAGGCCCCACCATTCCTGGATCACCACGATCCCCGGCTTGCCCGTCCCCGCCTCGGCCAGATAGCCCTTGCAGGTCGATCCGTCGGGACGCTTGAAGTCGATCAGACTGCCCATGTGATTGTCCTCCTCAATATGTCCTGAACTCTACACCGACCTCTCCCTGAGGAGCACGCCGAAGGCGTGCGTCTCGAAGGGTGGGATCTCGCACCGTGCCTGTTGCCCATCCTTCGAGACGCCTCGCTGCGCGATGCTCCTCAGGGTGAGGGCATTCGCTACAGCAGCTTGCGCAGCTCCGTCTTCAATATCTTGCCATAGTTGTTCTTGGGCAGCGCCTCGATGAACTTGTAGTCCTTCGGGCGCTTGAAGCGGGCGATGTTGTCGAGGCAGAGCCTGTCGAGTTCGGCGGGCGACAGGGTTTCGCCGGCGCGGGCGACGACGAAAGCCACCACCTCCTCGCCCCATTCGGGATGGGGGCGGCCAACCACCGAGCATTCGGCGACGCCGGCATGGAGGTTGAGCACGTCCTCGATCTCGCGCGGATAGATGTTGGAGCCGCCCGAGATGATCATGTCCTTGGAGCGGTCCTTGAGCGTCAGCAGCCCCTCCTCGTCGAAGGCGCCGACATCGCCGGTCCACAGCCAGCCGTCGCGCAGCGAGCGCGCCGTGGCCTCCGGATCGTTCCAGTAGCCCGCCATGACGGGATCGCCTTTGCAGATGATTTCGCCGACCTCGCCCACGGGCAGCGGCCGCCCCGCCTCGTCGACCACCCTCACCTCCATGCAGGTGTCGGCGCGGCCGGCCGAGGCCAGGCGCTGCTCCCAGCGCGGATGACTGCGATCCCAGTGATACTCGCGGCCGAGATGGGTGATGGTCATCGGGCTCTCGCCCTGGCCGTAGAGCTGCGCCAGCTTGTTGCCCAACACGTCGAGCGCCCGCTTGAGATCGGAGACGTACATCGGCGCGCCGCCATAGGTGATCAGCCTCAGCGCCTCGGGCTTCAGCTCCGACACGCTGCCATGCTCGATCAGTCGCTTCACCATGGTCGGCGCGAGGAAGATCGAGCAGTCGGGCCAGCGGTTCATCAGCTCGACCGTCTCGGGCACCTCGTACTTGCCGCTCTCGGGGAAGACCTGCACCGAACCGCGCGCCAGCAACGGGAAGTTCCACAGGCCCGAGCCGTGGCTGATCGGAGCGGCATGCAGGATCGAGCCGCCGGGCGGCGGGCGGTCGACGTCGGCATAATAGTTGAGCGTCATCGCCAGCAGATTGCGATGCGTCAGCGTCGCGCCCTTCGGGCGGCCCGTCGTGCCCGACGTGTAGAACAGCCAGGCCGGGTCGGTGGGGTCGGCATCGGCGATCGCGCTGGGGTCGCCCACCGCCATGAAGCTGTAGGAGCGCGTCGTGACGTCGACGATTTCCTTCAGTTCGGGCGCCTCCCTGGCGGCCTCGGCGATCGTGCCGGCGAGGTCGGGCGTGACGAAACAGAGCTTCGCGCCCGAATTTTCCAGGATGAACGCGAATTCCCGGGCGTGCAGCTTGGCGTTCATCGGCACGGCGCAGAGGCCGGCGTGCCAGATCGCGTACATGATCTCGATCGATTCCACGCAATTGGCCATCGCGAAGGCCACGCGGTCGCCGCGCGCGAGCCCGAACCGGGCGGCGAAGTGCGTACTCATCACCGAGACCTTGCGCCACAGCTCGCGATAGGTGAGGTGTGGAGTCGCTCCGCGGGCCAGCGCGGGCAGGTCGCGGAACTCCTGCGCGGAGCCCAGCAGCAGGTGGGCGATGTTCATGGGCGTCGTTTCCTCGCGCGCAGACTATTGCAGGCGTGGCATCGACCTTGCAATGTGCCGCCCATGCAGGATTTCGATTTCGCCATCGTCGGCGCCGGCATCGCCGGCGTCTCCGTCGCCTATCACCTCGCGCCCCATGCGAAGGTGATCATCCTCGAGCGCGAGACCGTGCCGGCCTATCACACGACCGGCCGCTCCGCCGCGCTGCACTCCGAGACCTATGGCAGCGCCCAGATCCGCGCCATCACGGTGGCCTCGGGCCGCTTCTATCGCAACCCGCCAGCGGGATTTGCCGATCATGCCCTGCTGACGCCGCGCGGCGCGCTGATCGCGGGCCATGCCGGACAGGAAGCCGCCGTGCAGGCGGCCGCGGCGGATTATGCACGCCTCGTGCCCTCGGTGCGCTGGCTGGAGCCGGACGAGGTTCTGCGCCGCCTGCCGATCCTCAAGCCCGAGACCGCCGGCGGCGGTGCGGTGTTTGAGCCCGAGGCCGACGACATGGACGTGGCCTCGATCCATGGCGGCTTCCTGAAGGGCGCGCGCGCTGCCGGTGCGGTGCTGCGGCTCAATGCGGAAGTTCTCGGCCTCGAGCGCCAGGACGGGCTGTGGAACGTCACCCTGCGCGACGGCGACGCCGTGCGGGCGGCCAACGTCATCGACGCCGCCGGCGCCTGGGCCGACGTGCTGGGCGGCCTCGCTGGCTGCGTGCCGATCGGGCTGGTGCCGAAGCGGCGCACCGCGTTCACGTTCGACGCGCCGCAGGGCCTCGATCTCGGGCCGTTGCCGATGCTGATCGACTTCGACGAGAGCTTCTACTTCAAGCCCGAAGTCGGCCAGTTCCTGGGCTCGCTCGCCGACGAGACGCCCTCGCCACCCTGCGACGCCCAGCCCGAGGAGATCGACGTCGCCACCGCCGTCGACCGCATCGAGACGGCGAGCACGCTTGAGATCCGCCGCATCAAGAACAAGTGGGCGGGCCTGCGCTCCTTCGTGCACGACAAGAACCTGGTCGCGGGCTACGATCCCAAGATCGAGGGCTTCTTCTGGCTGGCCGGCCAGGGCGGCTACGGCATCCAGACCGGCTACGCCGCCGGCCAGCTCGCCGCCGCGCTGGCGCTGGGCAAGCCCCTCCCCGCCGAAGTCGCCGACCTCGGCGTCACGGACGAGTCGCTCTCGCCGGCCCGCTTCTCGGTGCCCGACGACGCCTGAACGGGGCCTGGACCGGATGACAGGGGAATCGCGCCTGACTATGGTCGCACGCGCGGGGCCCCCGTGGCGGAATTGGTAGACGCCAGCGACTTAAAATCGCTTGGTCCGAAAGGATCGTGCCGGTTCGAGTCCGGCCGGGGGCACCAACATCTCGATTCTGAAAATCGAGCGTTCTGCGTAAATGTTCTCTGCCGAATCCACGATTCTCGGCCAAGAAACTTTTCTTGGCTCTAGGTCATGCGACATCGTGCACAGAACATCGCAGACGAACAGATCAATTCCATGGAAGTCGATACTGTTCCAGACCGGTGACGCAATCCCAGGTTGCTCCTAGAATGCCAACAACTAGGCACTAGGGATTGGAATCAAATGCGTCTAATCATGGGCGGAATAAACGGCGACTACTTACGCAATATTACCGAGCAGTGCGTTGAAACAACGGAAGAAGTCTTGGCTGCCGTCGCATATGCGTTGGATGATACTTTACTTTTTGAGTGGTGCTGGCATCGCAATATTCCCCTGAAATTCTATGGGCGACTCGACGATACCGTACCAGTAAGCGTGGCAATCTTGCGTGACTTTCTTGCCAAATCATCACCCAACTTCGTTTGTCGCCTGGTTCAGTATCACCACGCAAAAGTCATCTGGTGGCGCGGTTCTGGCGTCTATATCGGCTCCGCCAATCTGACTCACAGCGCATGGTACAAAAACATCGAGGCCGGCTGCTTCTTTCCGGAAGCCGAGATCGACGATCGCATGGCCGCGGACCTTGAGAAGATGTTTGCCACACTGGAGAAACATGCAACTCCGCTAACTGAAGAACTCTGCAGAGAGATGGCACGGCGCGACAGCGCTCTTGTGCATTCCACTCCCAATGCCGATGCGTTTTGGGCAAGCCCTAGCTTCAATACTTGGAGTGGCCTCGGTCACATAGCCCGGTCAACCGCTACAGAAAGACGGCGCCAAGACTTCCTGCGAGAGTGGCATGATACACTGCAATATCTGCGAGATATCGGGTCAAGAGTAAGTCGCCCTGAAAATCGGCCTGCTTGGGTGAGCGAAACAACGCCCAAAGGGGCCCAAGCTGACCAATTCTTACACGCTCACTATTATCAGCGCACTTTTGACGGCAGGCGGGCCAACTACGCAACATTTTATGAAGCTAACAAAGGACGCATAGGTAAGGCACTATCTGAGGCAGTTGGTTGGTGGAAAAGCCTGCCTAATGCCCCCCAATCAGAGGCCGAGATGCTCAATATTACGGCTCCGCGGTTACGGTCCGTCCTATCCAGGGAATCTGTTGATGAGATGAATTTTGAGACATTTCGTGAAATCTGCTCGAGCGTTCACGCTATCAAAGATTATGCGCGCCGAGTTTCCAATGCCATCGTCAATTTGCCATCCACCGGGGTGAAATATACCATTGCTCAGAAGGTGACAGCGCTCGCCAAGCGCATCTGGGATGATGGGTCGTCGGATGGTCAGCGCACTAGAGATCTAATCCGGTTCGTTCTCTACGGCGGTATAGTAGACGAAACGCCCGAACGCCTCTGGCAATCGGTCTCCGACCCGAGATGGAAGATCCAAGGATTGGGCATTAGTGCTCTTGGCGAACTGGTTGGATGGGCAGCACCAGACCAGTTCCCTCCCCGAAACGGACGAACATCAAAGGCTTTGAGGTCACTTGGCTACGACGTGACAATTCATGTCGAGTAAGACCTCGCGGGGCTATGCTCCGCTTTCTCCCACTAATCACAAATAACGGCTCAATCCGCTGCCAATTTGCGGAAGCACTTATGTTCGCTTGATCAGAAGGAATCGTGCCGGTTCGAGTCCGGCCGGGGGCACCAAAGATGCGTGCTAAGCGTTTGCCTTCGGGGTTCCCCGCAAGCTTGCCAGACGAGCGGCATCGCGACTGGAGGCAAATGACGCGATCCGGATCGATTCCGTCATGATCGCCGCCTTCTTCTTTCCGTTCGAGTAGAAGGCGTTCTTCAGATAGGTGAGTTGCTCGTCCAGCTGCTTGCCCTTGACCGGGTCGCCCGCCGCGACGGTCGCAATGACGATCTTCATGATCTGAAACAGCGCTTCCTCATTCTCGGTGAGGATCGCACTCGTGGCCTTCTTGCTGTCCTCTGACATGGGAGCCTCGCCTGTTGGGGCCAGACTTCTAGCCGGCACGCCCTGGAGGGTCCAGTTACCCGCGAAAGGGCTCAGCAAGCATGACGCGCCACTGGAGTGGCGCGCCCCCCAGCGTTAGTCCCGGTAGTGACAGGCCGCCCAGTGGCCGGGGCGCTTTTCCTCCAGCACCGGCGCGCGCTGGCTGCAGTCGGGGCGCGCGATCGGGCAGCGGGTGTGGAAGTGGCAGCCCGAGGGCGGACGGATCGGGTTGGGCACGTCGCCTTCCAGCATGATCCGCTTGCGCTTGATCGTCGGATCGGGGATCGGCACGGCCGACAGCAGCGCTTCCGAATAGGGATGAATCGGCGTGTCGTAGAGCTCCGCCGCCGGTGCGATCTCGACCACGCGGCCGAGATACATCACCGCGATGCGGGTCGAGATGTGCTCCACGACGCTGAGATCATGGGCGATGAACAGGTAGGTGAGGCCGAACTGCTCCTGCAGGTCCTCCAAGAGGTTGATGACCTGGGCCTGGATCGAGACGTCGAGCGCCGAGACCGGCTCGTCGCAGATCAGGAGCTTTGGCTCGACGGCGAGCGCGCGCGCGATGCCGATGCGCTGGCGCTGGCCGCCCGAGAATTCGTGCGGGAAACGGCGCATATGGTCGGGCCGCAGACCCACCGTCTCGAGCAGCTGCACCACGCGGTCTTCCATCTCCTGGCGCGACTTCACCAGCTTATGGATGATCAGCGCCTCGCCGATGATGGCGCCGATCGTGAGGCGCGGATTCAGCGACGCGTAGGGATCCTGGAAGATGATCTGCATGTCGCGCCGCATCGCCTGCAGCGCACCGTGATCCATCTTCATGACGTCGGCGCCCTGGAACCAGATCTCGCCCGACGTGGGCTCGATCAGGCGCAGGATGCAGCGGCCGGTCGTCGACTTGCCGCAGCCCGATTCGCCGACGACGCCCAGCGTCTCGCCGGCGCCGATGTCGAAACTCACGCCGTCGACGGCGTGCACCTGGTCGATCACGCGCGAGAGAATCCCGCCACGGATCGCAAAATGCTTGCGCAGTTCGCGGACGGAGAGCAGCGGCTTCCCGGTGCCGGCCGCAGCCGGCGTTTTCGTCGGGGCGGTCACAGCACGCACCTCACGAAATGGCCGGGCTCGACTTCCTTGAGCGGCGGGACGCCCTGGGTGCAGACGTCCATAGCGAACTTGCAGCGCGCCGCGAAGCGGCAGCCGGGCGGCGGGTCGAGCAGGTTCGGTACGGTGCCCGCGATGGCCTCCAGGCGCTGCTTCTTCTCGGCCGAGCGGTCGACGCGCGGGATCGAGCGAATCAGGCCTTGCGTGTAGGGATGGCGCGGGTTGCCGAACAGCGCCTCGACCGGCGCCTCCTCGACGACCTTGCCGGCGTACATGACCGTGACTCTCTGGCAGGTCTCGGCGACGACGCCCATCGCGTGGGTGATCAGCATGATGGCCATGCCGAACCGCTCCTTCATCTCCTGCATCAGCTCCAGGATCTGCGCCTGGATGGTGACATCGAGGGCGGTGGTCGGCTCGTCGGCGATCAGCAGCTTGGGCTGACAGGAGAGCGCCATGGCGATCATCACCCGCTGGCGCATGCCGCCGGAGAACTGGTGCGGGTAGTCGTGCACCCGTCGTTGCGGGTTGGGAATGTTGACCAGGCGCAGCATCTCGGCGGCGCCGGCGATCGCCTGCTTGCGCGACAGCTTCTGGTGCAGCGCGATCACCTCGGCGATCTGGTCGCCCACCGTGTAGACGGGATTGAGCGAGGTCATCGGCTCCTGAAAGATGATGGCGATCTCCTTGGCGCGGATCTTGTCCATCTCCTCCAGAGAGAGCGGGATCAGGTCCCTGCCCTGCCACAGGATCTGCCCGTCCTCGAAGCGGCCGGGCGGCATGTCGATCAGCTTCAGCACCGAGCGCGCGGTAACGGTCTTGCCGCAGCCCGACTCGCCCACGACGCCGAGGGTCTCGCCGCGGTCGATGTGCAGGTCGACGCCGTCGACGGCCCGCACCATCCCGTCATCGGTCTTGAACCAGGTCTTGAGACCGCGAATGTCCAGAAGAGGTTCGGCCACGCTACACCAGCCCTAGAGAACGCGTCGCGGATCGAGCGCGTCGCGCAGTCCGTCGCCGATGAAGTTGATCGCCAGCACCGTGACGAAGATCAGGGCGCCAGGGAACAGCGCCCAGTGCGGGGCGATGTCGAGATAGTCCTTGGCGTCGCGCAGCACGCTGCCCCAGGTCGGCACGTCCGACGGAAAGCCGAGCCCGAGGAACGACAGGGTCGATTCCGCAATGATGGCAGCGGCAACGTCGATGGTCGCGACCACGATCACGGGGCCCAGCGCGTTCGGCAGGATGTGCTGCATCACCTGGCGCAGACGCGAGGCGCCGAGCGCCCGCGCCGCCTCGACGAACTCCTTTTCGCGCAGGGACAGGAACTGGGCTCGCACCAGCCGCGCCGCCGACATCCAACGGGTGCCGCCGATGACCGCCACGATCAGCACGAAGGCGCCGCCCTCGACTCCCAGCACGCCCTTCACCGGCTCGCGGAACAGGTAGATGACCAGCAGCAGCAGCGGCAGCTGCGGCAATGACAGGAAGAGGTCTGTGACCCACATCAGTGCCGCGTCGACCCGACCGCTCGACATGCCGGCAATGGCGCCGACCAGCACGCCGAAGAAGATCGCCACGACCATCGCCGCGACGCCGACCGCGATCGAGATGCGGCCGCCGTAGATCAGCCGCGACAGCAGGTCCTGCCCGAGATCGTCGGTGCCCAGCGGATGGCTCCAGGACGGGCCTTGCAGCTTGGCGGCGAAGTCGATCTCGTTGATCGGCACCCGCCACAGCAGCGGCCCGGCGAGCACGCCGAACACGATCAGACCGAGGGCGAAGGCGGAGAACAGCGCCATCTTGTGGCGCCGGAAGCGGCGCCAGGCCTCGTGCCAGGGCGAGAAGCGCTGCGCCTTGCGGGCGGGCGCGGGCGCGCTAGCGGAAAGCGATGCGGGGGTCGAGCCAGCCATAAAGGATATCTGCGATGAGGTTGAAGATGACGACCAGGCAGGCCGAGACGAAGGTGACGCCCATGACGACGGGCGTGTCGTTGGCGAGCATCGAGGAGATCAGCAGCGAGCCGATGCCGGGCACGCGGAAGATCTGCTCGGTGACGATCGCGCCGCTGAAGACGATGGGCATCTGCAGCGCGACCAGCGTCACGACCGGGATCAGCGCCGTGCGTACGACGTGGCGGGTGATGACCTTGCGCTCGCCGATGCCCTTGGAGCGCGCCGTGGTGACGTAGTCGAGGCGGATGACGTCGAGCACCGAGGATCGCACGAAGCGTACCAGGGCCGCGCCCTGGAACAGGCCCAGCACCGTCACCGGCATGATCGACTGCTTGATGTGCTCCCAATAGAATTCCCAGCCGGTCGCGGCGATGTCGGCGCGGTAGACGAAGG
>CAZPOS010000191.1:0-4979 GCA_964588065.1 uncultured Reyranella sp.
TTCTCGGTGTACGACCTGCCCTACTGGGTGGCCGCGCCGATCTGCATCCTGCTGGTCGCGGCGCTGGGGGCGGCCCTGCACTTCCTGGTGATCGAACCGCTGCTGGGGGCGCCACCGATCAACCAGCTGCTCGCCACGGGCGGCGTCCTGTTCGTGCTGCAGAGCTTCGCGACCGTGGCGTTCGGCATCGACTTCCGCAATCTCGGCATCCGCCTGCCGGTGCTGGCGCTGGGCGAGATGCACTTCAGCTACGCACGGCTGCTGGCCTTCATCGCGGCGCTGATCGGCATGGTCGCGGTCTATCTCTTCATGACGCGCACCTACACCGGCACGGCCATTCGTGCGATCGCCCAGGACCGCCAGATCATGGCGCTGATGGGCGTCGACACGAAGAAGATCTATCTCGTGACCTCGGCGCTGGGCGGCGGGCTGGCGGGGCTCGCGGCCTGCCTGCTGGTGCTGCAGTACGACGTCCATCCCTTCGTCGGCCTGTCCTTCGGGCCGATCACCTTCCTGATCTGCGTGCTGGGCGGTCTCGGCAACTTCGTCGGCGGCTTCGTGGCGGCCTTCCTGTTCGCCGAGATCATCTCGCTCGGCGGTCTCTTCTCCGACCTCGAATGGGGCTACGTGCTGGCCTTTGCCTTCTTCATCGTCATGATGTTCATCCGGCCCGCCGGCCTGCTGGCGAAGCGCTCATGAACAAGCCGCTCGCCTGGGTCATGGGCCTGGCGGCGCTGGTCGCGCTGCCCTTCGTCTATCGCGATCCGTACCATCTGCACATTCTGGTGCTGATCCTCATCTGGTCGTTCGCCTACACGTCCTGGTCGATGATGGGGCGGTTCGGCCTGGTTTCGCTGGGCCATGGCGGATTCATGGGAGTTGGTGCCTATGTCACGGCGCTTCTCTGGAATCACCTCGGTGTCTCGCCGTGGATCGGGATTCCCGCAGCCATGCTGTGCGCTGGCGCGCTGGCCCTGGTGGTGGCCTATCCCTGCTTTCGCTTCCGTATCACCGGCCATTATTTCGCGCTCGTGACGCTCGCCCTGTCGGGCATCGTCCTGCAGGTCATCATCGCCACCCGCGACTATACCGGCGGATCGCTGGGCTACACGCCCGAGCGGACGAAGGGCAGCCACATCCTCGCGTTGCAGTTCGACGACAAGGTCGTGTGGTACCTGATCGCGCTGGGTGTCTGGGCCGGCGGCCTGGCTGTCTGGTACTGGATCGATCACAGCATGAGCCGTTACGCGATGGAGGCGATCTCGGAGGACGAGGACGCCGCGGCCGCGGCGGGCGTCAACGTGACGGCCGAGAAGCTGCGGATCACCGTGATCAGTGCGGTCATGACCGCAATGGCGGGCGCGCTTTACGGGCAGTACCAGATGTTCATCGCTCCCGACACGGTGAGCGGAATCGCGGTGTCCCTGCAAATGGTCTTCGCGGCCGTGGTCGGTGGCATCTACGTGGCGCTGGGACCGACGGTCGGCGCGATCATCACCATTCTGCTGGCCGAAGTTCTGCGCATCGGCTTTGGAACCAAGGCGGTGGGCTGGGACAATCTGCTCTACGGCCTGCTGCTGGTCGTCTTCATCATCTTCCTGCCGAAAGGCATTCTCGGCAGCTTGCTCGCGCGGCTGAAGTCGCCTAGCAAACAGAGGGATGGATGAGTTCGACTATGTCGTCGTCGGGGCGGGATCCTCTGGCGGCCCCCTCGTTGACCGTCTGACTGCGACGGGGCGCCATGCCGTCCTGCTTCTGGAGGCCGGACCAGAAGCAACGATCCCCTGGTTGTCGATTCCTGCGGGCTTCGCCAAGGCACTCGTCAATCCCACCGTGAACTGGAGATCCTGGACACAGCCGGAGGAGCATCTCGGCGGCCGGCGCGTCTACTGGCCGCGCGGGAAGGTGGTGGGCGGATCGAGTGCAATCGGCGGTATGATCTACGTCAGGGGACTCGCGTCCGACTACGACGGTTGGCGCCGCATGGGCAACGAGGGCTGGTCGTTCGACGACTGTCTTCCATACTTCCGACGCCTCGAGGCCTTCGTCGACGGCGGTGCCGAGCGTGGCGGCGGCGAGGGCCGGGTCGGCATCACCCAGGCCCGCTACCACAACAAGCTGGGCGATTCCTTCCTGGAAGCCTGTGGCGAAGCCGGCGTGGCCTCCACGACGGACTTCAACGGTCCGACTCAGGAGGGCGCCGGCTATTACCACGGCACCGTCACCGGTGGCCGGCGCAATTCGACCGGTCGGGCCTACATCGCAGGCGCGCGGCGCCGATCCAACTGCCGCGTCCTGACGGGGGCGTTGGTGGAGCGCGTCGTGGTCGAAGGTGGACGCGCGGTCGGGGTGGCCTACCGCATTGGCGGCGCCACCCGCTTGGTGCGCGTGCGCCGCGAGGTCATCCTGAGCGCCGGAGCCGTCGGCTCTCCACAGTTGCTCCAGCTTTCAGGCATCGGAGCCGCGCGCCACCTTTCGTCGCTCGGCATCCCCGTCGTGCGCGACCTGCCGGGGGTGGGCGAGAACCTGCAGGATCACTACTGCATCCGCTCGGCTTACCGGACGTGGTGGCGACTGTCGCTGAACGACGACTTTCACATGATCCACCGGCGCCTCAGCGCGTTGCTCGTCTATGCCGCGGGGCGCATCGGTCCACTCACCGCCATGCCGGCCTTTGCGGGCGCCTTCGTGCGTCTCATGCCGCAATCGCAGGAACCCGACACCCAGCTGCATTTCCTTCCATGGTCGTTCGACAGTCTGGAGAAGGGGCTGCATCCTTTCTCGGGCTTCACGATTGTTGCCAACCAGTGCCGTCCAGAAAGCCGCGGCCATGTCCGCATCACTTCGCCCGAGCCGCAGGCGGCGCCGGCGATCGTGGCCAACTACCTGTCGACGGACAATGACCGGTTGGCCGTCGTCGCGGCCGCGCGTTTTACGCGCCTCCTGGCGCGCTGCCCGGCCCTCGGGCGCATCGTCGTAGAAGAAATGTTGCCGGGCGCCGATGTCTTCACGGACGAGGAGTTCCTGGACTTTGCCGGCCGGGAAGGCCAGTCGGCCTATCACCCGGTCGGCACGTGCCGGATGGGACATGACCCGGCGGCGGTGGTCGATCCCCGGCTCAGGGTCCATGGGGTTGAAGGCCTGCGGGTCGCCGACGCCTCGGTGATGCCGACGCTGGTATCGGGAGACACCAACGCCGCCTGCATGATGATAGGCGAAAAGGCCTCAGACCTGATTCTCGCCGACGCTCAGCGATAGGCCGGCGATCTCCAGCGGTGCGTCGCGCCCGCGGATCGAGAGGGTCGGCAGCGGCTCGGTCCTGAGTCCGGGCGGAAGCTCGGCCTTCCCGAGGAATTCCGTCGAGACGAGCACGTCGCGGCCGAGCGTTTTTGCCGATTCGAGCAGGCGCGCCGCGACGTTCAGCGTGTCGCCGACATAGGCGATCTCGCGCCGGACATCGCCGATTTCACCGGCGACGATCTCTCCGCTGTGCAAGGCTGCCCTGAACTCGGGAACCACGCCGAAACGTTTGCGATATTGAGCGGCATTCCCGGCGATGCGGCGCTGTGCGACGAAGGGGCAGGCGAGGCAGTCGCCCGTGAGTGACCGTTCCGCCGGCCATGTCAGGATCGCCTCGTCACCTACGTATTTATGGATCTCCGCGCCGCATTCGAGGGCGGCGTCCGCGATGTCCCGGAAGAAGTCGTTGAGCAACTCGTGGAAGCGGATCGGCCCCAGCCTCTCGGCGAGACCGGTCGAGTTCTTCATGTCGATCAACAGGAAGACCCGCTGCTCCGCTCGCGGCTTGGCATAGCGGCCGATCAGCAGCGTCGAAAGAGTTCGGAAGCCCAGCAACAGGCCGATCTGGAACAGGAGGTTGGCGATCGTCGCCATGGAAATGGCGAACACGAGCGAATCGCGGAACGTCGCGTCGAACTGCAATCCTTGGGGTGCGATCGCGACGCGGGTGAAAACGAGGCCGCCCACGATGACGACCGAATAGAAGGACAGCCTGAAGAGGAAGAACCAGAAGAGCGGCAATCTTTGCAGGTGATGCCGCACGAACCCCTGGCGCTGGCCCCAGATCTCGAAGAGGAGGATCGGCGTGGCGATCGCGAGCGAGCTCGCGATCCCCGACAACGCCGACCGCCAGCGCGGAACCTCCCCCTCGTTGACGGCATAGCCGAAATAGGCGCTGATCAGGGCACTCCCCAGGCTCAGCCAGAGGAATATCCGCCAGTTCCGCTTGCCCCGCCCCCGGGAGATCATCCGGTCGCCCGGTCGAGCGCCCGCTTGAAGGTGGCATGGTCGACATTGCCGCCTGAACAGACGACGGCCACGGCCCGGTTTGCGACCGGCAGCTTCCCGGTGAGCGCCGCCGCGAGCGCCACGGCACCGCCCGGCTCGACCACCAGCTTGAACTCGCGAAAGGCCAGTTCCATCGCGTCCAGCACCTCTTCGTCGGTGACCACCAGTCCCGGTCCGAGGAGCTGCTGCGCCAACGGGAAGGTGACGTCGCCCGGCGTCGGCGCCAGCAGCGCATCGCAGATCGAGCCCGAGAGCTTCTCGTTCTTCTGCTTGGTCCCCGCCGCAAGCGACCGGGCCAGATCGTCGAAGCCGGCGGGCTCACCCGCGTGCACGGACGTCGTCGGGCTGATGCCCTTGACGCCCAGCGCCACGCCGGTCGCCAGTCCGCCGCCCGAGCAGGGTGCCGCCACCGCGTCGAGGGTGACCCCCAGCTGCTTCGCCTGCTCGGCGATCTCGAGCCCCGCCGTGCCCTGGCCGGTGAGAATCCAGGGATGGTCGTAGGGCGGAACGATGGTGGCACCGGTCTTAGCGGCGATACCGTGACCGATCTCCTCGCGGCTGTCCTTCACGCGACCGATGGTGAAATGCGGCGTGAAGCGCTTGTCGTCGCGCATGATACCGTGTGCCACGCACACATCCTCCACCGCGCGCTGCAATGCGAGGATGCGCTG
>CAZPOS010000191.1:4989-10853 GCA_964588065.1 uncultured Reyranella sp.
GCGGGTGTTGGCGACCTTGAGGGCCGGCGCATCGGCCGGCATCACGATAGTGGCCTTGGTGCCGAGCAGGCGGGCCGCCTCGGCCAGGCCCTGGGCATGGTTGCCTGACGACCAGCCGACAACGCCCTTGGCGCGGTCCGCCTCGCTCATCGATGCCAGGAAGTTGTAGGCGCCGCGCAGTTTGAACGAGCCGGTGCGCTGGAGGCACTCTGCCTTCAGGAACAGTCGCCCGCCGAGCTTGCGGTTGACCCTCTCGTTTTCGAGCAGGGGCGTGCGGATCGTGACGCCGTCGAGGCGCCGGGCGGCGGCCTGGACGTCGGCGAATGTGGCGGCGGCAGAAGCAGGAAGCGAACTCATCGTGGAACACCAATCAGGTCGGGAAGGTCGGAAAGATCGCGGATTTCAGCCGCAAGGGCGCCGGGGAGTCTGTCGTCGGGCGCGCCGGTTCTGTTCACCCAGACGCTTCGGAAGCCGAACTGCGCGGCGCCATGCGCGTCCCAGCAGTTCGACGACAGGAAACAGACCTTGTCGGGCGTGACGCCGCAGCGGCTTTCGACGAGGCTATAGACTCGCGGATCGGGCTTGAAGACACCGGCCTCGTCGACGCTCAGCACCGCCTCGAAGCGATGGGCGAGACCGGACGCCGCCACCATCGGGTCGAGCATGCCGGGATTGCCGTTGGACAGGATTGCGGCGCGCATGCCGGCCCGCGCGAGGCAGGCCAGCATGCCGGGTGCCTCGGGAAACGGATCGAGCGCCAGGTAGGCGCTCATCAGCCGCTCGCGTGCCACGGGATCGACGATGCGATGGGCGGCGAGGCAATGGTCGAGCGCCTCGCCGGTCACCTGCCAGAACGGCGCATAGCTGCCCATGGCGTTGCGCAGCCACGTGTACTGGATCTGCTTGGTCCGCCACAGCTCCGACAGGGCATTGGCCGAAGCCCCGATCGTTCGGCGATGGCGCGCAACGGCCGAATTGAAGTCGAACAGCGTACCGTAGGCGTCGAAGACGCACATCTCGATGCCTGGAAGGGGGGCGGCCATTCAATTGCTCCGGAGGGGTCCAGACCGTAGGCTAACAAGCATGTTCGTCGCCATCGTTCAAATCCCCATGCCGAAGCGTCCCCGGGACGCCGCCGTCGAAGCCGCCAGGAAGTCGGCGCCGACCTATACCGCGCTCGGCGCGAAGGGCCTGTTGAGGAAATATTATCTCAACGGCGAGGCCGGCGGCGGTGGAGTCTATCTCTGGGCGTCGGAAGCGGCGGCCCGCGCCTGGTACACGCCGGAATGGGAAGCCCGCATGGAAGCGGCCTTCGGTGCCAGGCCGATCGTCACCTACTACGACAACCACGTGGTCGTGGACAACGAAGCGGGCCAGGTGCGCATCGAGAATGCTTGAGCGTGCGACGGGCGCCGTGCGCTCCGAAAAAGGACAGGGAGGAATCAGTGCAGAAGCGCAAGCTCGGCCGGACGGGCCTCGAGGTTTCGGTGCTCGGATACGGTGCGGGCGCGGTCGGCGGACTCTTCACCAAAGGTGCCGCGCAGGATCAGGAGCGTGCCGTGGCGCGGGCCATCGAGGCCGGCATCAACTATTTCGACACGGCGGCGAAATATGGCGACGGTGAATCGGAGAAGAATCTCGGTCGCGTGCTGAAGTCGCTGAAGGCGGACGTCGTGGTCGGCACCAAATTCCGCCTCGCCGCGGCGGATCGCGCCGACGTCGCCGGGCTCATCGTCCGGTCGACCGAGGAGAGCCTGAAGCGCCTGGGGCGCGACCATGTCGACCTGCTGCAGCTGCACAATCCGCTGGTGGCGGCGGATGCGGGCGACAAGCTCGATGTCGAGATTGCGCTGAACGAGGTGGTGCCGGCGCTGGAGAAGCTGCGGCAGCAGGGCAAGACGCGCTTCATCGGCTTCAGTGGCGTCGGCGAGCCCACCGCGCTGCTGAAGGCCGTCGATTCGCGGCTCTTCGACACGGTTCAGGTCGTCTACAATGCGCTCAATCCCAGTGCCGGCGGTCCGATGCCGACGGGTGCGCCCGGCCTCGACTATGGTCGCCTGCTCGATCGGGCCCAGGCCGCCGGCATGGGCACGATCGTGATTCGCGCCCTGGCGGGCGGAGCGCTTGCCGGAACGATGGACCGTCACCCGCTCGCCCAGCAGCAGGTCCCGCCGATCGGCTCGGCCCCCGACTTCGCAGGCGACGTCGCCCGCGCGCGGGCACTGGAGCCGCTCGTGAAGGAAGGTGCGGCCGACAGCCTGACCGAACTCGCCGAGCGCTTCGTGATCTCGCATCCGAGTGTCTCGACGATGCTGGTCGGTTACTCGACGCTCCAGCATCTCGAGGAGGCGATCGCCGCCGTGAACAAAGGGCCGCTGCCGGCAGGCGTGGTGCAGCGCTTCAGCGGATAGACGGCAGCGAGGTCAGCGTGCCAGCGCGTCGCGCGTCCAGCGTTCGATGGCGCTCGCATCCATGGCGCCCGACTGGCGCGCAATCGGCTTGCCGTGGTGGAACAGGATCATCGTCGGTATCCCCTGGATGCCGAACCGCTGAGCGAGGTCCTGCTCTTCGTCCGTGTTGATCTTGGCGAGCCGCACGGCCGGCTCCAGCCGCGCGGCCGCGCGCTCGAACTGCGGCGCCATGGCCTTGCAGGGCCCGCACCAGGGCGCCCAGAAGTCGACCAGCACCGGAAGGTCGCTCTTGCCGGCATGGGCCTCGAAGCTCTTCGCATCGAGGGCCACGGGATGTCCGTCGAACAGCGGCGATCCGCACTGGCCGCACTTGCCCTTGTTGCCCGCGGCCAGCCGCTCACGGGGAAAGCGGTTGAGCGTGCTGCAGCGGGGACAGGCGAGGAGCAGGGCATCGGTCATGGCGTACCTCGAAGCATTTCGGACGACGATGCGGCCAGGTCGGGGACCCGGCCTTGATGCGGATCAACGCGGCGCCGTCCCGGACGTTTCTGACGCTTCGCGCTATGACCGACCAACGGCCGGCGGCACGGTCTGGAAAGGGCCATTCAGACGGCTGCGATAGACGGTGACGGCTTCCATGATGCGCTGCACGTAGTTGCGCGTCTCGCGGAACGGCATCATCTCGATCCAGTCGATCATGTCGATCTTGGCGGTGCGCGGGTCTCCGCCGGCCTCGATCCACCGGGCGACGCGATTGGGGCCGGCATTGTAGGCCGCCAGCGCAAGCTCGTAGGAGCCGCCGAACCGCTGCAGCATCTCGGCGAGATACTGGCTGCCCAGCTGGACGTTGTAGGCAGGATCGCGCGTCAGCTTGCTCTCGATGAAGGGTACTCTCAACCGCCCGGCCACGTCGCGCGCCGTCGTCGGCAGGAGCTGCATCAGGCCCTGCGCATTGGAGGTCGAGACAGCGCCGGCATTGAACGAGCTCTCCTGCTTGGCGAGCGCCAGGGCGAGCGCCCGTTCGATCGAGCCGGTGGGGCCCAGGTCGACGACGGGAAAGGCTGCGTCGAACAGCACCACGCCATTTTCGGCGCCGCGACGGGCCACCGTGAGCCCGACGTCGGGGCGCTTAAGGTCGAGGGAGAGCTGTGCCAGCAGCGCCACTTCGCCGGGGGAGGTGACCGTGCGCGCGAGGCGCAGCAGGAACGGCCGGGCCCGGTCGTACTCCTCGACCTGGCCGAGATAGCGCGCCATCGTCGCCAGTTCGCGGCCGGCCAGCGCCTGCTTGTCGGCAGTCGTGGGCACGGGATCGACCGGAAACTTCGGGTTCACGCCTTGAAGCTTCCGCGCGGCCAGTTGACCGTAGAAGGTCTGGCCGTAGCTGGCCGCCTGCCCGTACCAGTCGCTGGCATCCTTGGTTTGCCTGGCGGCTTCATAGGTGCGGGCGAGCCAGTAGGCGCCGCGGCTCTTCGAGATGTCGGTCGAGACGCCGTCGTACAGCGTGGAAAAGTGCTTCAGCGCGACGGCCGGCTTCTTGAGCTGGCGCAGCGCGATCCAGCCGGCGAGGAACTCCGCCTCGGCGAAGGCGACGCCCTTGGTGAGGCCGTGACCGATGGCGACGGCATAGGCGTCGGCCGGACGATCGGCGTCGAGCAGCGCGCGCACCACGAGGTTGCGCTCGTTCCACCAGGCATCGTTCTGATTGGGGATGGGACCGGCGAGGGCCGCCTTCGCCTCGTCCAGCGTGCCGGTGCGGCGGATCCACTGCATGCGCTCGAAACGCAGCGTGGGCTCGTTGAGGCGAGCCGCTGGCAGCGCCTTCACGAGCGTGGCGGCGTCGGCGGCGCGGTTCGCCATCGCGAGGCGGGCATTGGCGACGGCCAGATAGTCCGGCGGCAGTTTCGGCACCAGGTCGCGGGCCACCTGCGGGCGGCCCTCGCGCAAGATACGGTCGAAGCGGGCGACCTGGTCGGCCCCGGTAAGGAACTGGGCGTACCGATTGAGGAAGTCGTTCTCGTCGGAATTGCGCAGCGTCGCATTCTGCCAGGTGTCGCGGGCGAAACGGGGGACGTCGTTGGGCGCCGCCGTGGCGGCGGCCTCCAGCCGGCGCATGTGGCCGGTACTGGTGAGCGGCGGAAAGGCCGTGAAGTAGCGCACGACTTCGGTGGCCGGCGTCTCGGGACCGATCCGCTCCTCGGCCTGGCGGCGCAGCACCTCGGGCTCGGGCCAGTCGGGCTGTTCGCGCAGGAACCGCCATGTCGCGGCGAAGTTCGCCTCGGTCCTAGGTGCCGCCCGCAGGATGCTCCAGGCGACGTAGCGGTCGAGCAGCGTGTTGCGGAAGTTGGCGACGGCTGCCCTCGCGTCGGCCCAGCGGCTGTCGTCGATCGCCTTGAGCGCGGTGGTGAAAGCCGCGATCTCGGCCGCGTTCAGCGGACTGGCGGCCACGGCCTGCGTCGACGGCGCCGGGGCGGCCGATGGCGGACGTCCTTGCGCGGACGGTGCAGGAGATGACGGCGACGAGGGCGGAGCCTCGGGTTTCTCGACGTCGCCCGGCAGGCGCCGCACGCCCGTGGTCGGCGCGGCCGGCTGGGCCAGGGCGGGGCCCGCCGCCACCAGGAGGGCCAACAAGATGAGGGGGGATTTGCTCTGGTTCACGCCCGGAATGGTAGGCAGGGAGTTGCGGCATCACAATGGCGGGCTGCTCAACCTTGCAGCGTCAAACCCCGGAGCCTAGAGTGGTTCTTCAAGCCAAAATCGGAGGAAAGCCATGTTCACCGGATCGCTCGTCGCACTGATTACGCCGTTCAAGAACGGATCGGTGGACGAGAAGGGATTCGAGAAGTTCGTGGCCTGGCAGATCGAGGAAGGCACCGACGGGCTGGTCCCGTGCGGCACCACCGGCGAATCGCCCACCCTCTCGATGGAAGAGCACAAGCGCGTCATCGACATCTGCATAAGCGCGGCCAAGGGCTCCGGCGTACCGGTCATCGCCGGCACGGGCTCAAACTCGACCGCCGAGGCGATCGAACTCACCCAGCATGCCAAGAAGGCCGGTGCCGACGCCGCCATGCTGGTCGTGCCCTATTACAACAAGCCGACCCAGGAAGGCCTCTTCCAGCATTTCAAGGCGGTGGCCGACGCCGTCGACATTCCGATCCTGCTCTACAACGTGCCGCCGCGCACCGGCGGCGACATGCAGGTGGAGACCGTGATCCGTCTGTCGCAGGTCCGCAACATCGTGGGCATCAAGGATGCGAGCTACGATATGGCGCGACCGACCCTGACCCGCCTCAAGGCGAAGAAGGGCTTCGTCCAGCTCTCGGGCGAGGATGCGAGCGCGCTCGGCTTTCTCGCCCAGGGCGGCGACGGCTGCATCTCGGTGACGGCCAATATCGCGCCGCGCCTGTGCGGTGACATGCACGACGCCTGGAAGAAGCGCGATCTCGACAAGGC
>CAZPOS010000192.1:0-10627 GCA_964588065.1 uncultured Reyranella sp.
CTCGGTGCTGGTGCGCACCTACGCCTGGATGGTGCTGCTCGGCCGCAACGGCGTGTTCAACCGCACGCTGATCGAGGCGGGCATCATCGGCGATCCGATCCCGCTGCTGCACAATTTCACCGGCGTGCTGATCGGCATGGTGCACGTGCTGCTGCCCTACATGGTGCTACCGATCTACGGCGCGGTGCGCAAGGTCGATCCCGCCATTCCCGCGGCGGCCGCGGGCCTCGGCGCGTCGAGCTTCGCCATCTTCAGGCGGATCTACCTGCCGCTCACCCTGAACGGCATCTTCGCCGGCTCGGTGCTGGTGTTCGTGCTGTCGCTGGGCTTCTTCATCACCCCGGCGCTGCTGGGCGGCGGCCGGGTGATGATGATCGCCGTGCTGATCGAGCAGCAGGTGCGCGAGGCGCTGAACTGGCCGTTTGCCGCGGCGCTCTCGGCGGTGCTGCTGGTCTTCACCTTCGCCGTCTACGCGATCGCCCAGCGCTTCACGCGGACGGAGGCGGCGCGATGAGTCGCCGGCTTCTCGTCGTGTCGTGCGGTCTCATCTACTTCTTCCTGATGCTGCCGCTGCTGGTCGTGTTCCCGATCTCGCTGTCGTCGGCGCCCTACATGCAGTTCCCGCCGCCGGGCTTCTCCTGGCAGTGGTACGAGCGCTATCTCGACGATCCGCAATGGATCGATGCCACCTGGCGCTCGCTCTACATCGGCAGTGCGACGGCGGTATTCGCCCTGGCGCTGGGCGTGCCGCTGGCCTTCGCCCTGGTGCGCGGGAAATTCTTCGGCCGCATCCTGATCGACCGGCTGGCGCTCGCGCCCGTGATCGTGCCGACCATCATCCTCTCGGTGGCGGTCTATGGCCTGTTCGCCAAGCTGAAGCTGATCGGCACCTGGTACGGGCTGGTGATCGCCCACACGATACTGGCGCTGCCCTTCGTGGTGCTGGTGATCGGGGCGGGCTTGCGCGACTTCGACCGCTCGCTGGAACAGGCCGCCGAGGGACTGGGCGCCAGCCGCTGGCGTACGCTCTCGCGCGTCACCCTGCCGTTGCTGCGCCCCAGCCTCGTCTCGGCCGGGCTGCTGGCCTTCATCTCCTCGTTCGACGAGGTCGTCGTGGCGCTGTTCCTGGCCGGCGCCAACATGACGCTCCCGAAGAAGATGTTCGACAACATCCTGATGGAGATCGACCCGACCATCGCCGCCGTGTCGGTGATGCAGATCCTGCTGGTGTCGGTCGTGCTCGTGCTGATCGGCCGCTTCGGCCGGGGGTTGAAGGATAGTGCGCGTTAGGAGAGTTCGATGGCCGACAGCGTCTTCCACAAGGATTTCAAGGCGATGCCCTGGTGGTGGGAGTGGTGGCATCCCTCCAACGAGCTGAGCCAGGATCCGCCGCTCAAGACGGATGTGCTGGTGGTCGGCGCGGGCTATGGCGGCCTGTCGACCGGGCTGGAGCTGGCGCGCTCGGGCATCGACGTCACGGTGCTGGAGCGCGGCGACTTCGGCGTCGGTGCCTCGACGCGCAATGGCGGTGGCGTCAGCGGCGGCACCACCATGGGCAAGGGCTTCTCTGGCAAGGGTGTCGGCGGCGATCCCGAGGCCTGGAAGAAGGTGATGGCAAGCATGCTGAGCGATGCCGCCGATTCACTGACCCAAGTCGAGACCGTCATCCAGCGCGAGGGCATCGAGTGCCATTGGCGCATGAACGGCCGCTTCAGCGGCGCCTACACGCCGCGCCACTTCGCCGAACAGCAGGCCAAGGTCTCGACCTACAACGAGCAGGCGGCGCTCGGCACCTACATGGTGCCGCGCGAGCGGCAACGCGAGGAGATCGCCTCGGATTACTACTATGGCGGCATGGTCGTGGAACGCACCGGCCAGCTCCATCCCGCGCTCTACTATGGCGGCCTGCTGAAGGCCGCGCACCGCGCCGGCGCGACGCTCTGCGCCAACTGCGATGCCGAAAAGATCGAACGCAAGCCCAAGGGAGCAGGGGGTGGGTTCCGGGTTCTCACCAGCAAGGGCCCGATCGAGGCGCGCGAGGTGGTGATCGCGACCAACGGCTACACGACCGAACTCACCCCGACCCTGCGCCGCAAGCTGGTGCCGGTCGCCAGCCACATCATCGCGACCGAGGAGCTGCCCGAGGATCTGGTACAGAGCCTCATTCCAAAGAACCGCGTCGTCTCCGATACCAAGCGCGTGCTCTGCTATTACCGGCAATCTCCGGACAACAAGCGCGTGATCTTCGGCGGCCGTGCCCGCTTCACCCAGGTGACGCCCGAGGTCAGCGCGCCGGTGCTGCATGGCTACATGCTGGAGCGCTGGCCGCAGCTCAAGGGGGTGAAGATCACCCACGCCTGGACCGGCAACGTGGCCTTCGCCTTCGACTTCCTGCCGCACATGGGAGTCGAGCAGGGCATGCACTATCTGATGGCCTGCAACGGCTCGGGCGTCGCGATGATGTCCTATCTCGGCTACCAGACCGCGCGGAAGATCGCCGGCGGCTCGAACGCGCCCGTCAATGCCTTCGACGGCCAGGATTTCCCGACCGTCCCCTTCTACAGCGGCAACCCCGAATGGGTCCTGCCCTTCGTCGGCGCCTGGTACCGCACCCGCGACTGGTGGGACCGGGTGCGGGCTTAAGGCTGGATGAGGGGGCGGCGCGCACGCCACCCCCTTATCCATCTACTTCATCGTGATCGGCGAGAAGTCCTGGAACCAGTTCTGAGCCTGGATGAAGCCCGTGACCTTGGGCGACAGCGCGCGGGGCGCGACGTCGTGGGTCACGAACAGGAACAGCGCATCGTCGACGATCTTCTCGTGGACCTTCTTCAGCGCCTCGTCCTGCGCCTTCGAATCGAACGTCGTGCGCGCCTTCTCCAGCAGAGCGTCCATGCCCGGGTCCTGGTAGAAGCCCCAGTTGGTGCCGTTGGGCGCCACCAGCTTCGAATCGAGATGGCGGATGAAGGCGGTGAACGGATCCTGGATGAAGTAGCTGAAGTTCAGCGCGCTGGCGCCCTTCGCCAGGTCGGACTTGGCGCCGGCCCGCCACAGGTTGATCAGCGTGTTCCACTCGGCGACCTCGAACTCGATCTTGATGCCGACGTCGGCCAGGTTCTGCTGGATGTACTCGTTCATCGGCAACGGCAGCATCTGGCCCGACCCGGAGCTCGAGATCAGCACCTTCGCCGTCACCGGCTTGGCCTTGCTGAAGCCCGCCTCGGCCAGCAGCTTCTTGGCCGCCTCGGGATCGAACTTCACGTCGAAGCTCGGGCTGCCGAACCACTGGCTGCCCGGCGTGAGGAAGCCCTTGGCCGGGATCATCATGCCCTTCAGCAGCACCTTCAGCCCCTCGCGGTCGACCGCGAGGTTGGCCGCCTTGCGGACGCGCACGTCCTTCCACGGCGAGCCGTCGGCGAAGGAGAGGTGCCAGGTCCAGTTGTGCGGATAGGCGTTGCTGATCAGCTTGAAGCCCGCCTTCTCCAGGCTCGGGATCGCGTCGGGCGAGGGCGCCTCGATCCAGTCGACCTGGCCCGAGCGCAGCGCCGCCGTGCGGGTCGCGGGTTCGGGGATCGGCAGCAGGACCATCTTGTCGAGCTTCGGCACGCGCGCCTTGTCCCAATAGTCCTTGTTCGGCGACAGTTCGGCGCGGGTCTGCGGCTGGAAGGCGGTGAGCTTCCACGGGCCGGTGCCCGACGGCGTCTGCGCGAACTTGTTCCAGTCCTTGCCGACCTTCTCCCACTGCGCCGGGCTCGACATCATGACCCACGAGATCTGATAGGGCAGGAAGGCGTCGGGCGTTTTGGTCGTGATCTCGACCGTCCTGTCGTCGATCACCTTGTAGGAGGCGACCGCGGGAATGCGCGAGCGGCCCTGCGCCGCCTGCTTGGGATCGAACTGCGGCGACTTTTCATTCAGCAGCTTCTCGAGGTTCCAGACCACGGCGTCGGCCTTGAAGTCGCTGCCGTCGTGGAACTTCACGCCGTCGCGCAGGGTGAAGGTCCAGCGCGTCGGATCGGACTCGTCGACCTTCCACGAGGTGGCGAGGCCCGGCACCAGCACCGACGCCTTGTCGGCCGAGGACAGGTCCCAATTGATCAGCCCGTCATAGAGCGTGTAGCCCATGAACCGCATGCCTTCGCCGCCCTGGTCGGTCTGGCCGGTCGTGAGCGGAATGTCCGAGGCGGTCATGCCGATGCGCAAGGTGCCCTGCGCCAGGACCGGGGTTGCGGCCAGCGACGCCAGCAGCGCGACGGTCCCCAGGACGGCTTTGGTGCGGAAGATCATGCGAGGTCCCTGTTTTCCTTGTGGTGGTTGTCCTCGCAGACGCCAGAACCATGCCAAAGGATAGGTGGCGCCCCCGTCCCGCCCGCTCGAAAATGAGTCCGTTCGACAAAGAACGTGACTTATAATTTAGAATCGTTCTAAATTCAGGCCGAGAGCCTAGAACATGAGGGATGGACGATGACGACCGAGAGCAAGTGCCCGTTCAGCGGTGCCCCCAAGGGCCGGACCAACCGCGACTGGTGGCCCAACCAGCTCGACCTGCAAGTCCTGCACCAGCATTCCCCGCTCTCCAATCCGATGGGCGAGGCCTTCGACTACGCCAAGGCGTTCAAGAGCCTCGACCTCGATGCCGTCATCAAGGACCTGAAGGCCCTGATGACCGATTCGCAGGACTGGTGGCCGGCCGACTTCGGCCATTACGGCCCGTTCTTCATCCGCATGGCCTGGCACAGTGCCGGCACCTATCGCGTCGGTGACGGCCGCGGCGGCGCCGGCGGCGGCCAGCAGCGCTTCGCGCCGCTGAACTCCTGGCCCGACAACGTCAACCTCGACAAGGCCCGCCGGCTGCTGTGGCCGATCAAGCAGAAGTACGGCAACAAGCTCTCCTGGGCCGACCTGCTGATCCTCACCGGCAACGTCGCGCTGGAATCGATGGGCTTCAAGACCTTCGGCTTCGGCGGCGGCCGCGCCGACACCTGGGAGCCCGAGCAGGACATCTACTGGGGTCCCGAGGGCAAGTGGCTGGCCGACGAGCGCTACAGCGGCGACCGCCAGCTCCAGGGCTCGCTGGGCGCGGTGCAGATGGGCCTGATCTACGTCAATCCCGAGGGCCCCAACGGCAACCCCGATCCGGTGGCGGCGGCGCGCGACATCCGCGAGACCTTCGCGCGCATGGCGATGGACGACGAGGAGACGGTGGCGCTGATCGCCGGCGGCCACACCTTCGGCAAGACCCATGGTGCCGGCGACGCCGCCCTGGTCGGGCCGGAGCCGGAAGCCGCGCCGATCGAGCAGCAGGGGCTGGGCTGGAAGAGCAGCTTCGGCTCGGGCAAGGGCGCCGACCAGATCGGCAGCGGCCTCGAAGTCACCTGGACCACGACGCCGACGAAGTGGAGCAACAACTTCTTCGAGAGCCTGTTCGGCCATGAATGGGAGCTGACCAAGAGCCCGGCCGGCGCCCATCAATGGGTCGCCAAGAACGCCCAGGCGACGGTGCCCGATCCGGCGAATCCGAACGACCCGTCGAAGCGTCGCCTGCCGACGATGCTCACCACCGACCTGTCGCTGCGCTTCGACCCGGCCTACGAGAAGATCTCGCGGCGCTTCTTCGAGAACCCCGACCAGTTCGCCGAGGCCTTCGCACGCGCCTGGTTCAAGCTCACGCACCGCGACATGGGCCCGATCGCGCGCTATCTCGGCCCGCTCGTGCCGAAGGAGCATCTGATCTGGCAGGACCCGATCCCTGCGGTCGACCATCCGCTGGTCGGCGAGGCCGAGATCGAAGCCCTCAAGGCCAAGCTGCTGTCGCAGCTGGTGACCACGGCCTGGGCCTCGGCCGCAACCTTCCGCGGCGCCGACAAGCGCGGCGGCGCCAACGGCGCGCGCATCCGCCTGGCACCTCAGAAGGACTGGGCGGTCAATCAGCCGGCCGAGCTGGCCGCGGTCCTGCAGAAGCTCGAAGCGGTGCAGGCCGAGTTCAACGCCTCGGCGACCGGCGGCATGAAGGTGTCGCTGGCCGACCTGATCGTGCTGGGCGGCGTCGCCGCCGTCGAGAAGGCGGCGAAGGCTGCCGGCCACGACGTGAAGGTCCCCTTCGTGCCGGGCCGCATGGACGCCTCGCAGGAGCAGACCGACGTCCACTCCTTCGCGCCACTCGAGCCGACCGCCGACGGCTTCCGCAACTTCGTCGGCACGAAGCTGCCGCAGTCGCCGGAGGAGCGGCTGGTCGACCACGCCCAGCGCCTCACCCTGACCGCGCCCGAGATGACGGTGCTGGTCGGCGGCCTGCGCATGCTGGGAGCCAATGTCGGCCAGTCCAAGCATGGCGTGTTCACGGACAAGACGGAGACGCTCGGCAACGACTTCTTCGTCAACCTGCTCGACATGGCGACCGAGTGGCAGCCGGTGGCCGGCGAGGAGGGCGTCTACGAGGGCCGCGACCGCAAGTCCGGCGCCGTGAAGTGGACCGCCACCCGCGTCGACCTGATCTTCGGCTCGCACAGCCAGCTCCGAGCCCTGGCCGAGGTCTACGCCCAGTCCGATGCGAAGGAGAAGTTCGTGAAAGACTTCGTCGCCGCCTGGACCAAGGTCATGACCCTCGACCGCTTCGACCTCCACGCCTGAGCCGAAGAAACACGACCCTCAACGGTCCTCTCCGCCGCGTTGCGGGGGAGAGGAAGGGGCCCTGCGCGAAGCGTGGGGGAGGTGAGGTGGTCGAGTTGACGGTGCCTCCCCGGAAGCACACCGTCGCACCATGATCCTGCGTGCGATGGTCCTTCTGATGGTCATTGCCGGGGCGGCAGCGATGCCGGCCGCCGCCGAAACGGTTCGCTTTTCGACAGCGACCACGCCGCCATCGCCGCTGCAACTTCGATTGGCTCGGGAGCGCGGTGAACCTGTACCGGTCCAGGCGACCGAGCTGATCTCGGGCGAGCTCTATCGGCCGGTCGGCGAGGGTCCGTTCCCCGCTGTCGTGGCGCTTCACGGCTGTGACGGTCGCCGCCAGGCCTCGGACGACGCACTTGGCGCCAGGATTACGGCACTGGGGTGGGTGTTGATCAGTGTCGACAGCTTCGGTCCGCGCGGCATTGCGCATCGCTGCACGTTCGACGCCGGCCCCCCGGTCGATCGTGTCATGGATGCCTATGGGGCGCTGCAGTACCTGGCCAGCCTGCCGTTCGTCGATGCTGACCGGATCGCGGCGGTGGGCTTCTCTCAAGGCGCGATGGTCGCGCTATCTGCCGTGCAACTCGGCGGCATCGAGACCTTGGTCGATTGGCACTTCAAGGCCGTCGTCGCCTATTACCCGCTGTGTCACGAGCAGAACTTTTCCGTGCCGACCCTGATCCTGATCGGCGAACTCGACGACTGGACGCCGGCGAAGGCGTGTCAGGATATGATGGCGCGGCGCAGCCACGAGGGCGCCTCGGTCCGGCTGATCGTCTATCCCGGCGCATGGCATGCCTTCAATTTTCCGCGCGCCGCACCGGTGACCGCGTTCGGACATCGGCTGGCATACGACGAAGCGGCGGCCCGGGCGGCCTGGGACGAAACGGTCAGGGCTCTGAATGAGGCCTTCGCGAAGTAGGCCGCCAGTCACGAGCAGTGTGTTTTATGGCTTTGGCCGCTCCATTTCGACAACCATGCTCTTGAGCGTTCCGCCGCGTTCAAGGACGAAAGAGGCCGTCCAACCGGATCCCTCCTCGCCAAACTTATACTGGATAACGTGGTCAGGTGGTCCTGGTATCGGATGCGGCGGCGGCGGATTCGCTCTCTCGATCCACGACTTCCCGAACAGCCTTTCGAGTGTTGCCAGATCGATAGTTGCAGGAAGCTGTCCGAATCTCAAGAAGACTGATGCCTGAATCTCTCCGCTCGGATGTAGTATGCGCCTCTGTACGCCTAAGGATGTTTGGTTTTGGAGCGGCGTTTCGAATGGAAAATGCCGGATTGCTGCCGCATATGAGCCGATGAGGACGTCGTATTTGCCTACCTGCAGGTCTACATCTGAACCGCCGAACGCGCGCTTCAGATTATCGACTGTGTAGAGATGGGAATCTAAAATCTGGCCTGAAGCACTAAAATGCCAGATTGTTTCGACAAGCTGCAGAGGGCTCTGCGGTGTCTTTAATGAGTCGAGGCGTGCTGCCGGCTGGGGCGCGCATCCCGCCATCACGGCAAGGGCAATCAGCAGGCTCAGAGTTCTCGCCATCATCGTCATGCTGCAACTCCGCGGTGGCTCTTGTGGGCGTCCATCGTCAGGGAAGTCGCATCGCCCGATGGATCGGTCCTATTGGTGCCGCATGATCACGAGCGACAGCGCTGCAATGACGAAGCAGCCAGTCGTCCACTTCAAACTCTTGAAGATCTGCCGGCGTTGAGCGTCGCTCGTCGATTCGCCGCGCTGCTTTCGTAGCGCAGCGCCTGCCAGGCACACCAACAACCACAAGGCACAACCGACAGAGGCTATTAGCGCGTTGCCGAACACTATGGCTGGCGCCGCGACGAAGGCCGGAGACTTGAAGGGAGATGGTCCGACCGCGCCGTCCCGCAAATGGACGTAGCCGGCGCTCGATACGACCATCACGGCGCCGGAAGCGAAGGCGAAGAAGAAGTTGCGATAGTAGCGCGCCATCAGTGCCTTGCCGCGCTCCGTGTACGGGCCGCCGTCCCACAGGCCTGCAACGAATGACGTCTTGGCAGAAGGAAACGGCTGCCGTTCCAGCCGGGCACCGAGCATCGCTCCCAGGGCCGCCACAAAGAAATAGAGGAAAGAGAAGATCCCCAGGACGGTCAGGATGGCGAGCGCTAGTTTCATCGGCTTGCCATTCGATGCGGTCAGGACAGGCGCGTCGTCTGGCTCGCCGCCAGCTGCCAGCCGTCCTTCGCCGTCACGTACACGGAGACCCATCGCACGTCGTAGGTCTTCTGGTCCGCGCCGCTTGGGAGTGGGCTCTTGCCGGTGACGATCACGGTCGGGCCGGTGAAGACGCGGAAGGTGAGGTCGGTGGCGGGGGCGGTCTCGATCATGGGGTCGCCGGCCATCGCGGCGGCGAGTCGCGTGTCCTTGGTGTCGAGCTTTCCCGTCTCGGTCGTGTGCGTGAAGCCGTCGGCGTAGAGCGGGCGCAGGGCGGCGAGGTCTTTGGCGCGTACGGCTTTCGCGAGCCTGGCGCGGAAGTCGGTGACTTCCTGGATGAACTTCTTCGCCTCCGCCGCGTCGGGCTGGCGCGGCGGATGGGCGAAGGCGGCCTCAGGGGCGAGAGCGAGAAGCGGGAGTCCCGCGATCAGGGTGCGTCTACGCATCCTTCGAGGATACGCCGGCCTCGGCGAAGGTCGCCATGCCGTTGTGGCAGGCGGCGGCGGCCTTGAGCAGCGGCACGGCGAGCGCGGCGGCCGAGGCTTCGCCCAGGCGCATGTCGAGGTCGAACAGGGGGCGGACGCCGATCTCGGCGAGCAGGCGCGTGTGGCCGGGCTCGGTCGAGCGGTGGGCGACCATACAATGGTCGAGCGCGCGGCGGTCGATGGCGCGCAGCACCGCGGCGGCGGCGGTGCAGGCGAAGCCGTCGAGCAGCACCGGGATGCGGCCCATGCGGGCGGCGACGATGGCGCCGGTCAGGGCCGCGAATTCCTCGCCACCGACCGCGGCCAGCAGCTCCAGCGGATCGCGGCGCGCGATCGCCTCCTTGTGGAAGGCGAGCGCCTCGTCGATCACCGCGATCTTGTGGGCGAGCGCCTTGCCCGAGACGCCGGTGCCGGGGCCGGCCCAGTCGGCGCCGGTGCCGCCATAGAGCGCGGCGCAGAGCGTGGCGGCGGCGGTCGTGTTGGCGATGCCCATTTCACCCAGGCACATCACGTCGATGCCGGGTTCGGCGGCCATCATGCCGTAGGCCATGGCGTTGGCCGCCCGCGTCTCGTCCATCGCCGGCCCTTGCGTGAAGTCGGCGGTCGGATGGTCGAGGTCGAGCTCGTAGATGCGCAGGTCGGCGTCGATCGCGGCGGCCAGCTGGTTGATGGCGGCGCCGCCGTTGGTGAAGTTCGTCACCATCTGCCGGGTGACTTCGGGCGGATAGGCCGAGACGCCGCGTGCGGCGACGCCGTGCGTGCCGGCGAACACCGCGATGCGCGGCCGCTCGACCCGCGGCTGGGCGCGGCCCTGCCAGCAGGCCAGCCATTCGGCGATCTCCTCCAGCCGGCCGAGCGAGCCCGGCGGCTTGGTCAGCTCGGCCTGGCGGCGGACCACCTCGGTCTGGGCGGTGAGATCGGGTCCCGGCAGTTCGCGCAGGATCCGGCGCATTTCATCGAAGGAGGCAGCCGACATTGTTCGTCCGGGGGCATTCAGGAAGGGGCCGGACCATCCTATATTCGCGGGATCATGACCAGTCCCCACGAGCCCTCCTCCTCTTCCTTCGGCGGCGGCGCGCACCGCCCGACGTCGTTCGACGAATGGCTGCAGGCCTTCAAGGAACAGATGACGTTCTTCACCGGGCTGAAGCTCGATGTCGGGCTGCCGCGCTGGCAGCTGGCCGACGTGCTGCCGGTCCTGCCCGTGGTCGGCGCGGCGATCGGTCTGGCCTCCGGGCTGGTCTTCGCCATCGTGCGCGGCATCGCCGGACCGGGCTGG
>CAZPOS010000193.1:0-10618 GCA_964588065.1 uncultured Reyranella sp.
GGTTGCGCACCGACACCTCGACCCGCCCCCTCTCCTAGCCTCTCCCCCTAGCGGGGGCGAGGAACATGAGACTCGAGAGGCTTCGCGCTACACCCCGCGCTCGTTGCCCCAGGCCAGCACGTGCAGTTGCGGCAGCACGGTCGCGGCGAACCAGCGGTCCTGGCCCACGCGATCGACCAGCCAGCGGAAGCGGGCCATGAGTCCCTTCTGATCGACGCCGTCGCGGCCGGCTTCGTTCGGCTCGCCGGGCGTGTGGTTGCCGATGGAGAGATAGACCGGCAGCGACGGGTGCCGCGCGGAAGCGGCGCGGGCGAAGGCGTAGTCGGCCTCGTCGAACACCGCGACCTTGAGCACGATGTCCGGCCGGCCGTCTGCGGCGGCGAGGCAGGCGTCGAAGGCGCGCCAGTCGGTGTCCATGCCGGACGAGGGCGGTTTGGGCGAGAGCACGAGATGGTCGAGCGTGGCGAACCAGGCGGCGGCAACGCTGCCCTGGGTCTCCATCGCGAAGCGATGGCCGCGCGCATGGCCCTGCTCGATCAGGGGCCCGAGCGGCTGGATCGCGGGATTGCCGCCGGAGATCGTCACCAGCACCGGCACGGCCCCGGTCAGCGCGTCGACCCGCGCCAGGATCGCCTCCGGCGCCATCGGCGACCAGTCGTGGCGATACGCTGGCAGCACGGCATAGAGCGTGTCGCACCACGAGCAGCGATAGTCGCAGCCGCCGGTGCGCACGAACACGGTGGGCCGGCCGATCAGCGCACCCTCGCCCTGCACCGTGGGCCCGAAGATCTCGGAGATGCGGATCGTGCTCATGCCGCGAGATCGTTGATGCTGTCGTCGGCGCGGCTCCACCAGCCGGCGCCGGCGCCCGCGGGCAGCACCTCGGCCGGATCGCCCGTGAGCGTCACCGCGTTGGTCGGCGTCTCCTCGACCGTGAGTTCGACGCAGCGCAGCCCGTTGCCGTCGGCGGAGAGGAAGGCGTTGAGCTTGGCCATCAGGCAGGCGGCCAGCATCTCGGTCGTCGGATCGCCCGGCGTCACCAGCAGGCGGCCGAGCCGCTGCGGCTCGTGCGCGCGGAACCAGTCGATCATCGGATCGCCCGCGCCGAGCTGGAAGGCGTGGTCGACCTGGTCGTCGACGAAGCGGTGCCAGCGCGCCTTGGCACGGTCGAACGGCACCACCATGTTGGCGCCGCCGTCGAGGCGCTGCGGCGTCACGGGGCGGAGACGGGCGATCACCTGTTCGTTGTGACCGTGGGGAATGGCGCATTTGCCGGCGGGATCGGCGATCAGCCGGTGCGCCATGCTGTACCGCCGGGTGAAGACGAGGCTGAACATCAGCCGCGCACGCCGGCTTGGAAGTCGATCATCGGGAACTCCTGTTTTGACCGGGTGGGTCTGCGACCGGGCCGGCGCGGGGCGCCGACGGGGCTCTTCTGCCCCAGCCCGGCGGCCAGGGGAAGGCGTGTCGGACGCGGCATGGTGCCGTCTCTTCCCATTGTGTGAAGTTTGCTGCGGCGACAGCGGACCGATTACGGTTGGCCTAGGCACACGGCCCGATGACGTGCCAGACTCGAATTGCTCGGATTGCGAGCATCGGGGGAGTTAGAATTGAAGAGTCTGTTGTTCAGCTTTCAGGGCCGCCTCAATCGCGCGCCCTACTGGTGGGTGCATCTTGCCCTGGCGGGCATCCAGTTTCCGATCATGGGCGCCTTGTTCGCCCTTCTCGTCTATCCGGCGATGGAGGCACAGGATATGGAAGCGATACAGGACGCCTCGAGGACGATGAACCTTTTCGGGTTGTTGTTCCTTCCCCTGTACTGGATCAGCCTGGCCGTGACCGTGAAGCGCTGCCACGACCGCGACAGGTCGGGCTGGTTCATCTTCATCGCGCTGATACCCTTCATCGGCGCGATCTGGCTCCTGATCGAACTCGGCTTCCTGCGCGGCACGGTCGGACCCAACCGGTTCGGCTCCGATCCTCTGGGTTATTGACGTCAATCGGTCGTGGCCGTGTCGCGGCGCGTCGCCTATTCTCCGCCGGACCTCAGATCCCAGAGAAACGGAGACACCGTGCAGACGACGCCGCTTTCGAAAGAGCTCCACGACACCCTGTCGAAGATCACCACCGCCAGCATCACGACGATCCTGCTGAAGAAGGGGCTGCGCAACGTCTGGATGCGCGGCACGCGGCCGATCAAGCCGGGCCAGGGCCGCCTCGTGGGCCGCGTCTTCACGCTGCGCTTCGTGCCGGCGCGCGAGGATCTCGCCACGCCGGAGAGCTGGTCGTCGCCGATCTCGACCCGCGCCGCCATCGAGGCGATGCCGGAGGGCGCGATCGTGGTGGCCGACGCGATGGGCGTCACCGACGCCGGCATCTTCGGCGACATATTGTGCGCGCGCATGGTCAAGAAGAACGTCGCCGGCCTGATCACCGACGGCGTGGTGCGCGACATCGCGGGCGTGCTGGGTACCGGCCTGCCGGTCTGGTGCCAGGGCGCCGCGGCCCCGCCCTCGGTCGCCGGCCTCACCTTCGTGGGCTGGCAGGAGCCGATCGGCTGCGGCGGCGTGGCGGTGTTCCCCAACGACGTGGTCGTGGTCGACGATGACGGCGCGGTGCTGATCCCGCAGGCGCTGGTCGAGGCAGTTGCCAAGGAAGGTACCGAGCAGGAGCGGCTGGAAGGCTGGATCATGTCCGAGGTCGAGCGCGGCGTGCCGCTGCCCGGCCTCTATCCGCCGAACGACGAAGCCAAGGCGCGCTACGCCGCGACCAAGAAGTAACGAAGACGACGGAGGCCGGTCGATGAAAGTCCTGCGCATGCTGGCCTTCGCCGTCGCGGGCGCGCTGCTGTCGGCGGCGGCCTGGTCGCAGGCCGGGCGCCAGCCGGTCGACTGGCCTTCCGTGTCGCTCGACTCGATCGGCGGCGGGCCGCTGCCGACCGCGGACTATGCCGGCAAGGTCGTGCTGCTGGTCAACACGGCCTCGCTCTGTGGCTTCACCGGCCAGTACAAGGGGCTGGAGGAACTGTGGCGGCGCTACAAGGACAAGGGCCTCGTGGTGCTGGGCGTGCCGTCGAACGATTTCGGCGGCCAGGAGCCCGGCAGCAACGAGGAGATCAAGCGCTTCTGCGAGGCGAGCTTCGACGTCACCTTTCCGCTGGCCGACAAGCAGGTCGTGACCGGCGCCAACGCCCATCCGCTCTATCGCTGGGCCGCGGCGCAGACCGGCACGATCGGCACGCCGAGCTGGAACTTCCACAAGATCCTGATCGGCCGCGACGGACGGGTGATCGACTGGTTCACCGCGGTGAGCGGCACCGGCCCGAAGCTCGAACGCGCCATCGAGGCGGCGCTGGCGGCGAAGGGTTAGTCCTCGCCGCAAAGGTCCCTCGCTACGCTCGGGATGACAACGTTTTCTTCATCGGCGCACTGCGCCAACCCCGACAAATTTGTCATCCCGAGCGTAGCGAGGGACCTTTCGCTGTCCGCAGAGCGGGTGACGGGATTTGGCTGCAAGCGAACGCCCGCGCTATCGTCGTCGCCTAGAAGAATAATGGAGACGTCCCGATGGCTGCCCCGCTCACTGCCGACGACCATGCCAGGGTGATGGCCGAGTACAGCCGTGCCGGCGAAGAGCGCGCGCGGGCGCTGGGCAATCGCGGGCCGATCCGGCTCGATGCCAATGGCAGGCTGGCGCAGGACATTCTCGACGCCTACTGGACACACGGCTTCTACGTCTTCGAGGGCGTCGCGGGACCGGAGGAGCTGGCCGAGCTGCGGGCCGACGTCGATGCCATCCTCGAGCGCGCGCCGGTCGAGCCGGGCGCCGCGCTCGACCGCAACGGCCGTCCCGCGTTCGGCGAGGGCGTGCTGAAGCCGCCCTATCGCTGGGCCAAGCCGCTCAGCGATCCGCTCGGCGGCACGACGAAGAACAACGGCCGCCATCCGGTGGCGATGAGCCAGCCGACCCTCAGCGAGGACGCGCCGGCCTGGACCGTCGAGCTGCTCGACGGCAACCTCTACCTGATGAACGCCGCCTTCCGGCTCTACGGCCATCCCGGCCTGCTGGCCGCGGCCGAGGCGATCCTGGGCGAGGATTTCGTGCCCTACAACGAGGTGACCTTCATCAAGGAAGCGGGCCTCGGCCCCTCGGTCGCCTGGCACCAGGACGGCACGACCCATTGGGACGCCGCCGACTGGGACATGGGCGCCCACGGCTTCAACTTCATGACCCAGCTCTATCCCAGCACGGCGGGCAACTGCGTCTGGGTGCTGCCGGGCAGCCATCGCCACGGCAAGGCCGACATCCGCAAACTGGTCGCCGAGAGCGGCTCCGACCGGATCGCGGGCGCGGTGCCGATGCTGGCCGGCGCCGGCGACACGATCGTCACCAACCGCCAGCTGCTGCACGGCTCCTTCGCCAACTCCTCGCCCGACCGCAGGGTCACGCTCAACGCCGGCTTCTTCCCGCGCAAGCGCGTGCTGAACGTCACGACGAAACGCCTCAACGGCGAGACCGTGACCTACGACGGCGAGCGCATCGACCGGCGGCTGCGCATCCTGCTGCTGGCGATCGACGCGCGCCGCCAGCGCTTTCCCAACGAGAAGAGCTACGTCTATCGCCCGCTGGCCGACCGCCAGGCGGAGAACCGCTGGAGCGAGGCGATGCGCGAGACGGTGCTGAAGAACTACAACCAGCTCGACATGTTCATCTGACGGGATGCGGCTCGGACTCGTTCTGCTGCTCGTGATTGCCGCCTTCCCGGCACTGGCACAGACACAGGCGCAGGACCCCGAACCGCTCCAGAACGACGACGACCTCGCCGCCTATTGCCTCGGCGTGAACGGCCAGCTGGCCGAGCGCTTCCGCCAGATGCAGCTCTGGGGCTGCGGCAAGGCGGCCTCGATGCAATGGTGCCGCGACGCCAGGGCCTCGGCGCCCGAGGCGATGCGCGCGCGCGAGCGTCTGGTCATCCGCTTCGCCAACGTGCTGACCCGCAAGGGCCTTCTCGACGTCGAGCAGCCGCCCGAGTCGCGCGCCCGTCTCACCAGGATCGTCGCCGACGGCACCACCGACGCCCGCGCCTGCTTCAACCCCAAGGGCGACCGCAACGAGGCCGCCTGCGCCCGGCTGCAGCGTTGCGAGGAGGCAGAGCAGCGTGTGGGGCGGTAGTGCTCTTGCGAAGGATCATGGCTGGGGGCGCGCCACTCCAGTGGCGCGTTCTTCTCTTTGCAACAATTCAAGACGCGCCACTGGAGTGGCGCGCCCCCAGCAAAGCCTCGGCTAGCCGCCGCCTGAAGCGCATGCGAGATTTCGGACCACAGATTCAGCGAGGACACGGATGACCCAGTCGACATGGCGCGCGCGCGCGGGCACGCACTTCACCTGCGAGAAGCAGCCGGCGCACGGGCCTGCGGGCATGGCGGTGTCCAACCATCCGCTGGCCTCCGCCGCCGGCCTCGAGATGCTGGCGGCCGGCGGCAATGCAGTCGACGCGGCCGTCGCCATGCAGTTCGCGCTGACCGTCGTCGAGCCGATGATGGTCGGGCTGATCGGCGGCACGACCTGCCACATCCGCCTGGCCGACGGCAGCCATCGCATCCTCGACGGCATGAGCGCCGTGCCGCAGATGGGCCATCCCGACATGTACAAGCCGGTCCCCGGCGCCGCGCCCGAAGTCTACGACGTCGAGGGACAGGAGAACCTGGTCGGGCCGAAGTCGGTCGCGACGCCGGGCTCGCTGCGCGCCTGGTGCCTGGCGCTGGAACGCTTCGGCACGATGAGCCTGGCCGACGTGATGGCCCCCGCCATCCGCCACGCCGCGCGCGGCTTTGCGGTGACGCCCTATCTCTCGGACTGCATCAAGGATGCCGGCGCCGACCTGTCGAAGGACAGGCTCGCCGCCGCGCTGCTCCTGCCCAACGGCACGCCGCTGAAGCCGGGCGAGCGGCTGGTGCAGGGTCAATACGCCGAGGCGCTGACCTTGGTCTCGCAGCAGGGCGAGAAGGCGCTGCATGGCGGGCCGCTGGGCGACCTGCTGGTCGAATGCATGGAGAAGACCGGCGGCTTCGTGCGCCGCGACGACCTCACCGGCTACAAGGTCGAAGAGCGCGCGCCGATTCGCGCCGACTATCGCGGCTGGGAGATCCTGGGCCCGCCGCCGCCCGCCGCCTCGGGCGTGCACATCGCCCAGATGCTGAACATCCTCGAAGCCTACGACATTGCGAAGACGGGCTTCGGCACGGTCGACACGCTGCACCTGCTGGCCGAAGTGCTGAAGATCGCCTTCGCCGACCGCGCCGAGGCGAGCGGCGACCCGGACTTCGTGAAGGTGCCGGTCGAGCGCATCGTGAGCCGCGACTATGCCGACCAGCGCCGCAAGCTTTTAGACATCGCCCGCGCGACGCAGTGGACGGGCGGGCTGCAGGCGGCGGAAGGCCAGGACACGACCCATCTCACCGTGGCCGACGGCAAGGGCAACGTCGTCAGCACGACGCAGACCATCAACAGCCTGTTCGGCGCACGCTTCATCGTGCCCGGCACCGGCATGATCCCCAACAACTACATGAACAACTACGATCCGCGCCGCGGCAACGCGCTGTCGATCGCGCCGGGCAAGCGCGTCACGACCTCGATGTCGCCGATGATGGCGCTCAAGGGCGGCACGGTGCGCTATGCTCTGGGCCTGCCCGGCGGCCGCAAGATCTTCCCCTCGGCGCTGCAGGCCCTGCTCAACCTGATCGACCACGGGATGACCCTGCAGGAAGCCGTCGAGGCGCCGCGCATCTGGACCGAGGGTCCCGTCCTCGAAGTCGAGCACGGCATCCCCGCCCCGGTCCGCCAGGGCCTCGAAGCCCGCGGCCACACGCTCAAGATCATGCCGACCGTGGCCGGCGGCATGAACGCCATCCAGTTCCACGACGACGGCACGATGACCGGCGCCGCCTGCTGGCGCGCGGATGGCACGGCCGCAGCGCTGGGCGGTGGGTTGGCGCGGGCGGGGGTGAGGTTCGTGCTGCCGGGGTGAAGTCTGTCGTGGCTCAGCAAGCCAAAGTCAGGCTCGCCATGTCAGGACACCGGGTCCCTCCCGGATATGCAATCGTCCTTAATTGAACGACCGGGAGGGACCGAAAAGCAGGCCCGTCATGGGCGACACCGACAAGACTGACGATCCTTCCGAAGGTGGTCCGCTCACCCTCGCGCAGTTCCTTTCTGAACTTGAGGTGCCGGAAGGGCTCACTGCGGACGACTTGAAGCCGGCGGCCGCGCTCGTGCGCGAATGGGCCGAAGGAGACGACCCCGAGGTCGATCCTACGGCTCCTCTCGTGGTGGCGAAGATTTACGAGATGCTTGCGGCTTCGGATAAGACGCGGAAACCCAAAGCGTAATCGGGAGCAATCTGGTGTTTAGGGCGTCTGCCCGCTCCGTCATTTCACGCAGTTGCGGCAGGCTCATTTGGTGTTCTTCCACGAGAAGCTCTCCTTTCTTCCGCCTCCAAGATGAAGCTTTCACGGTGAGAGGGTCAGCCGAAGTGAAGCCCCGCCAAGCTCTGTGAAGAGCCCTGTTCCGGTCGTGGTTGGCCTCGGTCATCCGGTCTGCGAATGTTGTCGCGCCCTTCTTGATCCGTTGAAAGTGCGGCACACGCGCCACCAGTCTTCGCCACATGTCCACGCGCTTCTTGAACGATACGAGGCCGTCCTCGATTCGGCCTAGGTCGCTAACCGCACTAGCGGGGTGATAGAGCATGAGGAGCAGCGTGGAGTTGAAGTGATTCTCTACGTGGCTCCAAACCCGAACATAACGTCCGACTGCCTCATAGAACTCCCCTGCAGTCGGAGGATCACCTATAAAGGGGTCACTCGTCACCGTCACCTTGAGTGAACGCGCCATGCCAAACCCCTCCCCCACGAACCCGCCTCTCTCGAGGACGAGTTTGCACCCGATGCCTGGGAGCGGTTTTAGACGCGGATACGGCCGGCCGCTAAGATGGGGCCGCGCCCACACGGCGGAGTCAGCCGAAGGCAAAGAAGGCGGTCAAGAAGGTTGCAAAAATCGTCAGGAAATCAGCCGATTAGACGCTCGCCCAAAACAGGAACATTGAATCCCAGCGAGTCAAGTGTTATATGTGTGGGCAAGCGCCGGGAGGGCGCGTTATGCCCGCAAGTGTAAAAGCCCTAGCCAACGAGTTTCTGAATCTGGCGGCTGATGCCAACAAGCGCATCGATCCGCTCCAGATGCAGAAGCTTGTCTATCTGGCGCAAGGTTGGTCCCTCGGGCTGACGGGCGGCAGCCTTTTTCGAGAGTCTATCGAGGCGTGGCGTTACGGCCCCGTCGTGCCTGACCTATACCACAGCCTCAAGACGCTTGGGAGCGCCCCCATCAAAGGGCGCTTGAAAGCATGGGATGAAGCTCGTGGAAAGCTGACAACGGCGTCGTTCGATTTTGACCGAACCGACGGCAAGATCATCCGTAACATTTGGGACAAGTACGGAAGCTGGACGGGGCCGCAGCTCATTCAGTTGACGCACGTTGCCGGCGGTCCATGGGACGCGACTCGGAAGAAATTCCCCAATGAAATTGACGCCCGTATTGAACGGGCGTTGATGGTTGAGTGGTTCGAAAAAGAAGCCGAAAAAGCCAGCAAGGCGAATGACTTCTAATGCCGGTAGAGCGAGATCCGGATTTAATCAAGCGCGCCCCGGGTTTGCCAACTGTTGACGCGAGCAGCGTGGCCGCCGCTAGCCAGGAGGCTGCGGCGGCCGAAGCTGACGCTCAGACTGGTCGCTCAGACTTTCGTTCTGTGCTTGGCCGGTTCGCGACCCCAGAGGAAATCAAGTACTGGGTCGGCGCTGTCGTTGTTGTTACGTCGTTTGTCGGTGTGGGGTGTGTCGTGGTCGCGGACGATCCCGCGACCCGCTATACCACAGCCGCATGGGGCCTGTTCGTTACGATCGCCTCGGGAGCCCTAGGACTCTTCTTTATTAATCGATCCTCTTAGCCCTGCAGTATAGGCGGCAGTAATCGGCGGAGCGCCGCCGTCTCCCAGGGCCTAGGCTTCCCGCTCGTTAATCCGCCGATAAGTGAGGCGCCTGCCGGAAATGCCCTTGAGCATGTTGGTCGTGCGCTTGCTGTCATCGATGCCCAGCGCCGTGCTGTTGTTATGTCAGAGATCAAACTCCGCGAGATAGCGGTGCAGATGGCGTTTATCACAGTGCTGATAGACGCCCGTCATCCGCGCATGAAGATCGAGAAGAATCCTCCAATCGTGTTCGTCGTCACGTCGCCGCGAGTGTATTTGTTCTAGCCTTCGTTGAGACCGCCTCGTGGGCAGCGAACTCCTTGCCCACGTTCTTGTGACGTTGGACGTGTCGGTATGCAGGCAGGTTTCCTTGGCAACTTCCTCGCCAACGATCTTCGACCGAGGCCAGCCGCATGAACGCCATCCAGTTCTTCCACGACAACGGCACGCTGAGCGGCGCCGCCTGCTGGCGCGCGGATGGCACGGCCGCGGTGCTCGAGGGTGGATTGGCGTGAGCGGGGGTGAGGTTCGTATTGCCGGCCTAGACTCGTGTTTGTCCGAGGGAGTGGATTCGGTCTCCTCGCGATTCAAATTTTGATTACGTACTTTGTACACGCCTATTCGATTGAGGTAGGGTTGACTCCCTCAACCAGGGGAGAAGATCGAAGTGAGAGTTAATATTAAGCAATTCAATGTTGATATGGAAGTTAAGAACAGCGGCATTGAGTTCGAGGTCCGGAGCCCAGACGGAAAGAAGCATCTTGGCGATCTGATCCTGACTAAGAGCGGCGTCGAATGGCACAAAGGCAGGGCGTCATCCGGCCCGAAGAAATCTTGGGAGGAGTTGATCTCGTTCATCGACCCTAAGTGAAGGCCAACTAAACAGAGACGATAGCTAGACTGAGACGTGAAAATTTCAGATGCGGTAAGCGCCGGCCAGGGTCGGGTCGGCTCACTGCCATGAGCGCCCCGGCCAATTGCTGGGGCGTTTCGTTGAAGGCAGCGCGCTTCTCTACGGCCTGAGCTCCCACCGCGCTTTATCGGTATCGGTCTCAGCTGCTTGGCGCCGGACATAAGGGCAGCCTTGGGAATGGCGCAGCCTTAGGTTCAGTTCAGACATTACGATACTTGCAGTGAATGAGATCAAGATTGCCCTGTGGCGATCTGGCTTCCAATGGGGGAGGGTATCGCATCTTGTGCAACGGATTCATGCCCTATCGCCCTCGTAAGACGAGGGCACTTCCCCTTGCGGAGCCCCGAAAGGGAAAGTTTTCGATCCGTCTTCCCTCAATGAAACACCCGCCCCGAATCTATGACGAGCGTCTGCCCCGTCGTGCTGTTGGTCCGGCACATCGTGACGACCTGATCGGCGCAGTCGTCCTTGTCGGCGGGCTTGCCCAGCAGCGAGGCGCTGGCGTTCTTGGCGACCACCTCGGGACGCAGGTTGGCCGTCGCGCGGGTGCCTTCGAGCAGGCCGGGGGCGACGCAGTTCACCAGCACCTCGGGCGCGAGCGCCACGGCCATGCACTTGGTGAGATGGATGAGGCCCGCCTTCGAGACCGCGTAGGCGATCGAGGAGCCGGTCGGCCCAAGCCCGGC
>CAZPOS010000194.1:0-2024 GCA_964588065.1 uncultured Reyranella sp.
GGCGACCTTAGCTGCGGAAGCGGACATGACGCACCCTCGGGTCGAGCACGGCATAGAGCATGTCGACCAGGAAGTTGATGACCACGAAGCCCACCGCGATGAAGGCCACGGTGCCCTGCACGAGGATCAGGTCGCGGTTGAAGATGCCGCCCAGCAGCAGCCGGCCGACGCCGGGCAGCGCGAAGATCTGCTCCACGATCACCGCGCCGCCGATCAGGCCGCCGATGTTGAGGCCGAGGATGGTGATCAGGGTGAACGACGAGGGCCGCAGCGCGTGCTGCAGCAGGACGCGCCACTGGGGCAGGCCCTTGGCCCGCGCCAGCAGGATGAAGTCCTCCTTGAGCGTGGTCAGCAGGTCCGAGCGCAGCACGCGCATGAGAACCGTCCACTCGATCAGGCCCAGGGTCAGCGACGGCAGGATCATCGATTCGAGATTGTCCCACAGGCCTTCGGACATCGGCGTGAAGCCCGTCGCCGGCAGCAGGTCGAAGGTCACGGAGAAGAGGTAGATCAGGACGATGCCCAGCATGAAGTTGGGCATTGCGAGAAAACCGAAAGCGGCCGAGGCCGAGATGCGATCGAAGACGCCGCCCGGCTTGCGGACCGAGAGCAGCGCCACCGGGATCGCAATGCCCAAGGCGATGACCTGCGCCATCACCATGAGCTGCAGCGAGACCGGCAGACGGTCGAGGATCGCCTGCACCACCGGCTCGCCATTTCGGTAGGAGCGGCCGAGGTCACCCGACAGCGCCGAGCCCAGCCAGTCGAAGTACCGAACCAGCATCGGCCGGTCGAGGCCGAGATCGGCCCGCAGGCCGGCAATGTCCTGGGGAGTGGCGAGATTCCCCAGGATCACGATCGCCACGTCACCCGGCAGGATGTTGACGATCATGTAGGTCAGCAGGGTGACGCAGAACAGCACGACCACCAGCCGCACCACCTGGCGTACGAGCCATGGCATCGGGAACGTCTACGCTACTCGCCGCGCACCACTCCTACTTCGTGAGCCACGCGCCCTCGACCTGCACCGCACCGCCGCGCAGGCCCGGAATGCCGTGCACGTTGGCGCGGGTGATCGCGAAATCGATATTGCTGCCGGACCACAGCCAGACAGCATCGTCGTTCAGGATCTTGATCAGGTCGCAATAGGCCGCCTTGCGCTTGTTCTCGTCGAGGCTGGTGCGGCCGACCAGCAGCAGCCGATCGACTTCGGCGTTGTTGTAGCCGGAGAAGTTGATCGGGCTCTTGGAGTGGAAGTTGGCGAACATCTGCGGATCGACGTCGGCCAGGTCGATGATGCGCCAGCCGGTGACCTGGAAGTCGCGCGAGAGCGCCTCCTTCACCAGCTGAGTCTGGTCGACCGGCTTGATCTCGACGTCGATGCCGGCCTTCTTCATGTCGGCCTGGAAGACCTGGGCGCCCTCGCGGCCGCGCGGCGTCGCAGTGACCGTCATGGTGAGCTTCACCGGCTTGCCGTAATCCGCGATCAGCTTGCGTGCGGCCTCGGGATCGTACTTCAACGCCCCCGTATCCTTGCATTCGATGCCCGAGTTCGGGCCGTACGGATCGTCATGGACGGGGCGAAGTCCCTGGGTCAGCACGGCGGCATTGGCCTTGCGGTTCAGCGCCATCGAGACGGCCTGGCGCACACGCTTGTCGTTCAGCGGCTCACGCTGGGTGTTGAGCGGAATGACCAGCGCGCCGCTGCCCACCCAGGTCAGCACACGCAGGTTCTTGTCCTTCTTCGCCTTGACGATGTTCTCGGCGCGGTCCTCCCAGATGACCTGTACGTCGCCCTTCACCAGGCTGGCGTAGCGGGCGTCGGAATCGGGCAGCGGCCGCACGGTCACGCGATCGAGATAGGGCTTGTCCTTGTCCCAGTAGTTCGGATTGCGCTCGGCGACCAACCGGTCGGCAGCCCGCCATTCCTTGAAGACGAACGGGCCGGTGCCGACGGGATTGCGGTTGTAGTCCGCGCCCTTCTCCTGGGCGGCCTTCACCGAGATGATCAGCGTCGTGACGGT
>CAZPOS010000194.1:2034-5904 GCA_964588065.1 uncultured Reyranella sp.
TCTTGAACACGGCGGTCAGGTCGTCCGGTGCCTCGACCTTCTCGATGGCGAGATAGGCGCGGCCGGCGAAGCGGTTGGCCGGATCGAGCAGCCGGTTGAAATGGTCGGCCACGGCCTGGGCGGTGAACGGCGTCCCGTCGTGCCATTTCACGTTCGGACGGATCTTGGCCATCCACACGCTGCCATCCTCATTGGGCGTCATCGACAGAGCGAGTGCGGGTATGAGGTTGCCCTTGTCGTCGAGCCGCATCAGGGTCTCGTAGAAGAGCGAGGCCGCGGTCACCGTCGAATTGGAATAGACGCCCGCCCGGATCGGATCGAAGCCCTCGAAGTCGCTCTCGACCCCGATCGTGAGCGCGCCGCCACGCACCGGTGCCGCAGCCGGTGCCTGGGCAAAGGCCGGAGCCGCAAGGCCAACAGCAAGCGCCGCCGCCAGACCAAATCTGCGTGAAAACAGTGCCATTCAGGCCCTCCCATGGATCGCGCCGTTGACCGGCATCAACTCTATGGAAGGCAGGATAACGCGGCCTTTGCCGCAAGCCTAGAAGTTTGCTGAGGGTCTGAAGACGCGCAGGTTACATGCAGTAGGCTTGCGCCGCGACGACCGCGTTCAGCCCCTGCATTTCCTGAGGCGACAGGTTCGACGGGTTGAGGAGGTTGCCGCTCACGCTCACCGACTTGTTGGATTTGCGCAGACCGAGGATGGCATTTGCACGCTGGTCGGCCGGAATGCGCGCGATGATGCACTGGCACATCTTTTCCGACGCCGTGACCATGCACTCCTGCATGAGCTCGTCGGCCCGCGAAGCGGACGAGAAGCCCACAGTCAGGGCGAGAGCGGCAAATCCGGCGGCGATGATACGCATGCGAGTCTCCATGGATGGCGGATCATACACCGCCTTTCAGCTCACCAGCCAGTTCCTCGACAGGCCGAACACGCCGGTCAGGAAGAGGATCGTCAGGGCGACGTTGCGGTAGAGCCGTTCGCTCGCGAGCCCATGGAACAGCCGCCCGCCAACCCAGGCGCCCAGCACCATGACCGGGAAGAGCACAACGGCCCGGACCAGCGCATCGGCGCCGGCCACGCCGGTGGCCAGGACGATCACGATCAGCAGGAACTGGGTCAGGAAGTAATACGTGACGATGTTGGCGCGGTTGACCTGGGGCGGGTCGTTGCCGGACAGGAGATAGAGCAGAACCGGCGGTCCGCCGACGCTGGTCGTCGCCATCATCGCTCCTGAAATCCCACCCACGATCACCGTCGCGACGGTCGACCGCCGGCCGGTGTATTTCCAGCCCGTCCACATCAGCAGGACGAAGGCCACGATGACGGCCGATACCGCCGTCACGATGGTGTTCTTGTCGACGCTGGCCAGCAGCCAGACACCCGCCGGCATGGCGAGGCAGGCCGCGATGCTCATCGGTGTCAGCACCTTCCAGTCGGCGTGCCGCCGGACCTGCGGGAAGAGCTGAAGCGACACGACGAGTTCGATGGCGACCACCGTCACCACCATCTCGGCCGAGCCGAACAGGATGGCGAAGATCGGCGCCATCAGCATCGCCGAGCCGAAGCCTGCGAACCCGCGCATCAGCCCCGCGATCAACGTGACGCCGAGCGCGGCCCACAGGCCGGTCTCGGCGAACAGCGACTGGATGTACGACAGCATGCGAAGGACCGATTGCCGCCCGACCTGACGGCCGTCAGCGCTTGGCCTGCCCCTCGCCCGTCTTGTCTCGCAGGCGGCGCATGCCGCGCAGCCAGCGGTCGCGGTCGAGCTTGCGCACCATGTATTCCTTCACCTCGGGATGCGGGAGAATCAGGAAGCGCTCCTCGTCCATCGCCTCGATCACCGTCTGCGCCACCGCGTCGGTGTTGATCACGCCGTCGACCGAGGCGGCCGTCGCGCCGGCCATACGCAGCATGTTGGTATCGACGGCCTGCGGGCAGAGCACCGAGACCCTGATGCCGCGGTCGCCATACTGGATGGAGAGGTGTTCGGCCAGCGCAACGGCGGCGTTCTTGGTGACGCCGTAGGGCGCCGAGCCCATCGAGGCCAGCAGGCCGGCGGCGCTCGCCGTGTTGAGCAGATAGCCCTCGCCCCGCTTCAGCATCTGCGGCACCAGCGCCCGTGCGGCATACACGTGCGCCATGACATGGATGGCCCACGAGTCGGCCCAGTCCTTGTCGGTGGCATCCTCGTGGCCGCCGCGGCCGATGCCGGCATTGGAGAAGAAGATGTCGATCTCGCCGTACTTCCTCTCCGCCTCGGCGACGAGCCGCTTCACCTCGGACTCCTGGCCGATGTCGCCGGCCATCGCCAGAGCACCGATATCCTTCGCGACCTTATCCAGCCGCTCCGCGTCCCGGTCGGCCACGACCAGCCCTTTGGCGCCTTCTTTTGCATAGCGCCGGGCGATCGCCTCGCCGATGCCGCCCGCCGCGCCCGTGACGACGCATACCTTGCCCTTGACCTTCATGTCAGCCCCACGATTGCTCGATCAGGTCGATGTACTGCGCCTTGGTCGGTTGGCGCGGCGTCGAGAGGTGGCAATGGTCGCCCATCGCGCCCTCGGCTATCTTCTCGATCGTGTCCTGCGCCAGGCCCGCCGCCCCGAGGCCTTTCGGGATGCCCAGCCGCTCGTTGAGCGCCGACACGGCATTGGCCACGCCGTCGGCACTGGCCGCGCTCTCGGGCAGGCCCATGACCTGCGCCACCCGCTTGAACTTGTCACCCACGGCCGGCTCGTTGAAGCGCAGAACGGCCGGCAGATAGATCGCGTTCAGCGTGCCGTGATGCAGGCGATAGCCCTTGAGTCCGCCGGTCGGATGCGAGAGCGCATGCACGGCGCCCAGGCCCTTCTGGAACACCATGGCGCCTTCCATTGCGGCGACGGCCATGTTGTAGCGCGCCTCGCGATCCTGCCCGTCCTTGGTCGCCCGCTCGACGTACTTCCAGGCCTTCTCGAGACCGTCGAGGGCGATGGCATCGGCCGGCGGGTTGAAGACGTTGGCCAGATAGCATTCGATGTTGTGGGTGAAGGCGTCCATGCCCGTGCCGGCCGTGAGATGCGGCGGCAGGCTCATCGTCAGGTCGGGATCGATCAGCGCCAGCCGCGGGATCAGATACGGGCTGCCGATCGCGAGCTTGCGGCCGGAATCCATGATGATGACGCCGCCGCGGCTCACCTCGCTGCCGGTGCCCGACGTGGTCGGGATCGCGACCATGGGCGCCACCGCCGCCGTGATCTTGCCCGCCCCGCCCTCGACGAAGGAATAGGCCTGCAACGACGGGCCGGGATGGGTCGCCATCAGTGCCACGGCCTTCGCCAGATCCATGGGCGAGCCGCCGCCGATGGCGATGATGCCGTCGCAGCCCTCCTCCTTGTAGATCTTGAGCGCGTCGCGCATCGCCGCTTCGGTCGGGTTCTCCGGCGTCTCGTCGTAGATCGTGATCGGCATGTTGCCGGGCAACTGCTCCTTGACCTTGCCCCAGAGGCCCGCCGCGATGACACCCTTGTCGGTGACGATCAGCGGGCGGCGCATGCCCATGAGCTGCAATTCGGCCTCCAGGAGCTTCAGTGCACCGAAGTCGAACTGGATTCGGGTCAGGTAGGTGATCAGGGCCATGAACTCTTTCCTCTCGATTTTGCGCGCAGCCTACGCGAGAACGTGCACATGAGCGACACCCTCGTCCTCCGCACCGCGACCGCCCGCGATGCCGCCGCAATCGCCCGCGTGATCGCGGCCTCCTTCGAGCAGTATCGCGGCAGGCTCGTGCCGGAATCCGGCGCCTTCCGCGAAACGCCCGAGAGTATCGCCGCCGAACTCGTCGAGGGTGCCGGCGCGATCGTCGCGGAGCGGAACGGCGA
>CAZPOS010000194.1:5914-8933 GCA_964588065.1 uncultured Reyranella sp.
TGCTGGGCTGCGTGCTCGTTGAAGAGCAGGAGGGGGATCTTTACTTCGGTCGGCTCTCCGTCATGCCCAGGGCGCGCGGCCACGGCCTCGCGAAGCGGTTGGTCGATGCGGTCGAGGCCGAGGCGCGTCGTCGCGGCCTCCCCGGCGTCCGGCTGGGTGTACGCGTCGTCCTCACCGACAACCAGCGCCTGTTCCAGGCGCTCGGTTACCGCGAGACGTCGCGCGAAGCCCATCCGGGCTTCGACCATCCGACCTCGATCAACATGCGCAAGCCGCTCGCCTGAGCGGCGACCCGAAACTTTCGCAGGCCGCGCGCGACGCGACCGATTGACCGTTGAGCAACCGGGGGCTCGGTCTGCTATTCTGAAGACATGAGCAGCCGCACCCCCCTCACCGGTCCGTCAGTCTGGCACGGCCAGGACATCAAGAATTCCACGCGCTGGATCCGCACGCTGACGCCGGATGGCGTCGACGAACTCGACGCTGCGCTCAAGGGCCTGCGCGGGATGGAATGGTCGGAGATCACGCGCGAAGACTTCCATCTGCCGACCCTCGACGAACTGTTCGACGACATCGCCGACGAGTTGGAGAATGGCAGCGGCATCGTGAAGCTGCGGGGCATCCCGGTCGACCGCTACAGCGAGGAAGACCTGCGGCGCCTCTACTTCGCCATCGGGACTCATGTGGGCACCCCCGTCTTCCAGAACCGCAGCGGCGAGCTGATGCGCGCCATCCGCGACGAGGGCGCCCATGTCGGCCGCACCTACGGCGAGACCAAGGACGAGAAGGGGTCGACCTTCCTCTCCTCCTACGCCCGCACGCTGACCAACGGCGCCTTGCGCTTCCATACCGATCGCACGGACGTCGTGACCCTGCTGTGCGTGCGCCAGGCGCGCGCGGGCGGCGTCAGCAAGCTCGCGTCGACGCCCGCGATCCACAATGCGATGCTGGAGCGCCGGCCCGACCTGCTCGAACTGCTGTTCCAGGACTATTGGCGCAGCCGCTTCGGCGAGGAAGGCACCAAGAAGGACGGCGAAGCGACCACACGCGAGACCGCCTATCCGCTGCCGATCTTCGGCCTGCGCGACGGCAAGTTCACGTCCCACTATTCGCTGACCTTCATCGAGGCGGCGCAGATGGCCCCCGGCGTGCCGAAGCTCACCGACGCCCAGCGCGAAGCGATCGACGTGCTGATGCAGACCGCGGAAGAGCTGTGCTTCGAGATGACGCTCGAGCCCGGCGACCTGCAGCTGATCAACAGCCACGTCACCTATCACGGCCGCACGCCGTTCGAGGACGATGCCGCGAGCGGACACGACCGCCTGCTGCTGCGCCTCTGGCTCACCATGCGCAACAACCGGCCCCTGCCCCAGGGCCACGAGATTCTGTGGCAGGAGATCGAAGCCGGCCGCCCGCGCGGCGGCATCCGCCAGGTCGAACTCTGATCATTGCTGGGGCGCGTCATGAACGTCGCGAGTCCAGGTCCGAGCGGTATCTGGCTACCGCAAACCTGGTAGCCTCTCTCCGTTTCGACTGATTCGTTTATTTCACTTATTTCATTTGTGCCGGTTGACGATATCGCCAGGGCGCAGCTTAAGGCGCACCCAATGTAGTTGACTAGGCAAATACCTTTATATAGTTTCCTAGTCAACACATGATTTCCGATCTCGAAACCCATCTGGGCTACTGGCTGCGATTCGTCTCCAACCACGTCTCGCATGCCTTCCGTCTCAAGCTTCAGGCATGCGATGTGACCGTTGCGGAATGGGTCGTGCTGCGCGAGTTGTTCGACATCGCCGATATCCAGCCCAGCACGTTGGCCGACCGGCTGGGCATGACCCGCGGGGCGATCTCCAGGCTGGCCGACCGGCTGATCGCCAAGGAAATGATCGCGCGCACCGCCTCGACCGGGGACCGGCGCCAGCAGACCCTGTCGTTGACGGACGACGGCCGCACGCTGGTGCCGAAGCTGGCAGAACTGGCCGACCGCAACGATGCCGAGTTCTTCGGCCATCTGGAACCGGCCGAACGCGCGGCGCTTGAGAAGACGCTAAAGGAGATCGTGCGCCGGCACGATCTCAAGACCATCCCCACCGAGTAGGACAGAACCATGGACATCGCCGTCATGGAAGAATGCACCCGGGCCTCCCACGAGGAGCGCATCACCTTCGGCGAAGTCGTCGGCCGCCTCAGCGGCGCGGGCGTCGAGCGCTATCACGCCGATCTGATGCGCGGAGAGACGACCTATTTCATGCCCGACGGTCAGTCCCATCGCGTGACCGACAGGACGGTCGAAACGCGGCCAGCCTCCGCCTTTTCGGCCGACGGCGTACTGGCCGCGGTCCGCGCGATCCAGGCCGGCAAAATCAAGTACCTCACCTTCTGCCGCCAGATCATGGAAGCCGGCTGCGTCGGCTACCTCGTCTCGATGCAGGGAAGGCGCGCCGTCTATTACGGCCGCAGCGGCGAGACCTATGTCGAGCCGTTCCCGGCCGCCGCCCCTTAGCGCTTCTGGCGCAGCCGGCCGACGATGCCCGCGGGGAAGAAATAGACGCAGAGGATGAAGGCCACGCCCAGCCACAGCAGCCAGCGGTCGGGATGGAACAGGTTGGCCAGCAGCGGCACGCCGGCCAGCGCCTTGTTGGCGATCGCCAGCAGGTCCTGAAGATAGTTCTGTGCGAACACCAGCAGAACCGCGCCGATCACGGCCCCGTACATCGTGCCCATGCCGCCGATCACCACCATCAGCAGGATGTCGACCATGATGTCGAAGCTGAGCGTCGTGTCGGGATTGGTCTGGCTGGACCACAGGGCCAGCAGAGCCCCGGCGAGGGCGGCCGTGGCGGCGGCGATGCAGCTCGCGATCGTGCGGTAGACCACGGTGCGGTAGCCGATCGCCTCGGCGCGAAACGGGTTCTCGCGGATCGCCATCAGCACGCTGCCGAACGGCGAGTTCACGATGCGCAGCAGGACCAGGATCAGGACCAGCGACGCGCCATAGACCAGATAGTAGTCGAGC
>CAZPOS010000194.1:8943-10568 GCA_964588065.1 uncultured Reyranella sp.
TGCTGGATGTCGACGGCGACTGCGGTGGGTATAACTTCCAGTGGGCCTGGGCCTCGGGCCGGCTCGCGGGGAGGATGGGTAAATGAGAAAAGTTCCAAACCTCAACCTTGCGCCGAACGAGAACGAGGCGCGCAGCACGGCCGGCAGCCGATAGTTCAGCCCGTCCTCGCCGCCCGTCAGGTCGGAGAGCTGAGACGCCAGGATCGCGAAAGCGCTGGCCACCGCCAAGGTGATCATGGCGAAGAAGATCGTGCGCACCCTGAGGCTGAACAGGCCGATCACCGTGGCCAGCACGATGGCAACGACGAGCCCCGCCACGGTGCCGACGGCGACCGCGTCCCACCCCGCCCCCATGCGCGTGAGCGAGATGGCGACGCCGTAGGCGCCGATGCCGAAGAACATCGTGTGGGCGAAGGAGACGATGCCGGTATAGCCCAGCAGCAGGTCGAACGAGGCGGCCAGCACGATGAAGACGCAGATCTTCGCCGCGACGTTCAGCGACTTGGCGCCGGGGAACAGGAACGGCGCCACCGCGAGGCCGACCAGGATGGCGACCAGAGCCAGCGCCAGCCAGCGGCTCCTCGGCAGGTCGTCGGACAGGATCGAGCGCAGCATCGGGCCTACCTCTTCGCCACGGGATAGAGGCCCTGCGGCAGCCACAGCAGCACCAGCGCCATCAGCAGGATGTTGGAGCCCAGCGCCACCTTGGGCGCCAGGAACCCGATGTAGTTGGCCGTCAGCCCCACCAGCAGCGCGCCGACGAAGCAGCCACCGACCGAGCCCAGCCCGCCGATGATGATGACGATGAACACCAGCACGGCCACCTGGGCGCCGATCGCCGCCGTCACCGTCTCCTGGTAGAGGCCCCACATGGCGCCGCCGAGGCCCGCCAGCGCCGAACCGACCACGAACACGCCGACGAACAGCCGGCGGATGCGATAGCCCAGCGCCTCGACCATCTCGCCGTTCTCGACGCCGGCCCGGATCAGCAGGCCGAGCCGGGTGCGGTTCAGGGTGACCGCCAGGGCGGCGAACACGACCAATCCGACCACGACGGCCAGGACACGATACTTCTCGATCGCCACGTCGCCGAACAGGAAGGCGCCGCGCAGCGCCGTCGGACGGCTGAGCGTGATCTGGTCCGGCCCCCAGATCACCTTCAGGAGCTGTTCGGCCACGATCAGCCCGCCCGTCGTCACCAGGATCTGCTTCAGGTGCTGACCATAGACCGGCCGCACGATGATCCGCTCGAAGCCCAGGCCCAGCACGCCGCTCACCACCATGGCCGCCAGCACGGCGGGGCCGATCGCCGCGAGGTTCAGCCAGATCGAGTCCGCCGTCATCCACGGCGCCAGGGCCAGCATGACGCTCGCCGCCACGAAGGCGCCCACCGCGATGAAGGCGCCATGGCCGAAGTTGAGCACGTCCATCAGGCCGAAGGTGAGCGTGAGGCCCGAGGCCATGATGAAGATCATCAGCCCCATCGCCAGCCCGGCGACGGTCAGCGTCACCCAGCTCGCCGGCGAGCCGATCAGCGGCAGGGCGCCGATCATCAGGGACGGGATGAGCAGCAGCGGAAGCCAGTCTCGTTTCATTGGTGCGTATCCATGCCGAGGCCCAGCAGG
>CAZPOS010000195.1:0-6131 GCA_964588065.1 uncultured Reyranella sp.
CGAGGACTGGCAGCCATGGTCGTCGCCGGCCAGCGCGATCACGCCGCCATGCGGCGAGGTGCCGGCTGCATTGCCGTGCTTCAGCACGTCCATCGAGCGGTCGACGCCGGGCCCCTTGCCGTACCAGATAGAGAAGACGCCATCGACCTTGGCGCCGGGGAACAGGTTGGTCTGCTGGGTGCCCCACACCGCGGTCGCCGCGAGATCCTCGTTGAGGCCCGGCTGGAAGTGGATGTTGTTGTCCTTCAGGTAGCGCTTCGCGCCCCACAGCGCGTTGTCGTACATGCCGAGCGGCGAGCCGCGATAGCCGGAGATGAAGCCGCCGGTGTTGAGGCCGGCGGCGAGATCGCGCTGGCGCTGCATCATGGGCAGGCGCACCAGCGCCTGGATGCCGGTCATGTAGACGCGGCCCTTGCCCAGCCGGTAGCGGTCCTCGAGGGCGTAGTCGCCGAAGACGAGAGGAACGGGGGTGACGGTGCTCATCGCGGGAGCCCTCCGATGCGGCGGCGTGAACGGGCGTTTATTTGCCGCAGCATAGCGGGCCGCGCGGCCGTCGGAAAAGCCTATCGCAGCCTGAGGCCGGCGCGAATTTCGCCGGGCCGCCGGCCGTCGTTAGTTCGTCGGCGGACGCTTGCCGGCCTTGTAGTCGGCGATGGCGGCCTTGAGCTGGCGATATTCAGCGCAGCCGAAGGTGCAGAGGGAGTCGAGGCGGGCGAGCTGCTGCTCGGCCTCGGGCAGGCGGCCCAGCATCAAGTAGGCCTCGCCGAGATACTCATAGGCGCCGATGTGGCGGGGATCGATGGACAGCGCCTGCTGGTAGTATTGCAGCGAGCCGTTGGGGTTGCCCGACTTGCGTGTAGCGAAGCCCATCAGGTTGTAGGCGTCGGCATTCTTCGGATCCTTGGCCACGACCTGCTGCAGGAGCGGCAGGGCGCCTTGGTAATCCCCGGCCTGGATCATCGCCTTGGCGCGCGTGAAGTTGGCATCGACCGGCTTGGCCGGCTCAGCGGTGCCGCCAGCCGCCTGGACCGGCAGGGCCGGGCCAAGGGTCGTCACGGCCAGGGCGGCAGCGAGGAAAAGGGCGCGCATGGGATTGCCTCCTGAGGATCGCGTCATCTTGGACGGGCCGACCTGCCGGACAACGAAAATCTCATGACATTGCCGTGAGATCGGTGGCCCGGGCGACCGCACGAACGGAGAGCCGTCCCTGGCGGCCGCGGATCTCGACCTCGTGACGCGGTGCCTCACCGAGATCGATGCCGGCGCGGTCGAGCAGGTCCTGGGAGACGACGAGCTCGACGGCGAATTCCTTGGTCATGGACTCGAGCCGGCTCGCGGTGTTCACGGTATCGCCGATCGCCGTGATCTGGGCGGCGCGCGCATAGCCCATCTCGCCGACGATGGCCGGGCCGGCATGGAGGCCGATGCCGATGCGCAGCGGTGCGTCGAGGTCGCCGGACATCGCCTCGTTGAGGTCGGCGAGCGCGAGCGCCATGCGTCGCGCCGCGTCCAGCGCCTGGCGGCAGGCCACCGCGGGCTCCTGGCTGAGTCCGAAGATCGCCATGACGCCGTCGCCGATGAACTTGTCGAGGCGCCCGCCGGCGGCTTCGACGGCCTGTCCGGTCGCGCGAAAATAGCGGTTGAGCAGGAACACCACGTCGTAGGGGAGCTTGCCCTCCGAGATCGTCGTGAAGCCGCGGATGTCGGCGAACAACACGGCGATGTAGCGCTCGCCGCCATGCGCCTGGGGCTGGCGGCGGTAGGCTTCGACCGGACCGGCGGCGGCCGGCAGCAGCAGCGCCACGCGATAATGTCCGGGCGGCGGGCGCAGCTGGCAGGCCAGGCGGACGTTGGCCGGGGCGCCGATGCGCGCCAGCACCTTCGCTTCCTCGGGCGAAGCGGGCGGCAGGCGATGGCGATCGTCGCCGGTGATGCGCACGCGGCAGGTGGAACAGCGGCCGCGACCGCCGCAGACCGAGGCGTGGGGAATGCCGGCGACGCGGCTCATCTCGAGGACGGAGAGGCCGGCGGGCTGGGTCACGCTGCGGCGGTCGCCATAGTCGAGCCGAACCACGCCGGCTCGACGTTCCCAGAGATCGCGCAAGGGGCGGGCGGCGATCGCCACCGCCAGCAGGGCGAGCGCGGTGTATTCGAGACCGGCCGCGATCGCATAGAGATGGGCGATCTGCTCGGGGGCGGGAACGTGCGCCCGCTCGAACAGGGCGTCGAGGAAGCCGGGACGCTGCGCCAGCTCGGCGACGTCGCGCAGCGCGACCGCCGCGCCGGCGAGGCTCGCGGCGGGGATCAGGAGGGCGAGGCCGTAGAGGAGCGGCAGCCAGTCGCGGTACCAAGGCTTCAGGCGCAGCGCGAAGTGCAGGCCGATGCAGCCATGCATCCAGACGACGAGGGGCAGGGAGAACTGTCTCAGGATGCCGGTCCAGCTGCCGGCGACGAGCGTGCCCAGCACCCAGGGATAGCCCGACTCGACATCGTAGAGCGTCTCGGCGAGGCGCGTGCCCACCACATGGATCACGCCCAGTGGGATGGTCGCCGCGCCGAGGATCCACTGCGCCCATTCCCAGCGCGACAGCTTCAACGCACGTCGCCGGTAGAGCGACCACAGCGCCAGGAAGAAGTGACCCAGCAGCGACCCGTAGAGCAGGATCTGGCCGGCGGGATTGCTCCAGACGAAGGCGAACCAGTGCCGCCCTTCTTCGAGGGCGCGCAGCGAGACGAGGCCGAGCGCGTGATTGAGGAGATGGGTGACGACGTAGAAGAAGAGGACGTAGCCCGACCAGAGGCGAAGCCGTCCGGTCATGACGTCATTTCAGCAGAGCCAACACGGCCTCGGGCGGGCGGCCGATGGCGGCGCGAGACCCCTTCACGACGATCGGACGCTGCAGCAGGACCGGGTGCGCGGCAATCGCTTCGACGATCTGGGCCTTGGTGAGGTCTGCCTTCCTGAGCTTCAGCGCCTTAAATTCCGCCTCGCCGTCGCGGATCAGCTCGCGCGAATCGCCGCCGACCAGAGCGACGAGCTTCTCGACGTCCGCCTTGCTCGGCGGCTCCTTCAGATACTCGCGGATGGCCGGCTCGATGCCGTTGCTCTTCAGCAGCTCGAGAGTCTGTCGCGACTTGCTGCAGCGCGGATTGTGCCAGATCGTGACGGTCATGGGGTCCTCGTTGGTCGAACCATGGCGAGCGGTTCAGGTTTCGTCCAGAGACTCGGGATCGTTCGCTTCGATGACCCTGCGGGCGAGTTCGTAGGCGAAGCCGGCGCGCGCCATCGAGGCGAGGTCGCGCGGCTTGTTGGCCTCGCGGTCCTTCGTGCGCCAGGGGCCGAGCCGGCGGCGACGGGCAAACGCCAAAGCCGCCTGCAGCTCTCGCCGCGCCGGGTCCGTCCCCAGCTCCTCGTCGAGCGCTTCCATGGCCTTGTCGACGTCCTCGCGTCCGACACCGGCAACCTGCAGGCGCTGGCGTGTCAGCCGCCCCGACAGGCCGCGACGATGCAGGGAGCGCGCCTTCGTCTGGGCGAAGGCCGTGTCGTCGAGCAGGCCGGCCGACACGAATTTCTGGACCACCGCCTCGATCGCCTCGTCGACATTCTCCATCACCGGGGCATCGAGAAGCCGGGCCTTGGAGACCCGCCGCCGCAGGACGCGACGCAGCCCTTCGGCCGAACTGGCATACCGCTCGAGATAGAACACGGCGGCGTTCTGGAGATACTTCGCCGTGATCGGGGAGGCGGTGCGCTTCACGGTCTCAGGCCCGCAGGGGAATCCCCACCATCGCCTGCAGCTCGTCGATCGCCACGTCCGGATCGACCACCTTGATGGTGCGCATGCCGAGCGCCCGCGCCGGCTTCAGGTTGATCCCGAGATCGTCGAGATAGATGCAGCGATCGGGCGGCACGCCCAAGAGGTCGCAGGCATGCTGGTAGATGCGGGGGTCGGGCTTGCGCAGCCCGACTTTGCTCGATTCCACGACATGCTCGAAAAGAGACAGGATCTCCGCGACGGCCCTGGCCTTCTCCGGGCTGCGGGCCATGCCCGGGCCTTCGCCCGCCTTCATGTTGTTGGTGATGCAGGCGACCCGGAACGTGGCCTTGCAGCGCCGCAGGGCCTCGACCATCTGCGGCCGAATGTCGCCGCTCAGTGCCTGCAGAATCTTCCAGCCGTCGACGCGGTGGCCGTGAAGACGGGCCTCCTCCTCGAACAGGTCGACGAAGCCCTGCAGCGAAACCTCGCTTCGTTCCATTTTTGCCCACGCATTGGTGTCGGGATTGCGTGCGTTCAGGCCGCGCAGGAAATCTTTGGGAAGTCCGGCTTCGGCCTCATAGCGGTTGAAGGCATCGAAGGGGCTGGAAAGGATCACCCCACCGAAGTCCCAGAGGACGGCGAGCGGGGTTTTTGCATGGCTCGTATTCATCGTGGTGCGACCGTCTTTACCTTGTTGCTGCCGCAGTCGGCCCTTATCTCACGCCCTCCATAGGCGACCGGTCGTACGTTGACCATCCAAGCCTGAACTCCGGATTAGGAATTTGCACATGAGCGAAGCAGCGGTAATGCCGCGCGGCAACGCAGTGGCGGTAGTGGCAGCAGGGACGGACTCGAACGGGACGGCCCGTCCCGACGGTCGCAATCGTCGCGCCGCGGAGACCCGTCGTAAGATCATCGAAGCGGCGAAGATCATGATCGCCGAGACCAGCACGGCCCCGACCGTGGTGGCCGTCGCCCGCCGGGCGGACGTATCGGTTCGCTCGGTCTTTCAGCATTTCGGCGACGTGGAATCACTTTTCGTGACTGTCATGGACGCGATCGGTCAGGACATCGTCGTGCCGCAGCAGCAGGCGTCGGATTCCCGCCCTCTCGCGGAGCGGGTTGCCTCGGTGGTTCAGGGATTCGCCGAGGTTTTCGACAAGATCGTGCCGCTGCGCGTCGCCGCCGGCCAGTTCGTCGACCATCCGGCCCTGCTCGAGCGGGGCGAGGCTTTCAAGCTTGAGTTGCGTAAGGCTACTTTCGAGGCGTTCGCTCCGGAATTCGCCGACCTGGACGAGCAGGCCCGTGAGGAGCTGGCGGACGCCATCGGCGCGGCCCTCTCCCTCGATGCCTGGATCGTCCTGCGCCGCCGGGACAAGCTGAGCTTCGACCGGGCGGCCGCCGTCTGGCGCATGACCTTGACCGCCCTCCTGGGTCATCGCTTCGCCTCGATTGCGGCGGAATAGCCGCCCCCTGCTGGTCGCCAATTGACTTGGCGTTTGGGATCAGAGAGTTAAGAGCCCCATTCAATTGACGAACGCTCGGTAAATGGCGACCAGCCAGCTTCATGAGGACTTCTCGCGCGAAGAGCACGTAAAAGCGGGCTCGGATCGCAGCTTCGGGTTCGTGTTCGCAGGCTTCTTCGGAATCCTGAGCGCCATCAACCTGTGGCACCACGGCTTCGAATCCGGCGCCGCCTGGAAGTGGATGCTGCCGCTGGCAGCGGCCTTCCTGCTGGTGGCGCTCGTCTATCCGAAACTCCTCGGCCCGCTCAACCGCCTGTGGTTGAAGTTCGGGTTGCTCCTCTACAAGGTCATGAACCCGCTGGTCCTCGGCCTGCTGTTCTTCGTCACGATCATGCCGATCGGCCTGGTGATGCGGGCGTTCGGCAAGGATTTCCTGCGGCTGAAGCTCGACCGTGAGGCCAAGAGCTACTGGATCGACCGCAGCCCTCCGGGGCCGCCGCCGCAATCGATGAAAAACCAGTTCTGATTCCGAAAGGACCGCTCCATGGGCTCAATTATTGCCGAACTCTGGACCTTCATGCGCGAGCGCAAGAAGTTCTGGCTGTTGCCGATCATGATCATGATGGTGATCTTCGGTGGCCTGATCGTGCTGACCAAGGGTTCGGCCATCGCGCCGTTCATCTACACGCTCTTCTAGTAGGGTAGGACTTCCATGCGGGTGCTCGGCATCTCGGCCTTCTATCACGACAGCGCGGCCGCGCTGATCGAGGACGGCCACCTGGTGAGCGCCGCGCAGGAAGAGCGCTTCACCCGCAAGAAGCACGATGCGGGCTTCCCGCAGAATGCGGTCCAGTTCTGCCTGGACCGCGCTGGCATCAAGCTCCAGGATGTCGACTATGTCGCCTTC
>CAZPOS010000195.1:6141-10533 GCA_964588065.1 uncultured Reyranella sp.
CGCAGCCGCCCAAGAGGAGCGCTTCTCCCGCAAGAAACACGACGAACGGTTCCCGTTCCACGCCGTTCGCTATTGCCTCGCCGAGGGCGGTGTGGGTCCGGACGACCTGGACGCCGTCGCCTTCTACGACAAGCCGTTCCTGAAGTTCGAGCGCCTGCTCGAGACCTACCTCGCCTACGCGCCGCGCGGCTTCAATTCCTTCCGCATGGCCATGCCGTTGTGGCTGAAGGAGAAGCTCTTTCAGAAGACGCTGCTGCGCGACGAGATGAAGAAATGGGAGCCGGACTTCGACTGGCAGAAGCGCCTGCTGTTCGGCGAGCATCACCAGAGCCACGCCGCTTCGGCCTTCTTCCCGTCGCCGTATGAAGAGGCCGCGGTCCTCTGCATGGACGGCGTCGGCGAATGGGCGACGACCTCGCTTGCGATGGGCAGCGGCAACAAGCTCGAGATGCTGCGCGAGATCCACTTCCCGCACTCGATCGGCCTGCTCTATTCCGCCTTCACCTACTACACGGGCTTCAAGGTCAACTCGGGCGAGTACAAGGTCATGGGCCTGGCGCCCTATGGCGAGCCCAAGTTCAAGAACCTGATCCTCGACAAGATCGTCGACCTCAAGGAAGACGGCACCTTCCGCCTCGACCAGAGCTACTTCGACTATTGCACCGGCCTGCGCATGACGAACGACAAGTTCGGCGCACTGTTCGGCGGCGAGCGCCGCAAGCCTGAGGAGATGCTGACCCAGCATCACATGGACCTCGCGGCGTCGATCCAGGCCGTCACCGAGGAGATCGTGATCCGCCTCGGCCGGTCGGTGAAGAAGGAAACCGGCGTCAAGAACATCTGCCTCGCAGGCGGCGTGGCGCTGAACTGCGTCGCCAACGGCAAGCTGCTGCGCGAGAACATCTTCGACGGAATCTGGGTGCAGCCCGCGGCCGGCGATGCCGGTGGCGCGGTCGGTGCGGCCTATGCCGCCTATCACGGCTTCCTCGGCCAGCCGCGCAAGTTGAACGGCCATATGGACGGCATGGCCGGCTCGTATCTCGGACCCGAGTTTACCGACGACGAGATCGCCGAGCGCCTCACCGCCGTCGGCGCCAAGTTCTCGCGCCTCACGCGGGAGGAGATGATCGACCAGACCGCGCAGGCACTGGCCGACGACAAGGCGGTCGGCTGGATGCAAGGGCGCATGGAGTTCGGGCCGCGCTCGCTCGGCGCCCGCTCGATCTTGGGCGACGCCCGCTCGCCCTCGATGCAGAAGACGCTGAACCTCAAGGTCAAGTACCGCGAGTCGTTCCGCCCCTTCGCACCGGCGGTGCTGCGCGAGGACGTCGACAAGTATTTCGAGTTCCACACCGACAGCCCCTACATGCTGATGGTCGCGCCGGTCGTCGAGTCTCGCCGCCGCAAGATGACGGCGGAGGAAGAGAAGCTGTTCGGCATCGAGAAGCTGAACGTGCCGCGTTCCGACATTCCGGCGGTCACGCATGTCGACTATTCGGGCCGAATCCAGACCGTCCATGAAGAGACCAACAAGCCCTTCTACGACCTGATCTCGGCGTTCAAGGCGAAGACGGGCAGCTCGGTGATCGTGAACACCTCGTTCAACGTGCGCGGCGAGCCGATCGTCTGCACGCCCGAGGATGCGTGGCGCTGCTTCATGGGAAGCGAGATCGAGGTGCTGGTGGTCGGCAACTGCCTGCTGCGCAAGGAAGACCAGGATCCGGCGCTGAAGCTCGACTACAAGAACGCCTTCGAGCTCGACTAGGGGCGCGGCGTGGCGGATCTCTCGCCACCTTGGCGATACAGGCTTCGTCGCACTGCCCTCAGGATCGGTTTTGGCATCGGGCTCGCTCTGCTTTACGCGGGGGCGGCCTTTCCGTTGCTGAACGCGCTGTGCGGACGGCAAAGAATCGAGAACTTTTGTGCCTTCTTCGGCGGGCTCTGGTTGATCATTCACGTGCCATGCCTCGCATTGGCCGCCATGACGGCTTATAGCCTGCGGCGCGAGTTCGGCTCCCTGGCGCGCCGTGCGGCGGGGCTTGGCGGATGGGCCTCGGTTTTCTCGTTCGCTATCGTCTTGATCTGCGGGGGTGTCGCCGCGGTGTTCGGCTTCGAGATCGGTGGCTTGGTCCTTAGTTTCCTGCTGCCGGGTTTCGTGGTCCTCGGTATTCCTGTTTTCGTGCTCGCCGCTCTGTGGTCCGGCTTGTACCTCGCTTTGTCAGACCGCTGGTCCTTGAGCTGACACCATGCGCGCGCTCGTTTGCGATCGCCTCGGCGATCCTTCCGTTCTCCACATAGAGGAACGCCCGATCCCCGAGGCGGGGCCGGGCGAGATCGTCATCAGGGTCGGAGCCGGCTCGGTCAATTTTCCCGACGTGCTGATGGTGGCCGGCGGCTACCAGCACAAGCCCGAGCTTCCCTTCGTACCCGGTATGGAAGGGGCGGGGACGGTCCATGCCATCTGCACTGATGTCACGAACTGGAAGCCGGGCGATCGCGTGATCTTCGGCGTCCGTCCTGGCGCCTTCGCCGAATATGTGAAGCTAAAGGCGAGCGGCAATCTCATGCGCCTGCCGGACGACTGGTCGTTCGCCGAGGGCGCGGGCTTCCGGGTCGCCGCACAGACGGCCTTCCATTCGCTGGTCCATCGCGCAGCCCTGAAAAAGGGCGAGACGCTGCTCGTTCATGGCGCCTCGGGCGGTGTCGGCTTCGCGGCCGTGCAACTGGGCAAGCATCTCGGCGCGCGCGTGATCGCCACCGGCAGCGACGACGCACGCCTCGCGATCGTGCGCCAAGGCGGCGCCGACGAGGTCGTGAACTACCGCACGGGCGACTTCGTCGCTGCCGTCAAGGAGATCACGAACGGCAAGGGTGCCGACGTCATCTACGATCCGGTGGGCGGCGAGGTGCTGGAGAAGTCGGTGCGGGCGGCCGCCTATGGCGCGCGGCTGCTGGTCGTCGGCTTCACCTCGGGCGGACCGAGCAAGCTCATGTCCAACCACATCCTGATCAAGGGCCTGTCGGTGCTGGGCGTGCGCGCCGGCGAAACGATCCTGCGTCTCTCGCCCGAACTGGGACGCGACTATGTCGAGGAACTACCGCGGCTCGCGGCGCTGGGCGTCATGCGCCCGCACGTCTCGCACCGCTTCCCGATGGAGCAGGCCGCCGACGCCTTCCGTGTCCTGATGGACCGCAAGGTCGTCGGCAAGGTCGCGATCGAGATGATGCGTTAACGCGCGTAGAAGATCGTCACCTTGCGGTCGATCTCCGAGGCGTTTTCCTTGCCCAAGCTCATGTTACCGAAGGCTTCGGGATCGGCGACGATGGTGATGTTCTTCGCCGGATAGCCGTCGCGGATCATCTCGGCGGCGACCGCCTGGGCGCGCGCCCGCGCCAGCTTCTCATTGTAGGCCTTGTCGCCCAGCTTGTCGGTGTGGCCGATCAGGCAGATGGCGGAGACCTGGCGATCCTTCGCGGTCTTGACCGCCTGGGCGATCATCGGCTTCTCGGCCGGCGGCACCACCGAGCTGTTCAGCGCAAACAGGATGCGGACCGGCTGCGGCTGGCTGCTGCCGCCGCCGCGCGGGCAGGTGCCGACCGTCTGCGCGAAAGACGGCGCCGCGGCGAACAGCAGGCCGGCGGCGATGAGGACACCGAACTTCTTCATTTGAGTTCTTCCTTGAGAGCCATTTCGACGAAGGGGAGACGATCGTTGCCGAAGAACATCATCTTGTCCACGAAGCAGGTGGGCGCCCCGAACACGCCGCGCGCGACGGCCTCCTCGGTGGTCGTCTTGAGCCGGTCCTTGACGTCCTGGTCCTGGATGCGGGTGCCGAATCTCGCGGCATCCAGTCCCGCCGAGGCGAGCACGGAAGCCACCTCCTTGATGTCATTGAGGTTGCGGCCTTCGACCCACATCGCCTTGAACACCGCCGGATGATAGCGGTCGAACGATCCGTCGATCTGCGCCGCCGCAGCGCCGCGCATCAAGGCCAGCGTGTTGACCGGAAAGAACGGATTGCGCTGGAACGGCACGCCGTAGTGGCGCGCCCACATCGGCATGTCGAAGGCGCTCCAGGCCGATTTCTGCGGGAGCTCGGCCGGCGAATGGTTGCCGGTGGCCTTGAACACGCCGCCCAGCAGCATCGGCTTGCGCACCAGCGTGGCCCCCGCGCGTTGCGCGATCGCCTCGACCTGCGTGTCGGCCAGGTAGCTATAGGGGCTGCCATAGTCGAAGTAGAATTCCAGCGTGCGGGCCATGTATTCCTCCTTGCTTGTCGCGAGCCTGCGCCGCTTCTAGCGTTGCGACAAGAAAGTTCGGGGAGGGATCGCATGAGTCGCGTTGCAGACAAGGTCGTGCTGGTGACGGGCGCCGGATCGGGCATCGGACGC
>CAZPOS010000196.1:0-10467 GCA_964588065.1 uncultured Reyranella sp.
GCATTGTGGATCTCGAGGCCCGTATCGTCGGTAATCCCGAGCGATTTCATCGTCTCGCGCACCTGCTCCTCGCGGCCGATCAGGATCGGCGTGCCGTAGCCGTTGTCGCGGAACATCACGGCAGCGCGGATCGTCCGCTCCTCCTCGCCCTCGGCGAAGACGATGCGCTGCGGGTTGGCCTTCACCTGCTCGAACAGGCTCTGCAGGAAGTGGCTGGTCGGATCGAGGCGGCCCGACAGGCTGCGCTTGTATTCGGCCATGTCGGCGATCTTCTTCTGCGCGACGCCCGAGTCCATGGCCGCCTTGGCGACGGCGGCGGAGACCTCGACGATCAGGCGCGGATCGAACGGCACCGGCACGATATAGTCCGGTCCGTAGCGCAGGCGGCGGCCGGAATAGGCGCGGTCCACTTCATCGGGCACGTCCTCGCGCGCGAGCTTGGCCAGCGCCTCGGCGGCGGCGACCTTCATCGCCTCGTTGATCGTCGTGGCGCGCACGTCGAGCGCCCCGCGGAAGATGTAGGGGAAGCCCAGCACGTTGTTGATCTGGTTGGCATAGTCCGACCGGCCGGTGGCGACGATCGCGTCACCGCGGGCTGCATGCACATCCTGCGGCGTGATCTCGGGATCGGGATTGGCCATGGCGAAGATGATCGGCTTGGCCGCCATCGACTGGACCATTTCCTTGGTCACCGCGCCCTTGACCGATAGGCCGAAGAACACGTCGGCGCCCTTCATGGCCTCTTCCAGCGTACGCGCCTTGGTGCGGACCGCATGGGCGCTCTTCCACTGGTTCATGCCCTCGGTGCGGCCCTGGTAGATCACGCCCTTGGTGTCGCACAGGATGGCGTTCTCGTGCGGCATGCCCATCGCCTTCACGAGCTCGATGCAGGCGATCGACGCGGCACCCGCGCCGTTCACCACCATCTTGATGTCCTTGATGTCTCGGCCGGTGAGGTGCAGCGCGTTGATCAGGCCGGCGGCGGACACGATCGCCGTGCCGTGCTGATCGTCGTGGAAGATCGGGATGTTCATCAGCTCGCGCAGGCGCTGCTCGATGATGAAGCACTCCGGCGCCTTGATGTCCTCGAGGTTGATACCGCCGAAGGTCGGTCCGAGGTAGCGCACGCAGTTGACGAACTGGTCGACGTCCTTCGTGTCGACCTCCAGGTCGATGCAGTCGACGTCGGCGAAACGCTTGAACAGGACGGCCTTGCCTTCCATCACCGGCTTGCCGGCCAGCGCCCCGATGTCGCCCAGCCCCAGCACCGCGGTGCCGTTGGAGATCACGGCCACCAGGTTGCCCTTGATCGTGTAGTCGTAGGCGGTGGCGGGGTCCTTCTCGATGGCCAGGCAGGGGGCGGCGACGCCCGGGGAATAGGCCAGCGCCAGGTCGCGCTGCGTCACCAGCGGCTTGCTGGCAATGATCTCGATTTTCCCGGGACGTCCCGAGCGGTGCATGATCAGCGAATCGCCGTCGAGATCACCCATCTGGTTGCTGACCATTTCTTCCGAGCTCTTGCCCGCCATCTGCTGTTTCTCTCCCAGTTGAGACCGCATATTGGCGGTATTCCACGAACCGTGCCAGACGGCCATCCCGCGTTGCAGCGCGGTTTCGTGCTCAAATATCGCCCAGCTGTCGTCCACATGGATCGCCCGGCGGCATGTGCTAGATCGAACCCTCCCGAGGAAGCCTCCCGTGCCGGACAGTCCGACCATCCCCGCTGAAGCCACGCCGATGATGCGCCAGTACCTGGCGATCAAGGCGGCGCATCCGGACCATCTGGTGTTCTACCGGATGGGCGATTTCTACGAGCTGTTCTTCGACGATGCGGTGAAGGCGTCGGCGGCGCTCGACATCGCACTCACCAAGCGCGGCCAGCATCTCGGCGAAGACATCAAGATGTGCGGCGTGCCGGTGCACAGCCACGAGGCCTATCTGTCGCGGCTGATCCGCCAGAGCTTCAAGGTCGCGGTCTGCGAGCAGGTCGAGGACCCCGCCGAGGCCAAGAAGCGCGGTGCCAAATCGGTGGTCGAGCGCGCCGTGGTGCGGGTCATCACCCCCGGCACCCTGACCGAAGACTCCTTGCTCGATGCGCGCAGCCACAACTACCTCGCCGCGCTCTCCGAGGCGCAGGGCGACCTGGCGCTGGCCTGGCTCGATCTGTCGACGGCCGACTTCGCGACCCAGCCGCTGCAGCCGGGGCAGTTGGCGGCGGCATTGGCGCGCCTGTCCCCGGGCGAGCTGCTGGTGCCGGACCGATTGCTGGCGCGGGAGCCCCTGAAGGCCCAGCTGGAGGAGTGGAATTCCGTCCTGACGCCGCTGCCCTCGGCACGGTTCGACAGCGACAATGCCCGAAAGCGCCTGCTCCAGGCCTTCAACGTTGCCGCGCTTGAGAGTTTCGGCGATTTCTCGCGGGCCGAGGTCGCGGCCTGCGGGGCGCTGCTCGATTATGTCGAGCTGACCCAGGCCGGGAAGCGCCCGGCGCTGCTGCCGCCGCGCCGCGAGCGTGCCGACGGCACGATGGAGATCGACCCGGCGACGCGGCGTAACCTCGAGCTGGTGAAGAGCCTCGACGGGCGCCGCGACGGCAGCCTGCTGGCCACCATCGATCGCACCCTGACCGGTCCGGGTGCGCGCCTGCTGGCCGAGCGCATCGCCGCGCCGCTCACGGAGCGAGCCGAAATCGAGCGCCGGCTGGACCTGGTGCAGCTCTTCGTCGAGCGGCCGGCCGTGCGCGAGCGGGTGCGCGAGGCACTGCGCCGCACGCCCGACATCGAGCGCGCCCTGCAGCGCCTGTCGGTCGGTCGCGGTGGCCCGCGCGATCTCGCCGCCCTGCGAGATGGCCTGGACCTGGGCGAGGCGCTCGCCCGGTCGCTGCGGGCCGAGCCCGAGGCACTGTTGCCGCCCCCGGCGCCGCTCGCGGAAATCGTGATGTGCTGCTCCGACCACGGTGCGACCGTGGCGGCGCTGACCGAGGCCCTGGCCGACGAGCCACCCCTCCTGGTACGCGACGGCGGCTTCGTGCGCCCGGGCTATCGGCCGGAACTCGACGAGCAGCGCACGCTGCGCGATGACAGCCGCAAGACGGTGGCCAGTCTCGAAGCGAAGTACCGCGCGGCGACCGGCGTGCCGTCGCTCAAGATCCGGCACAACAACATGATCGGCTACCATATCGAGGTGACGGCGACGCATGCCGACAAGCTCGACCTGGCGGCGCTGGGCTTCACCCGCCGGCAGTCGATGTCGAACGCGACGCGCTTCAGCACCGCGGAGCTGGCCGATCTCGAGACGCGGATCGGCCGCGCCGCCGACCAGGCGCTGGCGCTGGAAATGGCCGTGTTCGAGGAGCTGGTGGCCAAGGTGATGGCGGTTTCGGCGTCGATCGCGGCGGCCGGCCGTGCGCTGGCCTCGCTCGACGTCTCCTCGGCGTTGGCCGAGCTGGCCGCCAGCAGCAACTACGTGCGGCCGACACTGACAGACGATCCGGCCTTCGCCATCGAGGGTGGCCGCCATCCCGTCGTCGAGGCGGCGCTGGCGCGCCAGAATGGTGCGGGCTTCGTTCCCAACGACTGTTACCTCGGCACCGAGCGCCGTCTGTGGTTGCTGACCGGTCCCAACATGGCCGGCAAATCGACCTTCCTGCGCCAGAACGCGCTGATCGCCGTTATGGCCCAGGCCGGCGCCTTCGTGCCCGCGAAGGCCGCCACCATCGGCATCGTCGACCGGCTGTTCAGCCGGGTGGGCGCCGCCGACGATCTCGCCCGCGGCCGCTCGACCTTCATGGTCGAGATGGTCGAGACCGCGGCGATCCTCAACCAGGCGACGGCTAAAAGCCTGGTCATCCTCGACGAGATCGGCCGCGGCACCGCGACCTTCGACGGCCTGTCGATCGCCTGGGCGACGCTCGAGCACCTGCACGACGTCAACAAGTGCCGCGCCCTGTTCGCCACCCACTATCACGAGCTGGGCGCGCTGAAGGAGCGGCTGTCCGCGCTCGCGCCCTACACGATGCGCGTCAAGGAATGGCAAAACGAGGTCGTCTTCCTGCACGAGGTCGCGCCGGGCGCCGCCGACCGTTCGTACGGCATCCACGTGGCGCAGCTCGCCGGCCTCCCCGCCGCCGTCGTCTCGCGCGCCGAGGAGGTGCTGGCCGTGCTGGAGAAGGGCGACCAGTCGAGCGCCGTCACGCGCCTCGCCGACGACCTCCCGCTCTTCGCCGCCGCCCCCTCCCGTCCCGCGAGCGGCACGGCGAAGACGAAGGAATCGGAAGTCGAGAAGGCGCTCGCGGCGATCAATCCCGACGAACTCTCGCCCAAGCAGGCCCTCGAAGCCCTGTACGAACTGCGCCGTCTTCGATCCGAGGGGACCTAGGCCCTGCGGGACGAGGTCGTTGCCGCTCAGATCTTCCGCTGGAAGGCGCGCAAGGAACGGTCGGCAAGACGATAATATTGCGGTGGCCGGCCGCGTACGGGAACCGTCCGATCCAGGGCGACCGGCTCGATCATTCTGAGTTCGAGCATCTTGCGACGGAAGGACGAGGTGTCGAGCGTCTCGCCGGCCGCGATCTCGTAGACACGCTGCAGCTGAGGGTAGCTGAAATGCTGCGGCAGAAGGAACGCCGGCAGCGAGGAGTAGGTCGCCTTGTTGCGGACGCGCTCGGTCGCTCGCGCAATGATGCGATCGTGATCGAATGGCAGGCCCGTCGCCTCGTCCACCGGCACGAGACGAACAGCGTCGCCGGCAGGGATCCGCTCGGCCGGTGCCACGGCGCAGTAGCTGATGGTCACCGACCAGTCGCGCGGATCGCGGGCGCGGCCACTGAACGTATAGAGCTGCTCGACATAGACGTCGGTGATGCCAACCTTTTCCTTCAGGACGCGACGTGCCGCTGCATCGGCATCATTGTCCTCATCGAGATGGATGAACCCGCCAGGCAGTGTGTAACGACCCTTGAAGGGTGCCTGGGATCGGCGGGTCAGGCAGACCGCGAGAGCATCCTGGAGGATCGTGAAAAGAACGACGTCGACGGTCGTGATGGGGCGCGGGAATTCCATGTCGGTCGACCATCCGGCCTGCGCGTCAGATCTTCAACCATTTTCCCTGTTTGGCGGCTTATAAAATAGTTATTTGCAAAATACCAAAAAGAAGCCTATCCTTCGGACATCAACACGGAGGACGATATGGGTTATTCGAGATGGGACACTTCCAGCTGGCGCGGCCACAGTGCCGGTCTGACCGGTCTGAGGCGCGAAGAAGTATTCGGTCGCCGCAGTCTTCACCGCGCGCTCGATCCGCGCCTTGCGGGGATCCGCGAGTCCCGGGACTCTGCGCTGAATGCGGAGTCCAATGCCGTGATCGTGGCGCTCGACGTCACGGGCAGCATGGGCATGGTGGCCGAAGCCATCGCCCGCGACGGGCTGGGCACGCTGGTCGAGGAAATCCTGGTGCGCCAGCCGGTGAACGACCCGCACCTGATGTTCATGGGCGTCGGCGACGTGGCGAGCGACCAGGCGCCTCTGCAGGTCACCCAGTTCGAGGCCGACATCCGGATCGCCGAGCAGCTGCAGCAGATCTGGCTCGAAGGCGGTGGCGGCGGCAACAACAGTGAGAGCTATTCGCTGCCCTGGTATTTCGCCGCGCGCCGCACCTCGATCGATTGCCTGGAGAAGCGCGGCAGGCGGGGATACCTGTTCACCATCGGCGACGAGATGCCGCCGCCGCCGCTGTCTCCGCTGGACATCCTTCATGTCACGGGCGATCCGGTCTCGGAGCCCATCTCGGCCCGGGCGGCCCTGGCGATGGCGTCGCAGAGGTACACCTGCTTCCACATCGTCGCGGAGGAAGGTTCCTATGCCCGCATGCGCGGCGCAGCGGTGATCGAGGCCTGGCACGAGCTGATGGGCCAGCGGGTGATCCGGCTCAGCGATCATCGCCGCATCGCCGAGGTGATCGTCTCCGCGATCGCGATCAACGAGGGTGCGCATCCCGCCGAAGTCGCCGCGAGCTGGAGCGGCGATGCCGCCGATGTTGTGGGCCATGCCTTCGGCCATGTCCCTGCCCGCCCCGTCGGCCTGCTGGGCAACTGGCTGCGCGGCCGGAGGGCGCCATGACGCCGACCTCCCCGGCGATCGCCGTGATCGGTGCGCACTACGGTGACGAAGGCAAGGGGCTGGTCGTGGATCGCCTCGCCCGCGATCTCGTCGACCCCTGGATCGTTCGCTTCAACGGCGGTGCGCAGGCGGGGCACACAGTCACATTGCCGGACGGTCGTCGGCACGTGTTCAGCCACGTCGGAGCCGGTACGCTTGCGGGCGCGCCGACCTACCTGAGCCGATTCTTCGTCGCCAACCCGTACCTGTTCCTGCGGGAAGCCGAGGAGCTTCGGGCGGCTGGCGTCGCACCGCGCGTCGTCCTCGATCCACTCGCGCCGTTGACCACCCCCTACGAGGTCCTGGTCAATCGTGCGGTCGAGGAAGCTCGCGGCGCCCGCCGCCATGGGAGTTGTGGCGTCGGCTTCGGCGAAACGCTGGAGCGCGAAGAGAACGGAGTGTCCATTACCGCTTCCCTGCTCGACGATCCCGATACCCTGAGGTCACGCCTCGAATTGCTGCGGACGAACCATGTCCCTCGGCGTCTCGCGGCTCTCGGTGTGACGATCGATGCCCAGACCCGGATGGATCTCGCGGATATCTCACTGATCGAGGAGTTCATCGAGACGACGCGGCATTTCCGGCGGCAGATAGAGCTGTGCGGCACCGAGGTCTGTGCCGGTCGCCCTGTCCTCTTCGAAGGCGCGCAAGGCCTGCTGCTGGACCAGGCGCTCGGCACCTTCCCTCATGTTACGCGCTCTCACACGGGTCTTCCCAATGTCGTTGCCCTCGCGGCGGACTTCGGGGTCGATACCATCGAAGCCTTCTACACGATGCGCAGCTACGTCACGCGCCACGGGGCGGGGCCCCTGCCGCACGAGGTGGGCGCGCCCCCCTACGCGGGCATCGTCGACCGGACCAACCGGCCCAACCCCTTCCAGGGAACTCTGCGCTTCGCCCTTGCCGATCCGGCCGCCAGCGTCGACGTCATCGCGGCGGACCGGGCGCGTGTCACCGGCTGCGGGATCGACGTCACGGCCTCGCTCGCCGTGACGTGTCTCGATCAAATCGACGATGCCGTCCTCTGCGCCGATGGGCTCGCTTGTGATCCGGAGGACTTCGTTGCCGATCTTGCCGGGTCGATCGGCGCGCGGCGCGCACTGCTGTCGCATGGGCCTACTGCCACGACGGCAACATTCTCGACTTCAATCTTGGCGCGCGGGGCTCGCGCGCCCGATGCTCCAGCTTGAATCGGGCCCGGGTTGGCCTGGTTCAGGAGAACACCTCGCATGCGTACGGCGCCTTCCGCCAACGCATGCAGTTTGCCTTCTCCCATGAGCGCCATGGCGTAGACGAAGGACCTGGAAGCCGAGAGGGCGCTGGTCGGGAAACCAACGACCTTTCCCGCGAGGCACATGATCGCCGTCAGGCCGTTGGCAAGGGTTCGGGTTGCCAGCCTGTACTCGCCATGAAGAGGCGGGCCGTGCCATACGCCAGCAAGTACAGCGCAAGCAGGTCGATAAACGCCACCAGGCCGGCGAAGGCGATCGCGAAGATCGACGAAGGTTGTTCCAAGGCCGCCGACGAGAAGGCAAAGAGCAGCGGGACGGCCAAGTCGATCAGCGTACACAGGATCACAAGGGAAGCGAGAGGGATCCGGACGCCCTTGGATTCCCGGATGGCGTCACGAGGATCCCACTTCAATCCTGCCACGCTCGCCGCCGGTGCCAGGAACTGCGGCGAGAAAATCAGGCTCGTCAGAAGCATCGTCGCCGCGCTGATGACAGTTGCGGCCACCAGCCCCGTCTTGGACACCCCCGGTGCCAGAACAATGAGCAGGGTCAGGCCTGCGACATACATTACGAATCCATAGGCGAAGCCAAACCCCCAGACGCCGCCGCTCGGCAAAGACAGACTTCGTCCGCCTTTGGTCTTCGCCAGCAATTTCTTTCGCTGTTTGAGGTCGGCAAACATGGCGAGTTTCAGCCACCGGTCGAGCGCAAGGGTGAAGAGGATCGCAAGGGCGATCGTTCCGGTGTTGGTGATCCTGAACCAAGCGATGCCCGGAATGGCAAAGGCTGCGAACAGCCAGAAATCGCGCTGGTGGGCGCACCAGTGCCGGAAACCATTGCCAAACAGGCGGCTGAGAGGCGGCGTCTCGACAGTCATCTCGGTGCGAACCTGTCCGGCGATTGTCGCTCCGGCGCCCAACCTGTCCTCATGACGAACAGCCGACTGACGGTGTCGGCGAGCATGTAAAGCGTCATGAGTTCGGTGACGCGAAGCAGAAGGGTAGAGGCAAAGATGATGATCAGGCCTGCCAACCCCGATATGTGCGGTGGCAGGACGAACGTCTCGAAGAGGTTCAAGGCCTTTTCACTTACGAACAACAGGAACGTCAGGAACAAGGCAATCGCGATCGTCTTGCGACGGGTACCGGCAGCCTCACGAAATGCGCGCCGAGGCCCCCATGGAAGGCCCACGGCGCGCGCAGGCAGGAACAGCAGGAAGCCGCCGAAGAGCCCGGCAAGTGCGATTTCCTTGATCCATCCGATGGGAAGGTGAACGAGCCAGGTGATGGCCGCGCCTTCTCTAAGGTCTTCCTGAGGCGGCATCTGGCTTCTGACGAGTTCACCCCAGAGCGTGAACGTGATGCTGGAGAGAACCCACTGCAGCATCCAGAAAGCGATAAAACCGCCGCTGACGAAAGCGCGCCAGGGGAATCGATCCTCTCCCAGGAGCGCGCGTACACGCTGACCACAATCGTCGTACAGCGCGTACTTGAACCACTGATAAAGAACCAGGGCGATTAGAAGGACATGAATACCTGACTGGACCAGCCGAAAGTCGAGGACCGGCTCAATCCCACCAAATACGAGAGGCGAGATATGAGGCCCTGCGAAGGAGAGCGCCGTAAGAACAAGGCTGGCTGGACCGGCAATCATCCAGAACCGTCCCTGATGCGTGGCCCAGTGATCGAACGCTTCGCCGATCAGCCTGCCCGTCGACGGAACCGCGTCGCTCTCCCGCATGCTCTCAACCCAAGTTCACTTGGAGGCTGCGCATCTCGCTATTCGGTCAGGCTTCGGGAAGAGGTGCCGGCTGCCAGCGGGTCTTCGCGATGAAAAGACGTGCGGTGCCATAGGCGACGAGATAGAGCGCAAACAAATCCAGCAATCCCGCGAGGACCTGGAAAGCGAGAGCAAGGAGAAGAAATCCTGGCGGTAGAAAAAGGGTGTTGAGGGATACCAGCAGAGGCCCAACCAGCGCGATCAGCGTGCCCCACATCGCCAGCGCCATGAGCGACCCCCGAATGCCGCTGGCTTCCCGAAAGGCGTCGCCAAGGTTCCATTTGAACCCGGCGATTCCCGCGGGCAGGTACAACAAGCTCGGTGCGAAGATCAGCGTTGCAAGACACATCGCCAAACCCAAGGAGAGCGCAGAGAGCAGGGCCGTCGAAGTTTCCATCCGGCCGCGAAATATCTCCGGCGCCACCAGGACGATCAGCAGCGTTCCCGCAGCGAACACGACAAAGGCATAGGCGAAGCCAAATCCCCAGAAAGCCCAGCGGGGCTGCGCAAGGCGTCGCCCCTCCTTGCTCTTCCTCAAGGCCGGTTCGCGCTGCTTCCAGTCGGGAAACAGGGCGAGTTTCATCCATTGATCGAAGATGAAAATGTACAATCCCGCCACGACGGCCGAGGAACCGCCCGGAGTGACCATCTTCAGAACAACGATGCCGATCGCGCTGAGGCCGGCGAGTAGCCAGAAGGCGCGTTGATGGACTCGCCAGTGCTGGAATCCCTGTTGGATCAGTTGGCTCGCCGGCGGCATCGGCCGCGATTCCATCATGGTCATGCCGACCATTTTGCTACGGGATGCACGTCTGAGTGAAGTGGTAAGTCAGTCCTCGCGCTTCGGTGGCATCAAGTTGGCCCGGTGTCCTTAGCCGAACGCCTTCCGCGCCAGTGCCGCGCCTTCGGAGAGCGCGCGCAGTTTGCCGTAGGCGACGCCGAGCGTCATCGGGGCCATGCCGCAGTTGGTGCAGGCCTGGATGCGCTCGGGGTCGACGAATTCGGTGGCGAGCTTGAGGGTCGCGGCGACTTCCTCCGGTGTCTCGACCTTGTCGGAGGCGACGTTGATGGCGCCGACCAGCACGGTCTTGGTCCTCAGGAGCTTCATCAGCTCGGGCGGCACGTGGCTGTCGCGGCATTCCAGCGATACCTGCTGGATACTGCTGCGGTCGAGCGCCGGGAAGGTCTGCTCGTACTGACGCCAGCTTTCGCCCAGCGTCTCCTTCCACCTGTTGTTGGCCTCGATGCCGTAGCCGTAGCAGATGTGGACGGCGGTGGTGCACGCCAGGCCCTGCGCCGCCCGC
>CAZPOS010000197.1:0-8721 GCA_964588065.1 uncultured Reyranella sp.
CGACACCCTGGCAGACGCCGTCTTCGGACATGATCAGGTCGATCGCGAAATATTCGATGAAGAATTCCGCGTTGTTCTTGAGCGATTGACCATACAGCGTGTGCAGGATCGCGTGGCCGGTGCGGTCGGCCGCGGCGCAGGTGCGCTGGGCGATGCCCTTGCCGTATTCGGTCGTCATGCCGCCGAACGGACGCTGGTAGATCTTGCCCTCGGGGGTGCGGCTGAACGGCACGCCGTAATGCTCGAGCTCGATGATCGCGCCGATGCCGTCGCGGCACATGTATTCGATCGCGTCCTGGTCGCCGAGCCAGTCGGAGCCCTTGACCGTGTCGTACATGTGCCAGCGCCAGTCGTCCGGGCCCATGTTGCCCAGCGCCGCCGAGATGCCGCCCTGCGCCGCCACGGTGTGGCTGCGGGTCGGGAACACCTTGGTGATGCAGGCGGTCTTGAAGCCCTTGTTGGCCATGCCGAAGGTCGCGCGAAGACCGGCGCCGCCGGCACCGACGATCACCACGTCGTATTCGTGGTCGATCACCTTGTACGCGGTGTTACCGATGGTGACGGTACCCGCGACCGGCGGGTTGCTCTTGCCGCTGCTCGCCTCGGCCATGACTTAGCCTCCGAATCCAATACGCATGATCGCCACGACCGCAGCCAGTCCGAACAGGACCGCGAGGAACCTGACGGCCACGATCAGCGCCAGCTTCACACCGTCATTGTGCACGTAGTCCTCGATCACGACCTGCATCCCGAGCTGACCGTGATGCAGTCCGATCACGATGGTCAGGATCAGCAGCACCATCGCCACCGGGGAGGCGATCCAGGCGCGCACCATTCCGTAGTCGGCGCCGCTCAGCATTACGAGCGAGATGGCGAACCAGATCACGAGCGGGATCAGCGCGAGGGCGGTGAGACGCTGGGCCCACCAGTGATGCAGCCCGTCCTTGGCGGAACCGAGACCGCGGGCGCGGTTGAGGGGGCTTCTGAGATCGGTCTTCATCCGTCGCTCCTCAGATCAGCCGCAGGCCGGCGATCCACGCGATCGCCGTCGCCACGAGGGAAGCCGCAACGACCAGCCAGCCGCTGCGATAGGCGTCCTTGATCTCGAAGCCATAGCCCGCATCCCAGAAGAGATGCCGGATGCCGTTGAACAGGTGATAGAACATGCAGAACAGCCAGCCGCCGAGCACGAAGCGCCCGACGATCGAACTGTTGAAGCCGCGGAACTTCGCATAGGTCTCGGGACCCGCGGACGCGCACATCACCCAGACGGCGAGATAGAGCACGCCCAGCGACAGGGCGATGCCCGTGGCGCGATGCAGGATCGAGAGAATGGAGGTGAGCTGCGGGCGATAGACCTGCAGATGCGGAGAAAGCGGCCGATGCACCGGCCGGTTGGCGACGCTCATCCGTGATGACCTCTAGTGCCGATATCGGCTGGCGCTGTTTTTAGCGCGCAGCCGCACCAAGTCAACGAATGTCGGCGTTGCGCCCGCGTTAAGCCCCGGATTTGCAAGCGGAAATCCGCCTGCCGGGCGGTCGCCTAGGCTTTGCGCCTCGGCATCAGCAGCCAATAGTCGAGATCGAGCACCACGGCCGGATGATATTTGCCGTCCGCGCCCTTGCCCGGAAACTCGCCGCACGGGCAGTCCTTCGCCGCAATGCTTCTCACTCGCAAAGCGCCGACATCATCGCGACCCGGCAACGGCGCCGTCTCCAACACCTCCGACCAGGCGTAGATCGTGTCGCCGCCGAAGGTCGGCGCGACATGACTTCCCGCATTGAACGCGGCGACCCGGAAGCCGTTGGCCAGCCCGTTGAACGACAGCGCACGCGCGAGCGAGATCACGTGACCGCCATAGGCGAGGCGGCGGCCGAACCGGGTCTGCTTGCCGGCGAAGGCGTCGAAGTGCACCCGCGCGGTGTTCTGGTACAGGCGCGTCGAGAACATGTGATCGGAGTCCTCGAGGGTGATGCCGCTCACATGATCGATGCGCTCGCCCGGCGCATAATCCTCCCAGCGATGCGGCGAACCGGCGGCGCCGTCGTCATAGCCGGCGAGCGAGAGGCCGGCCGGCACCACGAGGTCCTCGGGCTTCACCGCGGGCGCGGTCTTCGGCACGACCGTCGGCTGGACAGGCGCCTGCGGATCGCGCTTGTGCACCATCACCCAGCGCACATAGTCGAGCACCATCTCGCCCTTCTGGTTGACGCCGGTCGAGCGCACCCAGACGACGCCGCTGGTCTTGTTGGAGTTCTCGCGCAGGCCCAGCACCGTCGACTTCGACGACAGCGTGTCGCCGGGATAGACGGGAACGCCCCAGCGGAACTCGGCATAGCCGAGATTGGCGACGGCGTTCAGCGAGATGTCCGGCACCGTCTTGCCGATCACGACATGGAAGACGAGCATGTCGTCGAGCGGCGCGCGCGGCAGGCCGATGGCGCGGGCGAATTCGTCCGACGAGTTGATGGCGAAGCGCGAACCGTAGAGCGCGACGTTCAGCGCCGCATCGGCCTCGGTCAGCGTGCGCGGCGTGGCATGATGGAATTCCTGCCCGACGCGGAAATCCTCGAAGAAGTTGCCGTTGCTGGTCTTGCTCATGCTCTGGGGGCTCATGGGGCGGCCTGCAATTCCTTGATCGCGGTGGCGAGCGCCAGCGCGCGCTCGGCCTGCTCGACGTGAAGATTCTCGATCATGCGTCCGTCGACGGTGACGACGCCCTTGCCTTCGGCCTGGGCCATCTTGAAGGCCGACACGATCTTGCCCGCCATCTCCAGCTCGGCGGCCGACGGCGCGAAGACCTCGTTGCAGGGTTCGACCTGGCTGGGATGGATCAGGGTCTTGCCGTCGAAGCCCATCTCCAGCCCCTGCTGGCAGACGGCGCGGAAGCCTTCGGCGTCCTGGATGTCGTTGTAGACGCCGTCGAGGATGGTGAGACCGTGGGCGCGGGCCGCGAGCATGCCGAGGCCCAGCGCCGTGATCATCGGCAGGCGCATCGGCGTGTGGCGCGCGCGCATGTCCTTCACCAGATCGTTGGTGCCCATGACGAACAAGGTGAGCCGCGGATGCGAGCCCGCGACCTCTTCGGCCCGCAGGATGCCCTTGGGCGTTTCCATCATCGCCCAGACCGCCATCGATTCGGGCGCCCCGGCGGCGTCGAGAAGGCCGATCACGCTCGCCACTTCGGCCGCGCTCTCGACCTTCGGAACCACGACCGCGTCGGCGCCGGACTTGGCGATCGCGGTGATGTCGGCCGCGCCCCAGGGCGTGGCGAGCCCATTGCAGCGAATCGCGATCTCGCGCTTGCCATAGCCCTTGCTCTGCGCCGCGGCGACGACGTTGGCGCGCGCCGCTTCCTTGGCATCGGGCGCCACGGCGTCTTCGAGGTCGAAGATCAGCGCGTCGGCCGGCAGGCTGCGCGCCTTCTCAAGCGCGCGCGTGTTGGCACCCGGCATGTAGAGCACGCTGCGACGCGGACGGACGGACTTCGACATCTCTTGGCCTCCCCGAAAACGCGGCGGACTATAATGCCGGCCTTCCTTGTGGCAAGGTGGCGCCGGCCATGCGCTTCCTCTCCCTCCAGAGCCATGTCGCCTACGGCTACGTCGGCAATCGTGCAGCAACTTTTCCCCTGCAACGATTGGGCCACGAAGTCTGGGCGGTGAATACGGTCGAATTCTCCAACCATACGGGCTATGGCGCGTGGCGCGGTCGCGCGGCCTCGGCCGAGCAGGTTGCAGAGATCGTGCAGGGCATCGAGGCGCTGGGCCAGCTCTCTCGCTGCGACGGGTTGCTGACCGGGTATGTCGGCGATGCCGCGCTGGCCGACGTCGTCCTCGATACCGCACGGCGCGTGCGGGCGGCCAATCCGCGCGCCGTCTGGTGCTGCGATCCGGTGCTGGGCGACATCGACACCGGGATCTACGTCAAGCCGGGCATCGACACCTTCTTCCGAGACCTCGCCATCCCGGCCGCCGATCTCGTGACGCCCAACCATTTCGAGCTCGAACATCTCACCGGCCGCACCGTCGCGACCATGGACGAGGCGCTGGCGGCGGCGCGCACCCTGCTCCAGGGCGAGCGGCGCGGACCGCGACTCGCCCTGATCACCAGCCTCCGCCGCGCCGATGCCTCGGCCGACACGATCGAGATGGTGGCGGTGACACACGAGGCCGCGTGGCGCGTGGCGACGCCGATGATCGGCTTCGAGATCGCACCGAACGGCACCGGCGACGCGGTGGCGGCCCTGTTCACCGCGCACTGGATCGCCGGCGACGCGATCGCCGACGCGCTCGGCAAGGCCGCCTCGTCGATCTTCGCGGTGCTGGAAGCGACGCAGGCAATGGGCGAGCGCGAATTGCAGCTCGTCGCGGCGCAGGACCGGCTGGTCGCACCGCCGCGTGCGTTCCGGGCCGAGAAGCTGTAGGCGCGCGATGGACGTGCCCGGTTTCGTCTTCAATCCCCTCGCGCTCGCCATAGAGGGCGCGGCGATCGGTTTCCTCATCGCCGTACCCGTCGGTCCGGCAGCCGTGCTCTGCATGCGCCGGTCCATCACCGTCGGCGCCATGGCCGGCTACATGACCGGCGTCGGCGCGGCGCTGGGCGACGCGGTGTTCGGCGCGGTGGCGGCGTTCGGCCTGTCCTTCGTGCAGCAGTTCGTGATCGAGCGGGAGGCCTGGCTGTTGGGCATCGGCGGGCTCGTGCTGGTGATCATGGGCTGGACCACAATGCGCCACCGGCCGCGCAACGTCGGCGATCCGGTCGCCGACGACCGCGAGCACCAGTTCGCGACGCACTTCCACTATGCCAGTTCGAGCTTTTTCATCACGGTGTTCAATCCCCTCACCGTGATGGCCTTCGGCGCCGCCTTCGCCGGCCGCAACCTGGCCGGCGTCGGCGCGAGCCTGCCCGATGCCACGCTTCTGGTCGCCGCCGTGTTCTGCGGCGCGCTGGCCTGGTGGACGATCATCTGCACGGCCTCGGTCGCACTCCGGGGCCGCTTCACCGGCGCCGGACTGCTGTGGCTCAATCGCGGTTCCGGCGCCGTCATCCTGGGCTTCGGGCTGGCGGCGCTGATCTCGCTTCTGCCGCTGCCCTGGAAGAAGATCGGCGCCTTCCTCGGGATCTGAAGCTCAGACGATCTTGCAGACCTCGTCGAACGCGAAGCGCGGGCTGCGCGCGAACACCTTCGAATGGTCGCCGTAGCCGATGTTGCACAGGAAGTTCGTCTTGAACTTGCCGTCGGGGAAGAAAGCCGCATCGACCTTGGCATTGTCGAAGCCGCTCATGGCGCCGCAATCGAGGCCGAGCGCGCGGGCGGCGATGATCATGTAGGCGCCCTGCAGGGTGCCGTTGCGGAAGGCCGTCGGCTCGGCCGCGGGCTTGCCCTTGAACCAGTGGATCGCGGTCTGGTCGTGCGGGAACATCCGCGGCAGGTGTTCGAAGAATTCCGGATCGTAGGCGAGGATTGCCGTCACCGGCGCGGTCATCGTCTTCTCCGTGTTGCCCGCGCTCAGCGCCGGCTTGAGCTTCTCCTTGCCCTCCTTGGTGCGCACGAAGACGATCCGCGCCGGCTGGCAGTTGGCCGAGGTCGGGCCCCATTTCATCAGGTCGTAGATCGCGTGCAGCTGGTCGTCGGTCACCGGCTTGTCGAGCCAGCCATTGTGCGTGCGGGCGTCGCGGAAGATCGTGGCAAGCGCCTTGTCGTCGAGCATTCAAATCCCCTCAGGTGTTGACCAACCGTAGCGAAGCGCCGTGACGCGGTCGAGACGCGCCGGCGTGAGCAAGTTACGGTTCCGCAACCCGCCCTTTCGCGGCCACCTTCGCCTTGCATGAATTGTGCTAGCCTCCGCCGCCGCCCCCTGCGCAGGAATCGCCCGATGCTGCCCGTTGTGCTCGACCCTGCGAAATTCAAGGATGCCTGGATCACCGCCAGGGGCGAGACGCGCGCGCATGTCGGCCTGAAGGCGCTCGAGACACTGTGGTTCAACACCGGCACGCTCTGTAACCTCACCTGCCGCAACTGCTACATCGAATCCTCGCCACGCAACGATCGGCTGGTCTATCTCACGACCGGCGAAGTTTCGGCCTATCTCGACGAGATCGAACGCGATGGCCATGGCACGAAGCTGATCGGCTTCACGGGCGGCGAGCCGTTCATGAATCCCGGGCTGCCGACCATGTTGGACGACGTGCTGTCGCGCGGCTTCGAGGCGATCGTGCTGACCAACGCGATGAAGCCGATGCACAAGGTGAAGCCGGCGTTGCTCGACCTGCTTGCGCGACACGGCAGCGGCAGGCTCGCGATCCGCGTCTCGGCCGATCACTACGAAAGAGCGCTGCACGAGGAGGAGCGCGGCCCGCGAAGCTGGAAGCCGACGATCGACGGGCTGGTCTGGCTGGCCGAGGCGGGCTTCCAGGTGCATGTCGCCGGCCGCCACTTCTCCAACGAGACCGACGACGAAGTCCGTGCCGGCTATGCGCGGCTGTTCGAGTGGCTGGGCGTCGCGATCGACGCGCGCGATCCGGCGCAGCTGGTGCTGTTCCCCGAGATGGATCCGACGATCGACGTGCCCGAGATCACCACAGCCTGCTGGGGCATCCTGAACAAATCGCCGGACAGCGTGATGTGTTCGTCGTCGCGCATGGTGGTGAAGCGCAAGGGCGCGGCACGACCCGCCGTGGTGGCCTGCACCCTGCTGCCCTACGATCCGCAGTTCGAGCTGGGCGAAACGCTGGCGGACAGTGCCGGCGAGGTGAGGCTCAACCATCCGCACTGCGCCAAGTTCTGCGTCCTCGGCGGGGCCGCCTGCAGCGCGTGACGACGGCCATCGACATCGTCATTCCGACGTTGAACGTCGGACCATCGCTCGCGTCCACGCTCGCGGCGCTTCCGACCCATCCCGGACTCGCTTTGTCGATCACGGTCTGCGACGGCGGTTCAGGTGACGACACGGTCGATGTCGCGCGCCGGACGGGCGCCGCCGTGGTGACGGCACCGGCGGGACGCGGTTGCCAGCTTGCGGCCGGTGCCGCGGCGGGCGTCGCGCCGTGGCTGCTGTTCCTGCATGCCGATACGAGGCTTGGTACCGGCGCAGGCGACGCGATCACGCACTTCGTCGCCTCGGGCGCCGGCAAGGCCGGCCACTTTCGTCTGAAATTCGATGCCACGGAGCCGGGCGCCCGCAGGGTGGAGCGCCTGGCGGCCTGGCGCTGCCAGACATTCGGTCTTCCCTATGGCGACCAGGGCCTGCTGATCTCCCGCGCGCACTATGATCGCCTTGGCGGCTTTCGGCCGATGCCGTCGATGGAAGACGTCGATCTCGTCCGGCGCATCGGCCGCAACAATCTGGCTCTCCTCGAAGCCGAGGCCATCACGTCTGCCGCCCGCTATCGCCGCGACGGCTGGTGGCTTCGCCCCCTGCGCAACCTCGCCTGCCTCTCGCTCTATTTCGCCGGCGTTCCACCGCAGACGCTCCGCCGGCTCTACGGCCGATGAAGCGTCATCTCGTCATCTTCGCCCGCGCGCCGCGGGCCGGCCGCGTGAAACGCCGCCTCGGCGCGGAAATCGGCATGCTGGAAGCCGCCCGCTTCTATCGCCGGATCCTTGATGACCAGATCCGGCGGATGGTGCGCGATCCGCGCTGGACCGTCTGGCTGTTCGTGACACCCGACAATACGCGCCATCATCCCGCCTGGCGCCTCGTGCCCGTGTCGCGTCGCAGGCCGCAGCGGCAGGGCGATCTCGGCCGGCGCATGAAGCGGCCATTCCTCACCTTGCCCGCCGGGTCCGTCGTGCTGGTCGGCAGCGACATTCCGGACATGCGCCCCTCTCACGTCGCGCGCGCCTTCGCGCTCCTCGGCATGCACGATCTCGTCTTCGGCCCGGCGCGCGACGGCGGCTTCTGGCTGGTCGGGGCACGGCGCGTGCGGCCCCTGCCCCGCCCGCTGTTCACGAAGGTGCGCTGGTCGACCGCGACCGCGCTCGCCGACGCGCTGGCAAGCCTGCCCGCCCATGTCACGGTGGCCCTGGCCGACACGCTGGAGGACGTCGACGATGCCGAAGCGCAACGGCGGCTGTCGCGTTAGGCCGGCGCAGCCTTCTTCAACGCATCGAGTTCGCGGCGCACGTCCGCGAAGACGTCGTTCCAGGTCCCGGGAACGCTCTGGCGGAAAAGACGCGCCGACGGATACCAGGGCGCGCGCGGCCTGCCGAGCTGCCAGCGCCAGTCGGCGGTCGAGGGCAGCAGGACCCACGTCCTCACGCCCATGGCCGCCGCGAGATGCGCCACGGGCGCGTCGATCGAGATCAGCAGGTCGAGCTGCGACAGCGCCGTGGCGGCTTCGGCGAAATCGAAGATGCCGCGGCCGACATCGTGCACCAGACCGCCGGCGCCATGGGACTGGATGTCCTTCTGGTGCACGCCGCCCTGCAGGCTGAAGAACAGCAGCTCCGGATCGCCCGAGAGCGCCAGGAACTGTTCGAACGACACCGAGCGCTGGCGATCCTGCGCCTGGCCGGGCATGGCCGCCCAGTAGATGCCGATGCGCAGCTTCGCCCGCTCCAACCGGCCGAGCTTGATGCGGCTTTCCTCGGGCGCCCGGAGATAGGGCGGTTCGGAGGCGAGCGATGCGAAGTCTGCGCGGCAGAGATGCGGTAGCGATACCATCGACGCGTGGACATCGAAGGCCGGCAGCGCCTCGCCCTCGGCCACGACCTC
>CAZPOS010000197.1:8731-10436 GCA_964588065.1 uncultured Reyranella sp.
GCGCGCGAAACGCACGAACAGCAGCACGTCGCTCAGGCCCTGCTCCGGATAGAGCAGGATGCGCTTGTCCTGGAGCGGTCCGCCGTCCCAGGCGGCTTGTGCGAAATCGGGCGTCGGCGTCTCGGGCAGGCGCTTGCGGATCTCGTAGGCGGAAAAGCCCGCTTCGAGCTCACCCTGCATCAACAGCGCGATGGCGAATTCGACCCGGGCGCGCCGGTTGTCGGGATGGATCGTCAGCGCGCGGCTGAAGCAGCCGATCGCCTCGTCGAGCCGGCCGACGTCGCGCAGGCAGAGCGCCAGATTGAAGAAACCCTCGGCATAGTCGCGGCTGAGGGCGATCGACCGGTAATGATGCTTCACCGCCTCGTCGAACCGGTTCACGGCACGCAGCGCATTGCCGAGATTGGAATGCAGGGCCGGATTCTGCGGGTCCGCCGCCAGGGCCAGCCGATGATGCGATACCGAGGCTTCGAGCTTGCCCGCGAGCCGCAGCGCGACCCCGAGATTGTTGTGCAGCTCGGCATGATCGGGGCGGACGGCCAGCAGCCGCAGATAGGAGGTGATCGCCTCGTCGAGACGCCCGGCGCGATGCGCCTGGGACGCCAGGCGCAGCTGCTGGACGAAGCTGTCGGCGGCGCTGCCGAACAGCGGCGTCGGCGCGCCGGAGGCCGCCGACTCGCGCTTCGTCGGGTGGATGTGGGGCGTGTCGTTCACGCTCGCACTTTACCTCAGCGGCCTCTCACAAGCATCCGCCCACAAACGAAAATGGCGCGAACCGCGAGGTCCACGCCATTCGATTTCTAGATCGCCACCAACAACCTCATGCTGAGGAGGCTGCGCAGCAGCCGTCTCGAAGCATGGGCTGCACGCACCGCATCTGTTGCCCATCCTTCGAGACGCGCTTCGCGCTCCTCAGGATGAGGGCGTGTGGGTCGCTTTGAATCAGATGTAACCCTTGATCAGCTCCTCGGCGATCTGCACCGCGTTCAATGCCGCGCCCTTGCGCAGATTGTCGCTGACGACCCACATCGCGAGACCGTTCTCGACCGTGGGATCGGAGCGGATGCGGCTCACGAACACGCCGTCCTGGCCGGTGACTTCCTTCGGCGTCACGTAGCCGCCGGGCTCGCGCTGGTCGACCACCAGGACGCCGGGCGCCGCCGCGAGGATGCGCCGCGCCTCGTCGTCCTCGAGCGGCCGCTCGAGTTCGAGGTTCACCGCCTCGGCATGGCCGACGAAGGTCGGTACGCGCACGCAGGTCGCGTGGACCTTGATCTTCGGGTCGAGGATCTTCTTGGTCTCGACCACCATCTTCCATTCTTCCTTGGTCGAACCGTCATCCATGAAGACGTCGATCTGGGGAATGACGTTGAAGGCGATGTTCTTGGTGAACTTCACCGGGTCGAGCGTCTGGTTGACGAAGAAGCTCTTGGTCTGATTGACCAGCTCGTCCATCGCCTCCTTGCCGGCGCCCGAGGTCGACTGATAGGTCGACACGACGACACGCTTGATGCCGGCGGCCTCGTGGATCGGCTTCAGTGCCACCACCATCTGGATGGTCGAGCAGTTGGGGTTGGCAATGATGCCGCGGCCCTTGTAGCCGGCGATCGCCTGCGGATTGACCTCGGGCACGACCAGCGGCACGTCGGGGTCCATGCGCCAGTAGGAGGTGTTGTCGATCACGATGGCGCCGGCCTTGGCGGCC
>CAZPOS010000198.1:0-5382 GCA_964588065.1 uncultured Reyranella sp.
GTGACGCCGGCCGAATGCTCGATCGACGTCGATCTGCGCGTGCCCAGCATGCAGCTGGCCGAGGAGATGACCCACTGGTTCCTCAACCTCGAGCCGATCGGCAAGGACGTGGAACTCTCGGTAGAAGGCGGCATGAACCGGCCGCCCTACCAGAAGGATGCGGGCATCACGGATCTCTTCCAGAAGGCGCAGGCGATCTATCGCGAGATCGGCAAGGAGCTGAACGACGTGCCGCTGACCGGCGGCGGCAGCGACGGCAATTTCACCGCAGCCCTCGGCATCCCGACGCTCGACGGCCTTGGCGCCGACGGCAAGGGCGCCCACGCCGTCACCGAGCAGATCTACTATTCCTCGCTGGAGCCCCGCACCTACCTCTGCGCGCGCCTGCTGGAGACGCTGGAGTAAGGCGCTCCGCCGCGCCTCAGTACGCCGCCGTGAAGCGCTTGTGCAGGTGCTTCGGCTTCTCGATCTCGTTCACGATGGCGACCGCGAAATCCTCGCGGCTGATGGCGCTCTGGCCATCCTCGTCCTCGAGCAGGTGATCCTTGCCGAGGCGGAACTTGGCCGTCCGCTCGCCGGGCTGGATCGACGCCGGCGGCGAGATTGCCGTCCAGTCGAGGTCCTTGACCTTGCGCACCTCTTCCAGCGCCAGCGATGCCGGCTTGGAGGTCGGAGGCTGGATGCCGCGATCGGCCATGTGTTCGAGATGGGTGCGGCCGTCGGCCCGCAGCAGGCTGCCGGCGCCAACAACGAACAGGACGCGCTTCACGCCGCTCTTGCGCACCGCCTCCAGCACGTGATGAACGCTGGCCTCGTTCCACTTCACCGACGCCACGACGATATCGTGGCCCTTGAGGATGTTGGCCATCGACACGGTGTCGGTCGTGCTGCCCTGCCGGATGGTCATGCCGGCGCGCGGCTTGAGCTTGGAGGCGTCGCGCGTGATGGCCGTGACGCTGTGCTTGCGGGCCAGTGCCTCGTCGAGGACATGGCTGCCGATATTGCCTGTGGAGCCGATCAGGGCGATGGCTGTCATTGCGGAATTCCCTTCATGAGGTCGCGCAGAGCAGCCACGGTTTCGGCCGGCGCCTCCTGCGGGACGTTGTGGCCGATGCGGGGCAGCATCCGCCGCTCGTAACCACCGGTGAACTTGTCGGACTGACCGTCACGATCCGATGCCGGTCCGACGCCGTCGGCGGCGCCGTGGAGGTTGATGGTCGGCACCGTGATCGTTGGCTGCTTCGCCAGCTTCTCCTCGATCGGCTCCAGCGCGGGGTCGCCTTTGGCGTAGCCGTAGCGGTGGCGGTACGACTGGATCACCACGTCGACGAAATCGGGATTGTCGAACGAGGCCGCCGTCGCCTCGAACGTGGCCTCCTCGAACTTCCATTCCGGCGACCACAAGCGCCAGAGCAGCCTGCAGATGTCGCGGCGGTTCTTCGTGAGGCCGGCGCGTCCGCGCTCGGTATTGAAGTAATACTGGTACCAGAGCCGATGCTCGGTGGCGGCGGGAGCCGGGTCGGCCGACGCGGCGATGTTCTGCAGGTTGTAGCCGGTGCAGCTCAGGAGGCAGCGTACCCGCCCGGGCCACAACGCCGACACGATGCAGGCGGCGCGGCCACCCCAGTCGTATCCCGCGAGGGCAGCCCGCCCGATGCCGAGAGCGTCCATCAGCTGCAGCAGGTCATGGGCCAGAGCCGCTTGTTCACCCGACCGCGGCGTCTCGGCCGACAGGAACCGGGTCGGACCGTAGCCGCGCAGGTACGGCACCAGCACGCGGTTGCCGTCGGCCGCCAGCGCCGGAGCCACCTCGTCATAGGCGCGCACGTCGTAGGGGAAGCCGTGCAGCAGGATCACCGGCGCGCCATTGGCCGGACCGTGCTCTTCGTAGGCGACGTCGAGAACGTCTGTGCGGATGGTTTTGCGTAGCATGTGATCGACATATAGCGGCCCCGGGCCACCGTTGACAGTCGCGCGTGCCGCGACCAGCCTCGAAGGATGAGCCGGATCGGCGATTTCCTGACCCTGGAACAGACGCGCAGGCTGGGCGCCAAATCCAACCTCGTCGGTGCTCTGCTCGTGCTCCATGCCTGGGGCCTGATCGCGGCCGGCATGGCGCTGTTTGCCTGGTGGCCCAATCCCTTCACCTTCCTCCTCGGTGTCATGGTGATCGGTGGACGACAGCTCGGTCTCGCCATCCTGATGCACGACGCTGCCCACGGGCTGCTGTTCGCCGACCGCCGGCTCAATGAGACCGTGGGAAGCTGGTTCTGTGCCTTTCCGGTCTTCACGAGCCTCACCCTCTACCGCCCGTATCACCTGCAGCACCACCGCTTCACCCAGCAGGCCCAGGACCCCGATCTCGGCCTCTCCCAGGCTTTTCCGACCAGTCGCACGAGTCTGCGTCGGAAGATCGTCCGCGATCTCACGGGGCAGACCGCTTTCCTGAGGCGGGGCGAACAGATCCGGCGGGCACTGGGGCCGGCGGATGCCTCTCTCGGGCTGCAACTCGCGAACCTGTGGCGAAAAGAGAAGGGGCCGCTGGTCGTGAATGCCGTTCTGCTGGCCAGTCTATCGGCCGCCGGATACTGGTGGCTCTACCCTGTGATGTGGCTTCTGCCCCTCGCGACCTGGTACCAACTCGTGAGCCGCGTCCGAAACATCGCAGAGCACGCCGTCGTCCCTGACAACGACGACCCGCTGCGCAACACGCGGACGACCTACGCCAACTCGCTGATGAGGCTTCTGGTGGCACCCTACTGGGTGAACTACCACCTCGAACATCACCTGTTCATGTTCGTTCCGTGCTGGCGCCTGCCTCAGGCGCACCGCGCGCTGCTGGCGGCGGGCCGCGGTCCTGCGATGGAACTCAAACCTGGCTATCTGGCCGTGCTCAAGGCCGCGACCACGGGCGGGATCGGCGGGGGCGGTCGCAGCCCCGGTGCGCGCCCAGAGCAGCACATCTGACTGGCGCGTCCTCTTCTTCAAAAGAATAAAGGGCGGCCGAAGGGCCGCCCTTTTTCGAAGGCCTGTCCGCTTACTGGGCAGGGCAGGCGTAGATGTTCATCTCGGGGCCGAGGTCGTACGGCGGCGGAACCTGCGAGAGCGCCGTGACCTTCGGGTCCATCGCCCAGTCGAAGGCGCGCTTGCCGCGGCTGCAGAATTCCTTGTCGGTCGGTGCACGCTGCGCCGTGCGGTTGGCGACCTCGGTCACGAACACGTCCGTGTTGAAGCGCTTGCGGGCGGCAACCTGAGAAAGCGACCGGGCGTTGGTCGCGAATTCGGCGCGGAACTTGCCGACGAAGTCGGCATAGACCTGCTCGTAGGCGCGGCGTCCGCCCGGCCCCTGGCACTGCAGGGTCACCACCTGGAGTTCCTGCTGCACCATGCGGGCGCGAACGATCTCGAGGTCGGCGGCATTGTAGCAGATGGCCCGGGTCTGGCCTGCGGGAGGCGAGGGCGGCACCGGGGCCTGATAGTCGGCCGCCGGCGGCTTCACGGGCGCAGCCGCTGTCTTGGATTCGCCGAGCGTACAGGCGCCCAGCGCGAGGACGCTCCCCGCAAGTACCGCCGCCTGTGTAAGCCTCTTGATCATCCGCAAACTCCCAACGCCGTTGGCCGGAAACCGCCAGCGGGTACAACAGTTAGCCGCCCGTTTCAAACGCTAATACAAATTGCGGGGCGAGATGCGCCCATTTCCCGCAATTCGGAGTGTAAAGCTTTGGTGAGGCGCGGTCGGCGCCCCAGGCTCGGATGGGCGGGCTGGCGGTCGGATCGTCAGGCCGGAGCGGCCATGAGCGCGGCCTTGACCAGCGGCATGCGGTCGTTGCCGAAGAACATGTCCTCCCCCACGAAGATCGTCGGGCTGCCGAAGCCGCCGCGGGCGATCAATTCGTCGGTGTTGGCGCGCAGCCGCGCCTTGCAGGCATCGGTTTCGATGGCAGTGAAGAAGCGCTGGCGCTCGATGCCGGCCCTCTCGGCGATGTCGGCCAGCACCTCTTCCTTCGACAGGTCGCGATCGGCGCTCCAGTAGGCCTCGAAGGCGGCGCTGGCATAGGCAGCCAGCTTGCCGTCGTCCAGCGCCACGAAAGCGCCGCGCATGCATTTGACGCTGTTCACGGGGAACACCGTCGGTGGGAACTTGATGGCGAGCCCATAGAGCCGGGCCCAATCCTGCATGTCCTTCTGCATGTAGGCCTGCTTTCGCGGGTTCGGCTTGGCCCGGCTCTCGTAGACCGTCTGGTTCACGGCGTTGAACACGCCACCCACCAGGATCGGCTTCCAGACGATGTCCGCCTCCGTTTCCTGCGCCAGAGGCTGGATCGCGTGGAAGGCGAGATAGGTCCACGGGCTCGAGCAGTCGAAGTAGAAGTCGAGTTGGCGCGCCATTTCGTCCTCCTGAACCGTTCGCCTTGTCGTTGCCATACATGGCGCGTATCTTGCAAATCCATGACGGTACCGACCGGCCAGTGTAGAGAAATGGGCCCCAAAAAGATCGCCATCGTCGTGCATCAGCAGCATTCGCGCCCCGGACGGGTCGGCGCCCTGCTCGAACAGCGCGGTTACGAACTTCACCGGCTTTGCCCCAATCTGGGCTGCAATCTGCCGCAAGACATGTCGGACTATGCCGGCGTCGTGGTCTTCGGCGGACCGATGTCGGCCAACGATTGCGGTACCCTCGCCGGCATCAAGTGCGAGCTCGAATGGATTCCCAAGGTCGTCGATGCGGGTGTGCCTTTCCTGGGCCTCTGCCTCGGCGCGCAGCTCCTGACTCGCGCCGCCGGCGGACGGGTCGGGCCGCACCCCGAGGGGCTGGTGGAGATCGGCTATGTCGACGTCGAGCCGACCGAGGCCGGCCGCGCGTGGTTCAGGGGACCGATGAAGGTCTATCAGTGGCATCGCGAGGGCATGACGATCCCGGATTGCTGCGAACTGCTGGTCACCAACGATCGGTACCCCGTTCAGGGATTTCGCTGCGGTCCGAACGCCTTCGGCTTCCAGTTCCATCCCGAGGTCACCTTGGAGATGAAGGGCATCTGGACCCTGAGCGCGGCCGAGCGGCTGAAGATGCCGGGCGCCCAGCAGCGCGGAGTCCATCTGTCGATGCACGCGCTTTACGATCCGCCGCTCGATCGCTGGATCAACGGCTTCCTCGACCGCTGGCTCGCGACCGACCAGCGGACTGCGTCGGCGCCGAAGGAATCCCGCGCGCTCCCTGCCGAGTTCGCCGCCGCCGCCGACTAGCGCGCGATGGTCGGGCGTGCGGCCATGGGCTAGTGTCTCCGGCAAAGCAGAGGAGACGCTGAATGATATCGGGTGCGCTGATTTTCGTGCTGGCGGTCGTCCTCGGCGACAATATCGACGCGCTGTTCGGCAGCGGCT
>CAZPOS010000198.1:5392-10424 GCA_964588065.1 uncultured Reyranella sp.
GGCCAGTTTCAGCAGGGCATAGCGGCCATTGACGTCAAGACGGTCAACCAAGGCACCAACTGGACCATCGAAAGGTTCGGCAAATATACGCGGACCCTGTCGCCCGGCCTGCACCTGATCGTACCGTTCATCGACACGGTCGGCCGCAAGATGAACATGCAGGAGAACGTGCTCGACGTTCCCGGGCAGAAGGTCATCACCAAGGACAACGCGACCGTACAGGTCGATGCCGTGGCCTTCTATCAGGTCATCGACGCGGCCCGCGCCGCCTACGAGGTCCAGAACCTCCATCTCGCCATCACCAACCTGGCGGTCACCAACATCCGCTCCGTCATGGGCAACATGGCGCTCGACGAGATCCTGTCGCGGCGCAACGAGATCAACGACACATTGCTTGCCGTGATCGACCAGGCGACCAATCCATGGGGCGTCAAGGTGCTGCGCGTCGAGCTGAAGGACATCGCACCGCCGGACGATCTGGTCGCCTCGATGGGCCGGCAGATGAAGGCCGAACGCGAGAAGCGCGCCACCATCCTCGAGGCCGAGGGTGTGCGCGAATCGAGCATCAAGCGGGCCGAGGGGGACAAGCAGTCGGCCATCCTGATCGCCGAAGGCAAGCGCGAGGCCGCCTTCCGCGAGGCCGAGGCGCGTGAACGTCTGGCCGAGGCCGAGGCCAAGGCGACCGCCGCCGTGGCCGAGGCGATCGCCGGGAACGGCGCACAGGCGGTGAACTACTTCCTCGGCACCAAGTATATCGAGGCGCTGGCCAAGATGGGATCGAGCAACAACTCCAAGATGTTCTTTCTGCCCGTCGAGGCCTCGGGCGTAATGGCGTCCATCGCCGGTATCGCCGAACTTGCCAAGGAGGCGCAGGCCCGCGGCGCCGAGGGGACCGCGCGGTCCCGCGGGTCGGTCCCCACCGCAGGGTAGCCGGTCATGTTCAGGATCCTCTTCTGGTACTGGTGGGCCCTCGCGGCGGTCCTGCTGGTGCTCGAGATGATGCTGCCCGGCGTCGTCTTCCTCTTCCTCGCCATCGGCGCCGGCGCCGCAGGGCTGTTCCTTCTGGTGATGTCCGACCTCTCGATCGAATTGCAGCTGCTGACCTTCGCGGTGGTCTCGGTCGTCGCGGCCGTGGGATTGCGCAAGACGTTGAGGCGCCTGCAGTACATCGACAGCAAGCCCAATTCACTGAACGCCCGCGGCGAGGCCCTGATCGGCCGCATCATCGTGCTCGACGGGCCGATCCTGAACGGGCGCGGTCGTGTCAGTCTCGGCGACGGAAGCTGGAGCGTTACCGGCCCTGACATGGCCAAAGGCGCCAAGGTGCGCGTGAGGTCCGTCAACGGGACCGAACTGACGGTCGAACCGGCTCCCTGACTGCAGGCTTGCTAAAGTTAACCTAATGGTTGACTATTGAGGAAGTCTGGGAGGGTGCGATGGAACGGTCGTACGGCTGGGTGATTGTCGGCGCCGGCGCGCTGATGGGCTGCGTCGCGATCGGAGCGCTGTTCTCGCTGGCGGTCTTCCTGCAGCCCATGGCCGAGGCGACGGGCTGGTCGCGAACCGGCATTTCGAGCGCCATGACGCTCGATTTCCTGACCATGGGCGTCGCGGCCTTTGGCTGGGGCGCGCTGAGCGACCGGTTCGGTCCAAAAATCGTGGTGCTGTCGGGCGCCCTGCTGTTGGGGCTTGGCCTGGCGCTGGCCAGCCGCGCGACCAGCCTGCTCGAATTCCAATTGGTCTACGGCATCGTGGTGGGTATCGCCGCCGGCGCGGTGTTTGCCCCGATGATCGCCACCGTCACCGGCTGGTTCGACAGGCACCGCAGCCTCGCAGTCTCACTGGTCTCCGCCGGGATGGGCGTGGCGCCCATGACCATCTCGCCCTTCGCCCAGTGGCTCATTTCCGCCCACGACTGGCGGACGGCCATGCTGACGATCGCGGTCGGGGCCTGGGCCCTGCTGGTGCCGGCGGCCCTGCTGGTGCGCCGGCCGCCAGAGACCGTGGCTGGCTCTTCCGGCGCTCCGGCGGAAGGCGGGGAGGGGATGACGGTCGGGCAGGCGCTGCGCTCGCCCCAATTCATCGTTCTCTCGCTCACCTTCTTCTGCTGCTGCGCGGCCCATTCCGGGCCGATCTTCCACACGGTGAGCTACGCTCTGGCCTGCGGCCTGCCGGCCATGACGGCGGTCACGATCTACAGCGTCGAAGGGCTGGCGGGGCTGGGCGGCCGTGTCCTTTTCGGCCTGTTGGGTGACCGGTTCGGCGCGCGCAGAGTGGTGGTTGCCGGACTGATGGTCCAGGCCGTCGGTGCCGGCAGTTACTACTTCACGCGCGAGGCCGGGGAATTCTATGCCGTCGCGATCCTGTTCGGTATGGCGTATGGCGGCGTAATGCCCCTTTATGCCGTCCTGGCTCGTGAGTATTTCCCGATGCGCATCATGGGGACGGTGTTCGGGGCCGCGGCGATGATCTCCAGCCTCGGCATGGCGCTGGGGCCGGCCGTCGGCGGCTGGATTTTCGATACGTTCCACGGCTACGGCTATCTCTACATTGCGTCGTTCGGCATGGGCCTGGCGGCCGTTGCGGTCGCGCTGGCCTTTCCGACGCCGTCTCCGACAAGATCCGGCCCAGAAGCGCAGCCCGCGTAAATCTGCGCGGGCAGGCAACGGAGGGACCGCATTTCGAGTTGTTCCGACACAACCCGGAGAGTGCGATGAAAGTGGCCTTGCCTGTCCTGCTCATCCTCGTGGCTGCCAGCGCTGCCCAGGCGCAGCCCCAGCGTTTCAATTCCGACTTCAGCACGATGCAGGAGTCCGGCCCGCCCGTGGCCGGCGGCCATGGTGCGACGGCAGGGCCCAACTGGAAGAACCAGGCGATCCTGCCCATGCCCGGGTCGACGGAGATCAGCGAAGTGCCGCGCTACCCGATCACCGACGAACCGCTTATCACGAAGCCGACGGCGCCGGCGGTACGACAAGGGCCGCGGCGGGCCCAGCAGTAACACTTCAGATGATGGCGTCGCCGTGCTTCAGGAAGGCTTCCAGCGCGTGCTCGTGCGGCTGGAGGTCCAGCCCCTGCGCCGCGACCCAATCGTCGTTGTAGTAGGTATTGCCGTACCGCTCTCCGCTATCGCAGATCAGCGACACCAGCGATCCCGTTCGGCCCTCCGCCTTCATGCGCGAGGTGAGGATGCAGAGCGCCACGAAATTCGTCCCGGTCGACCCGCCCACCTTGCGGCCGAGCAACCTCGACAGGACCCGCATGCCGGCCAGGGACTGCGCATCGGGAACTCTCATCATCCGGTCAATCATATCGGGCAGGAAGGAAGGCTCGACCCGGGGCCGGCCAATCCCTTCGATACGTGAGCCGCGTTCGCAGGTCGCCCGGAGGTTACCTTGCGCGAAGGCCTCGAAGAAGGCCGAGAACTCCGGGTCGGCAACGCAGAGCCGCGTGGCGTAGCGCATGTAGCGGATGTACCGGCCGAGCGTCGCGGTCGTGCCGCCCGTTCCGGCGCTCATCACGATCCAGGTCGGCACGGGGTGGGGCTCGCGGCTCATCTGCTCGAAGATGGACTCGGCGATGTTGTTGTTGCCGCGCCAGTCCGTCGCCCGCTCGGCATAGGTGAACTGGTCGACGTAGACTCCGCGCAACTCGATGGCCAAGGCCTCCGCCGCGGCATAGATGCCCCGACCGTCGGCGACCAGATGGCACTTGCCGTGCTGCCGCTCGATTTCCGCGATCTTCTCTGCCGAGGTCGATGCCGACATGACGGCATGAAAAGGCAGGCCCAGCAGGCGCGCGAAATAGGCCTCCGAAATCGCCGTAGACCCCGAAGAGGCCTCGACGATCGGCGTGTCCTGCCGGATCCGGCCATTGCAGATCCCGTACAGGAACAGCGAGCGCGCCAGCCGGTGCTTGAGGCTGCCCGTGGGATGGGTCGATTCGTCCTTGAGATAGACGTCGATCCCCTCCAGCACCGGCAGGTCTAGTCGCAGCAGATGGGTGTCCGCCGAGCGGCGCTGGTCGTTGCGGATCAGGTCGAGCGCACGGCGGGACCATTCGGCATCGTTGTGACGGGCCACCGCCTCGTCGAGAAGTCGCAGACGCGTCATGGCCCGCCCGCCGTTCTGGGAGATGCCGTCAGCCGCCGATGATCTTCTTCTCGATCATGCAGTGGATGCCCTTGTTGCCGTCGACCGTCTGCGTGACGTGCAGGTCGGCCTGCAGGCTGCAGAGCATGTAGGCGTCCTCGGGCTTGAGGCCAGTCTTGGCGGTGATCAGCCGGATCATGTCGCGCAGCGCTTCCTTGGCGGCGTCGTCGAGGTCCTGGTCGAAGCCGTGGGTGATCCAGTGGGTCGCGGTCTCGGCGCGCGGGTTGTTGAGCTTCATGCCCTTGTGCACCGTGAACTTGAAGGTGCCGCTGAGGCTGGTCTCGAGCGCCGTGAGATTGACCTCACCATCTCCCTGCACGCCATGGCCGTCACCGGTCGAGAACAGGCCGCCGTCGGCGAAGACGGGGAAATAGACCGTCGTGCCCACCCGGAAATGCTTGTTGTCGATGTTGCCGCCGAAGGCGCGCGGCTCGACCGAGCTGCACTGGCCCCATTCCGGCGGCGGGGCGACGCCCATGATGCCGAAGAAGGGCTTGAGCTCGATCTCGGTGCCCCACGGCATGGTGCAGACGCCGCGGTTCGAGTCGATCGGGATGTGGGTCAGGCGGAAGAAGGGGAAGTCCTCGGGCAGGGTGCCCATCAGAGGCCGTTGCACGTTCCAGCCCCAGTTGGTCCGGAACTTGATGTCGAGAACCTCGACCGCCAGCACGTCGCCGCGTTCGGCGCCCTCGACATGGACGGGGCCGGTCAGGATGTGGCGGCCGATATGCGGCTTCAGCTTGGAAATGATCTCGCGATGTTCGGGCAGCACCTTGAAGGGTTCGCCGGGCAGGATCTCGGCGGCGCCGGACACACAATGGATCGTTGCCGTGTCCCCCGACTTGATGCGCAGCTGCGGCGGGAGCTGGCTGTCGAAATAG
>CAZPOS010000199.1:0-10419 GCA_964588065.1 uncultured Reyranella sp.
CGCGGCGATCAGCTCGTCATCCATGTCGCGCGGATGAGAGGTCGTGTAGCGCAGGCGCGCCAGACCCTCGATTTCGCCGATCGCGCGGACCAGGCGCGCGAGCGACCAGGTGGAGCCGTCCGGGCCCTCGCCGTGATAGGCATTGACGTTCTGACCGAGCAGCGTGAGCTCGAGCGCGCCTGTGGCGACGAGCTGCCGCGCTTCGGCCAGCACCGCGATGACAGGCCGCGAATATTCCATGCCGCGCGTATAGGGCACGACGCAGAAGGTGCAGAACTTGTCGCAGCCTTCCTGGATGGAGAGGAAGGCCGAGCCGGCGCGAATGCCCTGCGGCGACGGCAGGTGATCGAATTTGCTCTCGGGCGGAAACTCCGTGTCGAGGATCCCGGCGCCCGGCTGCCGCCGGCCGGGATCGCCGGCCGCGGCCTTGCGGGCCACCTGCGCCAGCAATTCGGGAAAGCGGTGATAGGCCTGCGAGCCGACGACGATGTCGACCGCCGGTTGGCGCCGGATGATCTCCTCGCCCTCGGCCTGGGCCACGCAGCCGGCGACGGCGATGGTCAGGTCGCGCCCCGCCGCCCGGCGCTCGGTCTTGACGGCGCGCAGACGGCCCAGCTCGGAATATACCTTCTCTGAGGCATGCTCACGAATGTGGCAGGTGTTCAGCACGACCAGATCGGCCTGCTCCGGCCCCTCGGCCAGCGCATAGCCCAGCGGCCGCAGGACGTCGGCCATGCGGTCGGAGTCATAGACATTCATCTGGCAGCCATAGGTGCGGATGAACACGCGCTTCGGCTGCCCGTCGGTGCGGACGTCCTTCATCGGTCTCCGGTGCTGGAACGGCGGGTTTCTATCACCGGCGCCCCCCAGGGTCGAGGGGGCCTCAGGGCTGCGGGCCGGCGATCACCGGCTCGGTCAGGGAGGGCATCAATTCGGGGCGGCCGGAATTAGCCGCCTGCACGCCCGCCGAGACCTGGCGGAAGCAGTATTCGGCTAGCTTCTTGCGGTCGCCGAGACGCTCGATGTCGATCGGCGGGAAGAAGGTCACCACCGCCTCGGTCTCGCCCAGGCAGACCATCTGCCAGAGATGCGGCACCAGATCGAGATCACCGAACCAAGCGAACAGCGGCCGCCAGTAGCGGCCGAGGGGAATACCGTCGAGGCGGGTATAGGCGATCGCCACCGGCTGAACGACGATCGGCCGGTCGTCGCGTCGCAGTTGCGCCACGCCGAACAGGGCGCTGCGGAATGGCAGCACGCGCGTGCCGTCGCTGCTGGTCCCCTCGGGAAACAGCATCAGATTCTCGCCCGTGTTCAGCCGCTTCATCATCTCGTCGCGGCTGTCGCTGGTCTTGTTCGAGCGCCGCTCGACGAAGATCGTGCGCTGCGCCTTGGCGAGCGTGCTGAAGAACGGCCAGGTCGCCACCTCGGCCTTGGCCACGAAGCAGCCGGGAATGAGACCGCCCAGCACCTCTATGTCGAGATAGGAGACGTGATTGCAGACGAAGAGCGTCGGCGTGACCGTGGAGCGCTCGCCGTTCACCCTCACCTTGATGCCGAGGATCACGCACACCATCCGGTGATACAGGACCGGCAGCCAGCGAATGACCGGCGTGACGCGAAGAACGAGCGCCAGCAGATGGAACGGCAGCAACACCAGCGTGAGCAGCAGATAGCTCAGGAGCCGAAATGCGCCACGCAGGGGAGAGCCGATCCAGTTCGCGGCCAGAGGAACCCCGGCCTCGCTACTCACGCATTCCGCGTTCGTAGTGGCGGATGTACTTTTCCGTCACCAACTCGGTCTTCACGGTGATGAAGACGTCGGTGCTGTTGAAGTCGTGGTCGATGACCGCGCCATCGCCGACGAAGCCGCCGAGACGCAAGTAGCCCTTGATCAGCGGTGGAACGCGCGCCATCGCCTTGCGCGGGTCATAGCTGCCGGGTTCGAGCATATCCATCTTCACGTAGCGATGCGGCTGGGCCCGCACGCGAATCTCCGGCGGCGCCAGATGATGGTGGTAGAGATACGACAGCGCCAGCGCATGCTGCGTCGGATCGGTGCCCGGGATGCTGGCGCAGCCGAACATCACCTGGATGTTGTAGTGATAGGCGTAGAGCGCGATTCCACGCCACAGCATCTGCATGGTCGCCGTGTTGCGTGCATCGCGCGCGATGCACGACCGCCCCAGTTCGAGAACCTCGCCGGGATAATCGATCATCTTCTGGATGTCGTACTCGGCCGAGGAATAGAAGCGGCCCATCTTGGCCGCGGCGGACCGGCGGATCAGGCGATAGGTGCCGACGATGCCTTCGGGCCCTTCGCCGCGACGGCGATCGAGCACCAGCAGATGGTCGCAGACCTCGTCGAAGGGATCGAAATCGCGGCCGATCGCCTTCATCTCGGCAGAAGGCTGGGCCGACATTTCCTCGTAGAAGATGCGGTAGCGCAGCGCCTGGGCCGCCTCGATCTCGGCGGACGTCTGAGCGAGACGCACCTCGAAATCGCCGGCGACGACCTGCACGATCTCCCGATTGGAGACGGGCGGTCCAAGAAGCTCAGCTTCGCTGTCAACGCGGTCAATGCGCATGTTTCATCCGCAAGGGGGCCGCCCCGATCATGAGCCCATTATCGGGCTGGCGATGGGATCGTCCACTTATTTCTGGCGGTCGGATTTTCCATCGAGGGGAACGCCATAGAGCTCGAGGCGGTGACCGACGAGCCGGTATCCGGCCTTCTCGGCGATCTTGCGCTGCAGCTCCTCGATCTCGTCGTTGTGGAACTCCACCACCTTGCCGCTCTGGATGTCGATCAGGTGATCGTGGTGTTCCTCCGGCGTCTCCTCGTAGCGCGCCCGGCCGTCGCCGAAATCGTGCTTGGCGAGAATGCCCGCCTCCTCGAACAGACGCACCGTCCGGTAGACCGTGGCAATCGAGATATTGGGATCGATCGCCGTCGCGCGACGATGCACGGCCTCCACGTCGGGATGATCCGACGCATCCGACAGGACGCGCGCGATCACGCGTCGCTGGTCGGTCATTTTGAGGCCGCGCTCTGCGCATAGGAGTTCGAGCTTTGATTTCCTGTCAGGCATGCCGTGCTACCCTACACCGGCCGGCGTTCTCGGTATAGTTGGACATGTCCCTACCCGCTGACCATGACATCGACATTACCGGCGAGGTTTGCCCCATGACCTTCGTACGGACAAAACTCAGGCTGGAACGCCTGAATCCGGGGGAAACCCTCGCGGTTCGCCTGCGCGGAGAGGAGCCCCTGCGCAATGTCCCTCGCGCCGCAAGGGATGAAGGCCACACGATCCTCGGGATCGAAACCGACGGGGATATCCACACCGTCACCATCCGGCGCCTCTAGTCAACTGAGAGTGAGACGCATGACAAGCGCATCGGCCGTCGCCCCGTCCGGCCGCGCATAGTAAGCGTCGCGACGGCCTATCCTCTCGAATCCCATCGACCCGTAGAGGGCCAGCGCGCCGGGATTGTCTTCACCGACTTCGAGGAACAGCGTTCCGGCGCCCTCGGCCCGAACCGCGTCGACGATGGCGCCGAGGAGCCGGCGGGCGGCACCGCGGCGACGCTGGGCAGTATCCACGGCAATGGTGAGCAGTTCCGCCTCGCCGCCGACGATGCGGCAGATCGCCATGCCGATATCGGTACCGGCTTCTGTCAGCAGCAGGCCCGCCGCCCCCGGCGAAGCCAGCAGGCCTGCGATATCGCCCCGGGTCCAACCACGCTCGCCCATCGGTTCGAACGCCGCCCGGTGCAGCCGCGACACCCGGTCGAGGTCGAACGCACCGACCGGACACAGGACGAACCCATCGTCCATCACTCCACCGTCCGGCGCGCGCCGTTCGGGAGGGTGATGTTCACGCCCCGCAGATACAGCGGCCGCGGCATGCCCTCGGCACGATTTCGAGCCGCCCATGCTTCGACACCCGCCTCGTCCGCCAGCCGGCCCAGCAGTACCGGATCGGGAGGGCCCTCCTGCTCGGCTGCGTCGACGCCCGCGATCTGCAGAGTCCGCACGAGCGCCGCGACGTCCTTCCCGACGACGACGCAGCTCTGCTTGGCCAGGCGCCTTGCTAGATCCTCGGCTGTCGTGGCGAAGGGCGCCGGATCGTCGCCGATCGCGCAGAACCAGTCGCCGAGCTTGGTATCGATGGCCGCGACCGCCAGACGGTCGCAGGCAACAGCCTGAGACCGCAGCACGGCGGTCGTCGGAATGCCGGCGAGGGGCAGCCGCAATCCGACCGCCAGCCCGCGGGCTGCCGAAAGACCGACCCGCACGCCGGTGAAGCTTCCGGGCCCCACGGTGACCGCAACGAGGTCGAGATCCGCCTTCGCCACGCGGGCCTCCGCCAAGACGTCCGCGATCGCCGGCAGGAGCCGCGCCGCCTGGTCGCGCCCCTCCTCGAACGAGCGCGCGAGGGCGACGCCATCCCGTACGATCGCGACGCCCTGCCCGCTTACGGCACAGTCGAAGGCAAGGACGGTGGTCATGCCGCTGCCGGCCGCAGGGTACTGGCGTCGATGGGAGCAGCTGGGCATTGTGGCGTCATGAAGCTCGACCTTGTAGCGATCGCTCCGCCCGAATTCGACGTCGACGTCACGCTGGCTTATGCGACGACGGCCAATCTAACGGGACAGCCGGTCTATCGAAACGCCGAATGCTGGCTTCATCGCGAGGCGGCCGAGCGGCTGGCAGCAGCCATCGAACTCGCCCGGCCGCTTGGCCTGAGGCTGCGCATCTTCGACGCGCTGCGGCCGGTGGAGGCGCAGTGGGCCTTGTGGAACGTCAATCCCGACCCCGAGTTCATCGCCGACCCCCGCCGCGGCTCGCCGCACTCGCGGGGCGTGGCGGTCGATCTCAGCCTGCTCGACGCGGACGGAAACGAACTCGACATGGGAACGGCATTCGATGCCTTCACGCCGCTGTCGCATCACGGTCGGACGGACATCTCCGCCCCGGCACAGCGCAACCGCCTCCTGCTGATGGGCCTGATGACCTCGGCCGGCTGGGATTTCTACCGCAACGAATGGTGGCACTATCAGCTGTTCGACGCGCGGCGTTATCCGCTGGTCGCCGATTCCGACCTGCCGCGCCCCATGATGCAGGCGTGACGGGCTTCCTCAGAAGCCCGACAGCTTGGCCCTGTCGAAGTCGCGCAGATCGTTCTCGCGCATGATCTGGCGCACGAACTGGACATATTCCTGCCCGCGCTCGGAGTAGCGCAGAAGCGCGCCGATCAGGCGGAAACCGTCGGGATCCTCCCCGCGCTCGCGCATGGCGGCCCGCTGGTTGCGGAAGCCCGCATAGGCGGGATGGGTGTTGAGATTGGCGATGTACGCCTCGGTCGCTTCGCCGACGTCGGTGAAGGGCTGAGGCATGCCCGCACCGGGCTTCCAGGGCACCGAGACGCTGTGGCGTCCGACCGACTGAATCTGGCCGTAGAGGGCATTGCCGTTGCGTGCTGCAAACGAGGTGCCCCATCCCGACTCGACGCCGCCCTGGGCGATCGCCATCGAGGGCGGGACGATGTCGACACGGCGGACCAGCTCGTCGATCTTCTCGACCGGCGTGTCGTAGCGCTCGGCGAGATCCTCGAGCCAGATGCGTTCGATCGCCGTCAGCATCTGCGGCGTCGAGACGAGCTTCTCGCGCAGATAGAGCAGTTGTTCTCGATCGGCGAGCACCCGCTGATTGACCTCGAGGATCACCGGCAGCAGCGCGGTGATGAACAGCATCTTGCGCTCGGTTCCGTCCTTGCTGCCGAGATCGGCCGGCACCCGGTCGACCTTGACCGGCGGGACCGCCTCGCCCTGCCGGATGTCGGTCAGCGTGTAGGAGACGTCGCGGAAGAAGCCGGCAAGTTCGTCGGCCGTGCGCGGGCTGATGGCCCGCACCTGGACCTGGCGACGCACCGCGTTGCCGGGCGCCGCGAACCGCCCGTGACTGCCGGCGCCCTCGCGCGTCGACCGGTAGGCGACGTCATCCGGCTCGCTGACCTCGTGTCGCACGAACGTGATGGCGGCGGGCTCAACGTCGACCAGCTGCAGAGCGGCCGGCTCGGCCTCCTGCGCATAGGCACTCCCGACGCCCAGGGAAACATAGGGAACATCGGCCGACGGCAGCGGCTTGTAGAAGCCGACCCCCGTCGCCAGAACCGCCGCCCACGCAGCGGGAAAGGCATAGTTGCGCCCACGCTCGATCGCGGGCCGTAACGTCAATTGCATACCACACTCTTCATGATCGTTTGGCGCAAGACGGCCCGTCGCGCGGCCCGACCGGGCCGCGTGCACCATCCCAACGCGTACGCTTGAGCGAAAGCGGCCCTACTGGGCCGCCTGGACTTCCACGACTTCCGGCACGTAGTGCTTCAGAAGATTCTCAATTCCCATTTTCAGCGTGGCCGTCGAACTCGGGCAGCCCGAGCAGGAGCCCTGCATGTGCAGGTAGACGATGCCATCGCGAAAATCGTGAAAAACGATATCGCCGCCATCCTGGGCCACGGCGGGCCGGACGCGGGTGTCGAGAAGTTCCTTGATCTGGGCGACGACCTCGTCGTCGTCCGCCGCCACCGCCGCAGCGGCGTCGCTATCGGCGATCACCGGATCGCCCGACGTGAAATGCTCCATGATGCCGCCGAGAATCGACGGCTTCATGATCTGCCAATCCCGATCGGCCGTCTTGGTGACGGTGACGAAGTCGGAGCCGAAGAACACGCGCTCGACGCCCTCAACCGCGAACAGCCTCTTGGCAAGCGGTGACGGCGTAGCGGCCTCGACGTTGGCGAAATCTGCCGTCCCCTTCTCCATGACCACCCGGCCGGGGAGAAACTTCAGGGTCGACGGATTTGGCGTCTGCTCGGTCTGGATAAACAAACCTACCTCCGGTTCGAACGCTTCGGGACGAAGCCCTCTGCATCGCTCAGGCTGGGGATCAGGACGTCTCCATCCCCACTCGATGACTTCGGACGTAGGAACCGGTTGCAAGTCGATCAAGATGATTCTTGAGCGGCACTGTATAAATATTATGGAATATTATGATTTTATATATGTAATTCAGCGATATAGAGTTGAATCACTAACCTCGGATCAATTGCTTCAATTGTACGCGAAGAATTTTCGGCGCGCGCATTGACGCATCGCGACAGCCTCATTATCGCATGCCTCATGAGATTGCATCGATCTCTGCTTCGGTGAGTGCGCCTGGCACGATGGTCAACGGGATACGAAGCTGTCCGCCCGCCTTGCCGGTGAATGCCGTCACCAGCGGGCCCGGCCCCTCGCTGCCCGACGCGCTGCCGAGCACCAGCACGGAGATCGAACGGTCCTCCGCGAGAAGCTTCGCGAGTTCGTCGCGGCTCTTGCCTTCGCGGATGTAGATCGATGGCGGCTGGCCGGTCATCGAGACCGCCACGTCGGCGTGCTGCGCCACGACGATCTCGGCCTGCTGGCGCGCCTCCTCACGCATCAGCTCGACCACCGATCCCCATTGCTGGCCTTCCGGCGGATCCATGACGTAGAGCATGGCGACGCGGCCGCCGGTGCGCTTGGCGCGGCGGCAGGCATAGCGCAGCGCATTGCGCATCTCCGGGCTCTCGTCGACCACGACCAGAAAGACGCGCTCGCCGGACCTGAGCTGCTCGTTCATGGTTCCCCCCTTTGTCCTACAGGCGCCGCATGACCGCGCCGCCGAGATACCCCACCAGCAACGCCATCAGGATGGCTCCCAGGCCATAAAGCGCCCCTTCGTGCGCCGACCAGCCCGCGAGCTGGGCGCTGAAGCCCACCTTGCCGACCGGCAGCGGCCGCGAGATGGCCGCGACGATCTTCCCCTCGCGCAGCAGATAGACCCGGATGTCGTAAACGCCTTCCGGCAGCCGCGATGGAAAGGGCAAGTCGACTCGGAACAGCCGGCCGGCCTGCACCGTCACCTGGCCGATGGCCGCGGGATAGAGCCCTTCCCGCCGTTTCACTTCGACCAGCCCGGCACGGAAACGCGCGAGTTCCGCAGCATCGCGCGGCGTCGCCGGCTTGAGGCTGGACAGCCGGTCCTCGAGAGACAGAATCTCGCCACCCGCACCGCGCGCCAGCAGACGCTGCAGCGGCTGGCTGGCGGCGATGGCGTAATAAGCAGGCACGTCGTCGAAGGCCTGCCGCCCGGTGTTGAGCCAGATTCCCATGAAGCGCTGCTTGCGCATCACCGTCTCGCGTGCCGGCGGGCCGGCCACGACGACCACGATCTCGCCGGGCGGGTCGAACATTCCGAACAGCAGGATGCTCTCGCCCTGGAAGGCAGAGGTGATCGACACCCGGGCGAGAGATAGATCCACGATGAGGTCGGGAGTCGTGGGCTCGGTCGGGACAGAGGGCGGCGCGGTGGCATCGGGCGGACCGCCGATGCCCGGCGTCGCCATGCCGCCCGGCGCCGGCTCGAGGCGCGGCCCCTGGGCCATGACCTCGGTCACCCCCGCCAGAAGCGCCAGACCGGCGAGCAGGCCGCGCCACTTCATGGCAACACCTGGCGGGCGCCGAGCGAATAGAGCGAGCTGGGCGTCCGCAGGAGTTCGGTCAGAAGCTCGGCCGCAACCGCCAGGATCAGGAGCGACATCAGCGCCCGCAGCGCCAGGCCGGGCAGCTTGGCGGCGATTCGCGCACCGATGGGCGCCCCCACGACGCCACCGAGGATCAGCAACAGGGCCAGCACGACGTCGACCGTGCCGTTGGTCGCGGCCTGCAGGAAGGTGACGTTGGCGGCCACGAACAGGATCTGGAAGTTCGACGTGCCGATCACCACCGCCGTCGGCATGCCCAGCAGGTAGATCATCGCCGGCACAAGCACGAAGCCGCCGCCAACGCCGAGGATCGCCGACAGCACGCCGATGACGACCCCCAAGCCGAGCGGCAGCAGGGCGCTGATGTAGAGCTTGGACTTGTAGAAGCGCAGTTTCAGCGGCAGCCGGTGCACCAGATAGTGGCTATGGAGCTTGCCGCGCGGTCCCTCGGGATTGCGCTTGCGCTTGAAATAGGTGCTCAGACTCTCCGCCAGCATGAGCAGGCCGATCGTCGAGAGCATGACGACGTAGAGCACCGCGATCACGAAATCGATCTGGCCGATGCGTTTCAGGTAGGTGAACAGCCAGACACCGGCCGACGAGCCCAGCATGCCGCCCGCCAGCAGGACCAGTCCCATGCGGAAATCGACATTGCCGCGCCGCCACTGGACCTGCAGCGAGGAGATCGAGTTGGCGACCACCTGATTGGCCTGGCTGGCGACGGCAACCGCCGGCGGAATGCCGACGAAGATCAGCAGCGGTGTAGCGAGGAAGCCACCCCCGACGCCGAACATGCCCGACAGGAGCCCCGCCGCGGCACCGAGGCCCAGCAGCAGGAACACGTTCATCGAGAGCTCGGCGATGGGGAGATAGATCTCCACGCGATGCTACTTCAGCAGGATGTTGGTGATCTCGCGCAGCTGCGTGCGCGCGCGCAGCAGATAGAAGCCCTGCGCGAGCAGGTGGTTGGGGATCAGAAGCGCGTCAGGATAGCCGTTCCAGACGATCCATGGGTCGAGCTGGGCGGCGATTCGGAAGGTTTCGACCGTACCGTTCCAGGCGGTGGTCAGCTCGCGGTCCCGGATGACGTTCTGGAAGTCCACGCCGAGGTCGCGCAGCAGCAGGTAATAGACGTAGAGGCGACCCTTGTTGAAATAGAAGATGTCGTCGCACCGCGAATCGAACAGGTCGCCGGCCTTTTCGATGACGTGCTGGTCGATCGCCGCCGAATCCGAGCCGAGATCGTTGGCGATGCGGTCGAGAAGGGCCTGGAGATTGTCTGCGCGTCGTTCGAACACCGCCTGCCCGGTACCCAGTCGCTTGTTGTAGGCCATCAGCCGGTCGCGACCGGCGCGGTACTTCTGGGCGGAGGTCGTCGACGGCAACAGCGACACGCTGGGCTGCCACAGCCAGATGTTGGGCTGTTCGTTCAGGAAGCCGCGCGCCTGCTCGAGATCACGGTCGGTCTGGCTCGAACCGCGCGTGCGGCCGAGCTGGTCCATCAGCTCGGTACTGAAGCGGCCCAGCGCCGACATGATGCCGCGCTGGAAGTTCGGCATATTGTCGAGCAGTCCGGCCGGCGTGAAGAAGGGCATCATCGGCGTCCAGGTGTGGACGTCGACCTCGCGGGTCACGAGATCGGCCGCGGTGGCGACGGCCTTGCTTTCACCAGGCGCAACGCCGCGCGCCGTGAACTGAGGATCGTCGTCGATGTCCTCGGTCACCAGCGCACCGACCGGATAGTAGAGGATGAGCAGCACCAAGACGATACGCCACGTCCACCCCCAGACCCTGCGACCGCCTGACGATGGGACGGAAGTCGAGAGACCCGGGCGCCATCCCCGCA
>CAZPOS010000200.1:0-4461 GCA_964588065.1 uncultured Reyranella sp.
CGGGCGAATACGTGGCGGCGGGCCAGCGTATCCTGCTGCTGCACAATCCGGACGAGGTCTGGGTCGAGGCCAACATCAAGGAGACACAAGTCGGCAAGCTGAAGATCGGCCAGACCGTGCGCGTCTCGGTCGACGCCTATCCCAACGACACTTTCGTGGGCAAGGTCGCCCGCATCGGCAGCGCCACCACGGCGCGCTTTGCGCTCCTGCCGACGCCCAACCCGTCGGGCAACTTCACCAAGATCACGCAGCGCGTGCCGGTGAAGATCGACATCGTCCAGATGCCGAAGCCGCTGACGCCCGGCATGATGGTCGAAGTCGAAATTGACATTCGCTGACGCTCTGAACGCCGGGGGCGCGCCACTCCAGTGGCGCGATCTTCCTCTTTCGCAAGACATGACGCGCCACTGGAGTGGCGCGCCCCCGGCAGCATGAGCACCGCGGCCGTTCCCCTGCAGACCGCGGCCGCGCTCACCGAGCGCTACGGGCCTTCCTATCGCTGGCTGGTCACCGTCACCGGCATGATGGGCGTGGTGTCGATGGTGCTGGCCATGACCACGGTGAACGTGGCGGTGCCCGACGTGATGGGCGCCTTCGGCATCGGCCAGGACAAGGCGCAGTGGATGTCGTCGGCCTACATGGCGACGATGACCGCGGGCATGCTGATCAACGCCTGGCTGAGCGGCATCCTGGGCGAGCGACGCACCTTCGTGGGGGCGCTCTTCTTCTTTTCGGTGGGTGCGCTGATGGGCGGCTCGGCGCCGACCGAGGATGCGCTGATCTTCGCCCGCGTTCTGCAGGGGTTCAGCGCCGGCGTCGCGCAGCCGCTGGTCATGGCCACCATCTTCACCGTCTTTCCGCCGGAGCGCCGCGGCATGGCGATGGGCGTGTTCGGGCTGGGCGTCGTTTTCGCACCGGCGATCGGTCCGACCCTCGGCGGGTTGATGATCGAGTACTTCTCCTGGCGCTACGTATTCTTTATCTCGCTGCCCTTCTGCGTCGTCGCGGCCGTCCTCGGCCTGGTGTTCATGCCGACCCGGCCGATCCCCAAGGTCATCCCGCCGTTCGACTGGCTGGGTTTCGCGCTGCTCTGCATGGCGCTGCTCGGGCTCATGACCGGAATCGCCGACGGCCAGCGGGAGGGCTGGAGTTCAGACGCGATCGTGTTCCGGCTGGTCCTGGGCGCCCTGGCCACGGTCGCCTTCGTCTTCTGGGAACTCTACACGCCGCGGGCGCTGCTCGACGTGCGCATCTTCGGCAATGTCGAGTTCGCCGCCGCCGCACTCATCGCCTTCATTTTCGGCGCCGGCATGATGGGCTCGACCTACATCATACCGGTCTTCGTCCAGACCATCATCGGCTTCACGCCCCTGGTCGCCGGGCTGATGATGATGCCGGCCGGCATCATGCTGGCCTTCATCTTCCCGCTGGCCGGACGGCTGTCGGACGCGATGCCGGCCTCCACCATGATCATCGGCGGGCTGATCCTGTTCGCCGCCGGCTTCGCCTGGATGACGACCGCCGACATCGACACGACCTTCTGGACGCTGGTCTGCATGGTCATGGTGTCCCGGCTGGGGCTGGGCTTCATCAACCCCAGCCTCAATGCCTCGTCGCTGAAGGCGCTGCCGGCCGACAAGGTGCGCCAGGGCTCGGGCGTGGCCAACTTCATGCGACAGCTGGGCGGCGCCTTCGGCATCAACCTGATGGTCGCGTTCTTCGAGATCCGCACGCGCTTCCATGCCGACGCGCTGACCGCCACCCAGGACTGGGGCAACCGCACGACCGACCGCATGCTGACCCAGGTCGAGCACCTGATGCAGAAGAGCGGCCTGCCCTTTCAGCAGCAGAAGGCGGGCGCGCTCGAGTATCTGGCCACGATGCTGCAGAGCAACGCCCAGATGATGGCTTTCTCCGACACGTTCATCGTGGTGGGCGTGGTCGCGCTGGCGGCGCTGCTTCCCGCGGCGATGCTGTCGCGGTCGCAGCGCCGGTCGCGCGGATGAATCACACGATGCGGCTCTTCTTGTCGCCCCAGTAGCGGTCGCGCAGCAGGCGCTTGTAGAGTTTGCCGGTCGGCAGGCGCGGCAGCTCGTCCTCGAAATCGACGGAACGCGGCACCTTCTGCCGGGCGAGATGCTGACCGCAGAAGGCGATCAGCTCCTCGGCGGTGGCGCCCGTCTTCGGCACGCCCGGCATGAGCTGGACGACCGCCTTCACCTCCTCGCCGAGATCGGCGTTGGGGACGCCGAAAACCGCCGCGTCGGCCACCTTGGGATGGGTGATCAGCAGGTTCTCGCACTCCTGCGGGTAGATGTTCACGCCGCCGGAAATGATCATGAAGGTCGCGCGATCGGTCAGGTAGAGGTAGCCGTCGGCATCGACATAGCCGACGTCGCCCACCGTGCTCATCGTGCCGTCGTCGGAGCGCGCCTCGCGTGTCTTGGCGGGATCGTTGAAATACTCGAACGGCGTCGCGGTCTTGAACCACAGGGTCCCGGCCGTGCCGGCGGGCACCGGCTTCATGTCGTCGTCGAGCACGTGCAGTTCGCCCAGGAGGACGCGTCCCACCGTGCCCTTGTGCGCCAGCCATTCCTGCGCGTTGCAGGCGGTGAAGCCCAGCCCCTCGGTGGCGCCGTAATACTCGTGGATGATCGGCCCCCACCAGGCGATCATCTGTTCCTTCACCTGCACCGGGCAGGGCGCCGCCGCATGGATGGCGATTTCCAGCGAACCGAGATCGTACCGCTTCCGCGTCTCCTCCGGCAGCTTCAGCATCCGCGAGAACATCGTCGGCACGAGCTGGCTGTGCGTGACGCGATATTTCTCGATGAGCTGCAGGTAGTGCTCGGGGTCGAAGCGCTCCATCACGATCACGGTGCCGCCCATGCGGATCGTGAGGTTCACCGCCGCCTGCGGTGCCGAATGGTAGAGCGGCGCCGGCGAAAGGTAGATCATGCCTTCGCGGTACTGCCAGAGCTTCAGCAGGAAAGAGAAGATCGGCAGGAGCTGCGACGGCGACTGCTCGGCCAGCGGTCGCACGATCCCCTTCGGCCGTCCCGTCGTGCCGGACGAGTAGAGCATCGCCGTCCCGAGCGATTCGTCGGCGATCGGCGTCGCGGGCAGGCCGCTCGTCGCCTCCGCGAGGTTGACGATCTGCGCCGCGCCGGCCGATCCGCCGCCGGGCCCGTCGACGACGATGCAGAGCGCGATCGCCGGACAGTGGGCCAGCGCCGCGAGCGCCACGTCCCGCTTGGCCTGCGAGGTGATGAGCACCTTCGAGGCGCTGTTGTTCAGAATGTAGGCAAGCTCGTCGGCCGTCAGGAACGAATTCACGCACGTATAGTAGGTGCCGGTGCGCTCGCCGGCGGTACAGCACTCCACGTAGCGCGCGTTGTTCTCCATGAAGATCGAATAGTGGTCGAGACGCTGCACGCCCTGGGCGCGCAGCAGGTGCGCCAGCCGGTTGCTGCGCGCCTCCAACTCGCCATAGGTCACGGTCTCGCCGCTGCCGGCCATGATCACCGCAGGATGGGACGCCTGCGTCGTCGCGTGTTTGCCCGGGTACATTTTGTTTCCTCCGTCGAAACTATAGACGGCGTACCGGGGCTGCGCCAAAGTCCGTGCATGCTCGATTCATCGCTCAAGTCCAAAATCATGGACGAAGTCGATCGCCGCTTCGACGATCAGACGAACGTGCTGGCCGATCTGGTCAGGATCCCCTCCACCCGTTTCCAGGAAGCGCCGGCCCAGGACATGATGGCGCGCCTGTTCAAGGAGGACGGGCTCGGCATCGACCGCTGGCAGGTCAAGATCGACGACCTCAAGCACCTGCCGGGCTACTCGCCGCATTCGCTGGACTATGACGATGCCTGGAACGTGGTCGGCGCCTGGCGGCCGAGCAATCCGAAGGGCCGCTCGCTGATCCTGAACGGTCACATCGACGTGGTGCCCGAGGGGCCGCACGAGATGTGGACGCGCAACCCCTACGACGCCTACGTCAAGGACGGCTGGATGTACGGTCGCGGCTCGGGCGACATGAAAGCCGGGCTGATCCTGAACGTCTTCGCGCTGCGGGCGCTCCGCGCGCTTGGCTACATGCCGGCGGCCGACGTCTATCAGCAGTCGGTGGTCGAGGAAGAATGCACCGGCAACGGCGCGCTCGCCTGCCTGCAGCGCGGCTATCGCGCCGACGCCGCGCTGATCCCCGAGCCGTCGGGCTGCACGCTCACGGTGGCGCAGGTCGGCGTCATGTGGTTCCAGGTCAAGGTGACCGGCCATCCCGTGCATGTCTACAAGGCCGATGCCGGCTCGAACGCGATCGAATCGGCCTACCGTATCATCCAGCAGCTGCGCGAGCTCGAGAAGAAGTGGAACGCGCTGAAGGCGCACGACAAGCACTATTGCGACCATCACCATCCGGTGAACTTCAACGTCGGCAAGATCGCCGGCGGCGACTGG
>CAZPOS010000200.1:4471-10331 GCA_964588065.1 uncultured Reyranella sp.
CCGTCCTGGTGCACCTTCGACATGCGCGTGGGCGTGCTGCCGACCCAGACGCTGAAGGAGTGCCGCCAGGAGGTCGAGGACACGATCCGCCAGGCCGCGGCCAACGATCCGTTCCTCGGCAACAACCTGCCGACCATCAGCTGGGAAGGCTTCCAGGCCGAGCCCTATGTCCTGAAGAACCACGAACATGTGCGCGACATCCTCGCCGACGCGCACAAGACGGTGTTCGGCGCCGAGCTGGACGACCGCCGCACGACCGGCACGACCGACGCCCGCTTCTTTGGCCTCTATGCCGGCCTGCCGGCACTGGTCTATGGGCCGCAGTCCGACGACGTCCACGGCTTCGACGAGCGGGTGAACATCGAATCGATCCGCAAGATCACTCAGTCGACGGCGCTGTTCATCGCCGAATGGTGCGGCCTCGAGAAGGTCTGACGCGCTACGGCGGACGGCGGTAGCGGGCGGAGAGAAACCTCTCCCCATCGCTCATGCCGGTGCGAACATCCTCAGCGTGTCGCGCAGGGCCGATTCGTCGAGGTCGCGGGTGATGAACACGATGCGCGAGCGGCGGTCGCTGCTGGGCCATTTCTTCATCTGCAGCGGCGGGTGGAAGACGTGCTGAACGCCGTGGATGACGAGGGGGCCGTCGAAGCCCTCGATGTTCACGATGCCCTTGATGCGCAGGATGTCGGGTCCCTTCATCGCCAGAAGGAGGCCCAGCCAGGTGTCGAAGGCCGATGCCGGAAGGGGCTCTTCCACCGTCAGGCAGACGGCCTTGATGTGCTCGTCGTGCCGGTTGATGTCGTGCCTATGGTCGTGTGCGTGCCCGTGCCCATGGTGGTCTCCGTGTCCGTCGGTCGTATAGGCTTCGGCCTTCAGCCAGCGCTGGACGTCCAGGCTCTTGGTCTGCGGATTGTACAGGCCGGCATCGAGCAGGCCGGCCGGGTCGACCTCGCCCTGCCGGCTGACGATGATCGGGGCGGCCGGGTTCAGGCGGCGCAGTCGCTGGGACAGGGCCATCGCTTGCGCCGGCGGGACCAGGTCGGTCTTGGTGAGCAGGAGGCGATCGGCGACGGCCGCCTGTTTCACGGACTCGATCTGCCGGTCGAGGGTAGCGTCGCCGGTCGCGGCATCCACGGTCGTGATGACGCCGTCCAGACGATAGGCCGAGGTGAGGGCCAGGTCGGACATCAGCGTGTGCAGGATCGGCGCCGGATCGGCGAGCCCCGTCGTCTCGATCAGCACCCGGTCGAAGGGCGCGATGGTTCCGCCCTGCTTGCGGGCGGTCAGGCCCCGCAACGTGTCGACCAGGTCGCCGCGGATGGTGCAGCACAGGCATCCGCTCTTCAGCAGGACCATGTCCTCGGTGGAACTCTCGACCAGTTCGTGATCGAGGCCGATCTCGCCGAACTCGTTGATCACGACGACGGTCCGGGCGAACTCCGTGCGCGACAGCAGCCTGTTGAGCACCGTCGTCTTACCGCTGCCGAGAAATCCGGTCAGCAGGGACACGGGGACCAGCGGTCCACCGGGCAGACCTCTTCTATCGCTCATGGGCAGGGCCTCGCGTGACCGGGTCGGCCGTGGCCTCGGCACAGCGGTCGCAGGTTCCGCTGCATTCGATGACCGGCCTGGCAATCTGGAATCTGAGGGCCGCCGCGTTGCTTTCGATCAGTTCCGCGAGGCCGGGGCTTTCGATCGCGACCGAGCTGTCGCAGGTGTCGCAGAGAAACAGCACGGGCGACCCGGGGCGATCGGGATGATCGCGCAGGACATAGGCGTTCCGGCTCTCGACGCGGAGGATCGAGCCGATCTCCAGAAGGAAGTCGAGCGCCCGGTAGATGGTCGGAGGCGTGTGCTTCCTGCCGACCTCTTCCTGGAGCAGCACCAGCAGGGCGTATGCTCCCAGGGGACGGTTGGACCGGGCGATGATGCGCAGGACCGCGGCCCGCAGGGGCGTGAGTCGGAACCCTTTCTGGTCACAAGCCTTCTGAGCATCGAGGAGGGCGCGGTCGACGTGCGCGGACATGTCGGAGGGCGCCGCCGGAGGAGATTGAACCATGAGCTTCAGCCTCGCCTGATGCGTTATGCATCATACATAGGAATGTTATAACGTTGCCTTCATGGGCTGCTTGCGTCAAGGTCGCGGTGCGATCATCCGCAAGCGAGGAGTTCCTGATGCCGCAACGCGCCCGTCTGGCAACGCGACAGTCCGTCGAACAGGTGGAGGAAGGCCTGGTTCTCGCCCCGAAGTTCGATCGCGGGGGGCTGATCCCCGTCGTTACCACGGATGCCGATTCCGGCGAGGTGTTGATGGTCGCCACGATGGACGCCGAGGCGCTGCTGCGGACGGTCGACACCGGAGAAGCCCACTATTGGAGCCGCAGCCGGCAGGGTCTCTGGAGAAAGGGCGCCACCAGCGGTCTCGTTCAGGAGGTCGTCGACATGCGTATCGACGACGACCAGGACGCGGTGTGGCTGCGGGTCCGGGTCCGCGGCACGGGGGCGAGCTGCCATGTCGGCTACCGCTCCTGCTTCTATCGCTCGATCGTGCTGGAGCCGCGCGACGAGGGTCGGCCGGTCGCCCTGCGCCAGGAAGAGGCCCGCAAGGTCTTCGATCCCGCGCAGGTCTACGGCGACGCACCGAACCCGACCCGGCTCTAGCAGGCGGTCGACAACGCCGGCGGGCCGGCCACTAAACGAAACAAACGAAATAAACGAAACAATCGAAGCGGGAGTCGCACCTCCCGACACTGGCCGGTCCTCAGGTCCACCCCATCTGTCGGGCAACGGCCCCGAGCAGCAGCACGCCCGCCGTGCCGATCACCACCAGCGACGAGCCGACGCCGATCGCACGGCCGAAGGCGGCCGACCGGTCCTCGCCGACGATGAGGCGGTGGGCGAGCATGGAGGCGAGGCCGATGGCCGCGAGCGCGAGCGCCATGCCGGCCGCGATGGCGATCACCCCGACGATGCCGGCCCACAGAACGTCGAGCGCGAGCGACAGCAGCACCAGGATCAGCGCGCCGGCACAGGGCGCGGCACCCGCAGCGCTCAGCAGCATCAGGCCGGAGCGACGATGCAGGAACCCGACCGCCTCCGCATCGACCCGGCGGGGCGGGTGAGGCGCATGACCGTGATGATGCGCCTGCGTCCCGTGGTCGTGCCCATGCCCGTGATGCTCATGACTGCCGTGATCATGGTTGCAGGCTGCGGCCTCGCCCCGCAGGCCGGCCCGCAGCCGCCACAGTCCGACGGCGAGGATCAGGAGATACGAGGCGATCTCCACCATGCGGGCGTGGGCGAGCGCGCCAAACAGGCCGGCGACGCTCATGAGCTTCAGGCCGATCGCGAGCACGAGGGCCGACAGGGTGTGGGTGACGGCGATCCAGGCGCCGGCGAAGAGGCCCTCGATCCAGCGCCGTGGCTCGGTGCCATCGAGGAAATAGGCGACGATCACCGCCTTGCCGTGGCCCGGCCCCAGCGTGTGCACGACCCCATAGCTGAAACAGAGGGACAGCAGGATCCAGAGCGCGGCCGCCGATCCCGTTCCGCTGCCGACGTCCTGAAGCGACGTCGTGAGCTGATGCTGGATCTGCCGCTGGTAGGCCGCCGATTCCCGGGCGAGCCATGCCAGCGCGTCGGAGGAGACGAGGGCGAAGCCCAGGGCCGCGAGCAAGGAAAGGCCGAGCCAGAAGAAAGGCGACTGAACGGCGGCCAGGGTTCTGGTTCTCATGACACTCGTACCCCGACTTGGGAGGCGGCGGGCCTAGAGGGCGGCGTGGAAGAGGTCGCGATAGACTTCGGCATCGACCGTCCGCGGCGCGGTGCGGCTGGAGAGGTCGGCGACGGCATGCGGCACGAGGTCGGGGATCATCGCTTCGGTGATGCCCATCGCGCGCAGTCCCCCGGGCAGGCCGAGGCTCGCGTTGCGCGCGAGGACGGCCTCGGCGAGGTCGGCCCCGGCGGGGAGGCCCATGGCTTCGGCCATCCGCTCGTATTTTTCCCGCGCCGTGTCGGCGTTGAAGCGGAGGATCGTGGGCAGGATGACGGCGTTCAGCGTGCCGTGGTGCAGCCTGAGGTCCGGCAAGCGGCCCGCGGCATGGCTCATCGAGTGGACCGGGCCCAGGCCCTTCACGAAGGCCATGGCCCCCTCGGTCGACGCCATCATCATGTTCCAGCGGGCCTCGCGGTCGCTCCCGTCCTGCACGGCCCTCTCGATGTGCCGCCAGGCCCGTCGCAGCCCGTCATACCCGACCCCTTCCGCCGGCGGATTCACCACCGGCGACAGGATGGCCTCGATGCAGTGGGTCACCGCATCCATGCCGGTCGCCGCGGTGAGGGCGGGCGGCAGGCCGAGGGTGAGCTCGGGGTCGCAGATCGCGACGCTCGGGATCATCTTCGGACTCGCGAAGGTGAGCTTGCGGCCGTCCCTCATGACGATCACGAAGCCGACCGACACCTCGCTGCCGGTGCCCGAGGTCGTGGGAACGGCGATGACCGGCGCGACCCGGTCGATCCGGCGCGCGCCGCCCGTCAGCGGATCGTAGCGGTCGAGGGTGCCGCCGCTGCCGGCCAGCAGGGCGACGGCCTTGCCGAGGTCCATGGAGGATCCGCCGCCGAGGCCGATGACACCGTCGCACCCGCTCGCGCGGTAGAGCTCGAAGGCCGCCAGCGCCGCCGCCTCGGTGGGATTGCCGGGCGTGTCGTCGAAGACGGGAACGTCCTCTTCACCGGGAAGGACGGCGAGCACGGTGTCGAGCAGGCCGGCGGTACGGACGCCGCGGTCGGTCGCGATCAGCGGCCGGTGAATGCCGAGGCGCTCCAGCTCCTTGGGCAGCATGCGGATCGCGCCGAAGTCGAAATGCGTCGTGGTGAGATAGGTCAGGATCGCCATGTCGCGCCGTCTCGTCAGTTCGTCGTGGGGGCCGCCGCCGCGTCGTCGAGCAGGTGCGCGACGCCGCGGAGATAGGCCGATGTGCGGGCGGGCGGGGCGCCGCGCGACCCGAGCTCGATCAGCTCCTGGACCAGGGCATCGGCGATGGCATTGCCGGGAAGCCATTGCTCCCGCGCCATTGCGATCGCTTCCTTCAGCAGGGTGCGGGCCCTGGCCACGTCGGCGGCATGGACCTCGGCGATCCGGGCCTCCGGGCTCATCCCGGCGCCGTCGTCGGGGCCGGCGGCGGGTGGGAGCCGGCGGCTCATTCGTGCCCCGGCATCTTCCAGACCGGGAAGGGATCGGGGAAGCGAGCCCACATCGCCGGCCCCATCTTCATTTCGGCGTCGGTCAGCAGGCAGTCGTCGAGGCGGCGCGTGAGGTCCTTGCGGTCCATGCCCCTGGTGCCGATGAACACGATCTCCTGCCGGCGGTCGCCGTAGGGGCTCTTGAAGGAGTGGCGGATGGTGGCGCGCCAGGTCGAGTCCTGGGGCCAGTCCTCGCGCTTCACCGCCGCCCACCAGGCGCCCGCGGCTTCATGGCGAAGCATCCCGCCGGCCTGGCTGAGCGAGCCTGCGAAGTTCATGCGGGACGCCAGCCAGAAGAAGCCCTTGGAGCGGATCACCCCGTCCCAGCGGCCGTTCAGCAGGGCGTAGAGGCGCATGGGGTTGAACGGCCGGCGCGCCTTGTAGACGAAGCTCCAGAAACCGTAGGTCTCGGTCTCCGGCGTATGGATGCCGCGCATCTCCTGCATCCAGCCGGGCGCCTCGCTCGCCTTCTCGTAGGAGAACAGGCCGGTGTCCATGATCTGGTCGAGCGGGACCTTGCCGAACGCGCCGGTGACGATCCGGGCCTTGGCATTGAGACGCCGCAGCATCGTCTTCAGGAAGCCGAGATCCTCGGGCGAGACGAGGTCGGCCTTGT
>CAZPOS010000201.1:0-10330 GCA_964588065.1 uncultured Reyranella sp.
TGTCGATCGAGCTCACCACCCAGATGTTGGCGACGCTGTTCGACTATCCGTTCGAGCACCGCCGGCGGCTGACGCGCTGGTCGGACGTCGCAACGACGATCCCGATGCCCGGAGCGCTCTGCGAGACGGAGGAGGCGCGGCAGGCCGAGTTGATGGAATGTCTGGCGAGCTTCACCGAGCTGTGGAACCAGCGGGTCAACCAGCCGCCGGCGGGCGACCTCGTCTCGATGCTGGCCCACGGCGAGGCCACGCGGAACATGAGCCCGGACGAGTACCTCGGGAACATCATCCTGCTGATCGTCGGGGGCAACGACACCACCCGCAACTCGATCAGCGGCGGGCTGCTGGCGCTGAACCAGAATCCAGAACAGTACGACAAGCTGAAGGCCGACCCCGCTCTGATCCCATCGATGGTGTCGGAGATCATCCGCTGGCAGACGCCGCTGGCCCACATGAGGCGAACCGCGCTGGAGGACGTCGAGGTCGGCGGCAAGCTGATCCGCAAGGGGGACAAGGTCGTGATGTGGTACGTCTCGGGCAATCGCGACGACGAGGTGATCGCCAACCCGGACGCCTTCGTCATCGACCGTGAGCGCGCGCGCCAGCACCTGTCCTTCGGATTTGGCATTCACCGCTGCGTCGGCAATCGTCTGGCGGAGATGCAGCTGCGCATCGTCTGGGAGGAAATCCTCAAGCGCTTCAAGCACGTGGAGGTGGTCGGCGAGCCGCGCCGTGTCCGCTCCAGCTTCGTGAAGGGCTATGAGACGCTGCCTGTCCGCATTCATGCCTAGCTGACGCGATGGCGCCCTTTCCCTGGGCCGCGAGAGGCGTAGTCTTCTCGCATAACAACGATAACCAGGGTGGAGACGTGTCATGGCCGTGGACCTCGGGCCTCTCGACCAGGCGTTGGAAACGGCGCACCTGCCGGCGTTGTCTGCGGCGCTGGTGCACCTCACCGGCGATCCCAGTTGGCTGCGGCCCGAGTGGCGGCCGGCCTATACGCCGCTGTCGCGCGGCGAGACCGGCGTGCCGGAGGCCCAGCAGGCCAAGATGCGCGAGCTCGCCAAGGCGGCGATCACCGACTACCTGACCGGCAAGGTCCCAATGGCGCCGACGCCGTCGGCGGACATGGTCCGGCAGATGATGAGTTTCGTGGCCGGAGCAGACATTCCGGACGGCTACGGCGAGTTCCTGACCGATGAGCTGGCGCTGGACGGGCATTCCTCCAAGGATCCCAACTGGTCGCCCGAGCTGAAGACCGTGGCGCGCCGCCTGCACGTCCTGGTGATTGGAGCCGGGATGTCCGGTTTGCTGACCGCGCTGCGGCTGGAGCAGGCGGGCGTGCCGTTCCAGGTGGTGGAGAAGAACGCGGACGTCGGCGGGACTTGGCTGGAAAACACCTATCCCGGCTGTCGGGTCGACTCTTCCAACCACATGTATTCGTACAGCTTCGAGCCGAACCACTTCTGGCCGCAGCACTTCTCCACCCAGCCGGTTCTGCTGGACTATTTTCGCGGCGTGGCCGCCAAGCACGACCTGAAGAAGCACATCCGCTTTTCGACCACGGTCGAGGAGATGGTTTGGGACGATCGCCGCGGTGTCTGGAAGGTCCGCCTCAGCACGCCCGAGGGCGTCGAGCACGTCGAGGCCAATGCTGTCGTCACGGCGGTGGGTCAGCTTAACCGACCGCGCTTCCCCGAGATCAAGGGGCGGGAGCGCTTCGCCGGGCCGGCCTTCCACTCGGCGGAATGGCGTCATGACGTCGACCTGACGGGCAAGCGGGTGGCCGTGATCGGCACCGGGGCCAGCGCCTATCAGTTCGTCCCTGAGATCGCCGGCAAGGTTGCCAGCCTGACCGTCTTCCAGCGCACGCCGCCCTGGGGCTTCCCGGTCGCGCATTATCACGAGGACGTCCCCGAGGGGATGAACTGGTTAATGGAGCACGTGCCGTTCTACGACAAATGGTACCGGTTCTGGATGTTCTGGATGGTCACCGACGGGCTGCTGCCCATGGTCACCGCCGATCCCGACTGGAACGAACCGCCGACCGCAGTCAGCGAACTGAACCAGGGCTTTCGCGACATGATCGCCATGGCCATCGCCGCGCAGGCGCCTAACCGGCCGGACCTGGTGGAGAAGGTGATCCCGACTTATCCGGTGGGCGGCAAGCGTTCGCTGCTCGACAACGGAGTCTGGATGGCGGCGTTGCAGCGCCCGAACGTTGAGCTGGTCACCGACAGCATCAGCGAGATCACCGAGACCGGGGTCGTCACCGCCGATGGCAAGGTTCGCGACTTCGACGTGATCATCTACGGAACGGGATTCTACGCCTCGAAGTTCCTGTGGCCGATGAAGATCAAGGGCCGTGGCGGCGCCGACCTGCACGAGACCTGGGGCGGCGATGCGCGCGCCTATCTCGGTATGACCACGCCGGGTTTCCCGAACCTGTTCATGATCTATGGGCCGAACACCAACATCGTCGTCAACGGCTCGATCATCTTCTTCTCGGAATGCAGCGTCCGCTACATCGTCGGATGCCTGAAGCTCCTCGCCGAGACCGGGGCGGCTTCGATCGAGCCGCGTCGCGAGGTGCACGATGCGTTCAACGAGCGGGTGGACGCCGGCAACAGCCTCATGGCGTGGGGCGCGCCGCAGGTCAGCAGCTGGTACAAGAGCGAGAGCGGCCGGGTGAGCCAGAATTGGCCCTTTGCACTGGTGGACTATTGGCGCGCGACGCTGGCGCCCGACCCCAACGACTTCGTGCTCACCGAGAGCGCCGAATTGGTTCGCTAAGGGGGCGATGGGCGAACTTTGGCGGTCCGCCTGCCGCAGCGGTCAGGATGTGTTGCGCGTCTTTCTCGACTGAGGCGCGCCACTCTATTCCGCCAGATGATCCCGGGCTTGCCCGTATTCGGGCGCGGGGATCCCTTATAGGTGAGCAGAAACCTCGTGCCGGGCGACTTCGGCGCGCGGGCGTGACTATGCTGGGACCAATTTGCCGCTCGGAGATTCCTCATGGCCCTCAAGCTCAATGTCATTGTCTGTTCGACCCGGCCGGGCCGCGTCGGCATCTCGATCGGGCGCTGGTTCGAGGAGTACGCCAAGGCCCACGGCGGCTTTGACGTGAGCCTGGAGGATCTTGCGGACTACGCCTTGCCGGTGTTCGACGAGCCCCACCATCCGCGCCTGCGCAAGTACGAGCACGACCACACCAAGGCCTGGAGCAAGAGCGTCGACAGCGCCGACGCCTTTGTGTTCGTGACCCCGGAGTACAATTTCGGGCCGCCGCCCTCGCTTGTGAACGCGATGAACTATCTGGTGCTCGAGTGGCACAATAAGGTCGCCGGCTTCGTCAGCTATGGCGGCGTATCGGGCGGGATCCGCGCCACGCAGGCGGAAAAGCTCATGATGACCAGCTTCAAGATCATGCCGCTGCCTGAGCAGGTCATGATCCCGATGTTCAGCCAGCACCTGGACGAGGAGAAGCGCTTCACTCCGAACGAGATCCACCTCGCCTCGGCGAAGGCCATGCTCGACGAACTGGCTCGCTGGGGCCTGGCGCTGAAGGGAATGCGCGACGCGTCCGCCTAGGCGCGGCGATGCAGGAGGCGGTCGAGCAGCACCAGGCCCCACCCGACCGCCAGGAAGAAGGCGCTCATCGCGGCCTTGTTCGTCAGCACCTTGGCGTAGCCGAGGGTTCCGGCGTTGAGGAACGGGTACGGGTAGAAGCCCGAGATCGGGCCGCGCGCCAGGCTGTAGATCCCGAACCCAAGCGGGAAGATCAACCCGCCGGCCACGGCCTTGGCGCGCAGCGCGAGCGCCGCGAGACTGCGGTAGGCCTTCATGGCGTCATCCTCCCAACGACAGGGCAGGGGACCGCGCGTGGTCAGGAATGGTCAAGCGCCAAGGCGAGAGGCGTTCCGCGACGCGGAGCGCCTTGTCGGCTTCAGGCGGCGGCCGTCGCCGTGCGAGCGCGCCGCGCGGCCCTGATAGCCGCACCGGTCATGCCGAAGCCGACGATCATGATCGCCCAGGTCGTAGGCTCGGGAACGCCTGAAAGCACGGCTGAAGAGTGTGCGTAGTCCCAGGTCCCCTTGAAGCCTTGAGTCCCGTAGGTGTTGCCGTAGAGGCCCTCGCCGGGCTCGATCCGGAAGTCGGCGAGCCGGAATACCGGGACCGTGTCGGTCGAAGTCGGCGCCATCTCGCCGGAGATCCCGGTCACCTTGCCGCCGGAGAAACGGATCGAGGGATCGGCGTAGAATTTTCCGTCATCCACGTAGATCGGAAAGCCGTCGTACATTTCGTGGGTCGAGGTCCAGCTCAGCCCGCCGACGTCGAGCCGCCAGTACTCCGCGCCGCTAGTCGGCAGGCCGTACAGCCCAGCGACGAATCCGCCGCCTTGCTCAAAGGCGCGATCGGCGCTGAAACGTGCGGTCAGGGTGACGATGTCGCCGATCGCGAGGTTCTGGTCGACCCCGGTGTTGAGCTCCCAAGGGGTGTAGCCCAATTCGTTGACCAGCTCGCCCTTGAGCGTGACGTCGTAGTAGCGGGCCGCCTGGGCCGAACCGGACCAAAGGCAGGAGGCCGCCGCAAAGGCGAGAACAGGCACATGGACTCGTAGCATTGCTTTACTCCCTCATTGGGAGAAGCGGACGCCGCGCTCCACCTCAAGTCAAGCTGAGCCGTTCCACGTTTTTGCAAGGGCTGGCGTGCGCCTGTCGCAGTGTGGCCTGCGCGCCGAACAGCACAAGCGCAGGCGGCGCCTAGTGGGCGCTATCTCTTTGAGTTTTCAGGAAGAAGTGGCGCGAATGACGGGGCTCGAACCCGCGACCTCCGGCGTGACAGGCCGGCGCTCTAACCAACTGAGCTACATCCGCGTGACGGCGACGTCGCCGCGAGGGGCGTCTGATATGACCGACCCGGAATCGTGTCAACGGCCAATTGCGCGCAGCTGTGGATAAACCGCATTGGCCTGCATTTTCTTGCGCGAGAGGCGGGTGAGGGGGCTCAAATATTGAGAGTGATTATCAATCGTAATTCTGTCGACCTGAAGATGGGCGAGCCTGGATCACGGGCGTCGGCTTCCGAATTCACAGACGATGCAGGTTGCGCGCATTTGCGATACCACCGGTCGCACCACGCCGTTTGAACCCTGAGCAATGCTGGTCTAGAAGGGCGCGCGACTCCTTCGAGGATTCCATGAACGCCTTTCTTTTGCAGTATCTGCCCATCGTGATCTTCCTTGGGATCGCGACCGCCCTGGGCCTCGCATTCATCGTGGCTTCGGCCACGCTGTCGCCGCAGGCTCCGGATCCCGAGAAGCTGTCCACGTACGAGTGCGGCTTCAACGCTTTCGACGATGCGCGAATGAAGTTCGACGTCCGGTTCTATCTGGTCTCGATCCTCTTCATCATTTTCGACCTTGAAGTGGCGTTCCTGTTCCCGTGGGCCGTCTCGCTCATGAAGCTGCCGCCGGAGCTCGGACAGTTCGCCTTCTGGTCGATGATGACCTTCCTCGGCGTGCTCACCGTCGGCTTCATCTACGAATGGAAGAAAGGCGCCCTGGAATGGGAGTGATCGTTCCCGCGGGTTCGGCCGGCCGCACGACGGTCGAAGGCTACGACCCCAAGCTTCATGATCCCTTCTTCGACGGCGTCTCCAGCGAGCTCGCCGACAAGGGCTTCATCACCGCCGCCGCCGACGACCTGATCACCTGGGCCCGTACGGGCTCGCTGATGTGGATGACGTTCGGCCTGGCCTGCTGCGCCGTCGAGATGATGCAGGCGTCGATGCCGCGCTACGACCTGGAGCGCTACGGCTTCGCGCCGCGCGCCAGCCCACGCCAGTCGGACGTGATGATCGTCGCCGGCACTCTGTGCAACAAGATGGCCCCGGCTCTGCGCAAGGTCTACGACCAGATGCCGGAGCCGCGCTACGTCATCTCCATGGGATCGTGCGCCAACGGCGGCGGCTACTATTACTTCTCCTATTCGGTGGTGCGCGGCTGCGACCGCATCGTTCCGGTCGACATCTATGTCCCCGGGTGCCCGCCGACGGCTGAGGCGCTGGTCTATGGCGTGCTGCAGCTGCAGAAGAAGATCCGCCGGACGGGGACGATCGAGCGATGAGCTGGCCCCTCACCGAAGACGCCCTGCAGGCGCTGGGCAACGAAATCCTGACCTCGGGAACCGGTGCGATCGCCGGCTTTCATGTCGAGTATGGCGAGCTGACCCTGACGGGTCCGGTCAACCGCATCGTCGAGGCCCTGACCCAGCTGCGTGACCAGTTCGGCTTTCATCAGCTGATCGACCTGTGCGGCGTCGACTATCCCGAGCGCGGCCAGCGTTTCGACGTGGTCTACCACCTGCTGTCGATGACCAAGAACCGCCGCATCCGGATCAAGGTGCAGACGGATGAGGACACCCCGGTGCCGACCGTCACCGGCGTCTACCCGTGCGCCGACTGGTTCGAGCGCGAGGCGTTCGACATGTACGGGATCTTCTTCGAGGGACACCCGGACTTGCGCCGGATCCTCACTGACTACGGCTTCCACGGCCATCCGCTGCGGAAGGACTTCCCGATGACCGGCTACGTCGAGCTGCGCTATGACGACGAGCTGAAGCGGGTGGTGTATGAGCCGGTGAAGTCGGTCGAATTCCGTAACTGGGACTTCCTCTCGCCCTGGGAAGGCGCCGATTACGTGCTGCCGGGCGATGAAAAGGCGGAGGCGAAATAATGGCCGACGACGCTTCGAACCCGGTCGCGATCCCGGAAACTCCGGTCCGCAAATTCAACATCAACTTCGGTCCTCAACACCCCGCTGCGCACGGCGTTCTGCGCCTCGTGCTCGAGCTGGACGGTGAAGTCGTCGAGCGGGTCGATCCGCACGTCGGCCTGCTGCATCGCGGCACCGAAAAGCTGATGGAGTACCGGACCTACCTCCAGAACATTCCGTACTTCGACCGCCTCGACTACGTGGCGCCGATGAACCAGGAACACGCGTTCTGCCTGGCCATCGAGAAGTTGCTGGGCCTGGAAGTGCCGATCCGTGGTTCGATCATCCGGGTCATGTTCTCGGAAATCGGCCGGATCCTGAATCACCTGCTCAACGTCACCACTCAGGCGATGGACGTCGGCGCGCTGACGCCGCCGCTGTGGGGCTTCGAAGAGCGCGAGAAGCTTATGGTGTTCTACGAGCGCGCCTGCGGCGCTCGCCTGCACGCCAACTACTTCCGTCCGGGCGGCGTCCACCAGGACCTGCCCGAGGCGCTGGTCGACGACATCCGCGACTGGGCCGTCGCCTTCGAGCGCCCGATCAGCGACATCGACAAGCTGATCACCGGCAACCGGATCTTCAAGCAGCGCAACGTCGACATCGGCGTGGTGTCCAAGGAAGAGGCCATCAACTGGGGCTTCTCGGGCGTGATGGTGCGCGGTTCCGGCATCGCCTGGGATCTGCGCCGCAGCCAGCCCTACGAGTGCTACGACGACTTTGAGTTCGACATCCCGTTGGGCGTCAACGGCGACTGCTACGACCGCTATCTCTGCCGCATGGAAGAGATGCGTCAGAGCGCGAAGATCATCATCCAATGCGCTGACCGGCTTAAGAAAACGCCCGGTCCGGTGCTGACGGAAGACAATAAGTTCGCGCCGCCGCGCCGCGGGGAGATGAAGCGTTCGATGGAAGCGCTCATCCATCACTTCAAGCTCTACACCGAAGGCTTCCGTACGCCTCCGGGCGAGGTCTACGCATGCGTTGAAGCGCCGAAGGGCGAGTTCGGCGTGTTCGTGGTTTCGGACGGCACCAACAAGCCGTACCGCTGCAAGATCCGGGCGCCGGGCTACCCGCACCTGATGGCGATGGACTGGCTGAACCGCGGTCACATGCTGGCCGACGTGTCGGCCATCCTCGGCTCGCTGGACATCGTGTTCGGGGAGATCGATCGATGACCTATCAAGCGGGCCTTTCGAACAGCGAGATCGTCACCGGTCAGCTCGACGCGTACAACGCCCAGAACATCGAGGCCTTCTGCGGCTTTTACGCCGATGACGCCGTGCTTGCGGACTTCAACGGCGCAATCACCGCCCAGGGGTTGGACGTTATTCGCGCCCGGCACGAGAAGCTCTTCGCCGATTTTCCGCAGAACAAGGCGGTCCGGACCAATCGCATCGAGGTTGGCCAAGTGGTCATCGACCACGAGGACGTGTTCCGCAGTCCCGATGCGCAGCCTTTCCAGGTGGCGGCCATCTACACCATCGCAGGCGGCAAGATCGCCCGCGTAGACTTCGTGAAGTGAGGATCGCTTGAGCGTTCGCCGCCTCTCTCCGAACCAGCCCGCCAGCTTCGAGTTCTCCGCGGAGACCAAGAAGACGGCGGAGTGGTGGATCTCCAAGTTCCCGGCCGGCCGCCAGCAATCGGCGGTCATTCCGATTCTGTGGCTCGTTCAGAAGCAGGAAGGCTGGGTCTCCGAGCCGGCGATCCGCATGGTCGCCGAGCTGCTGGGCATGGCCCAGATCCGGGTGCTGGAGGTCGCGACCTTCTACACCATGTTCATGCTCGAGCCGGTCGGCAGCCACGCCCTGGTCCAGGTTTGCGGCACCACGCCGTGCGCGCTGCGCGGCGCCAACGAACTGATGGCCCATTGCAAGAAGCGCCTTGGCCCGAAGGACCATCTTTCTGCGGACGGCAAGTTCTATTGGCAGGAAGTCGAATGCCTGGGCGCCTGTTCGAACGCGCCGATGGCCGCCATCAACGACTATTACTACGAGGACCTCACGGTCGAGACGCTCGACCAGATCCTTGATGAGTTCGCTGCTGGCACGCCGCGCGCCCCCGGGTCGGTGATCGGCCGCCAGGGCTCCGCTCCTGAGGGCGGCCCGCTGACGCTCAGCGACGCCTCGCTGTACGACGGCACGCGCGCCAAGCCGATCAAGTCGCTTCCCAATGCGCCCAAGCCGTCGAAGGGTGCGAAGGAGCCGGCCCAATGAGCGGAATGAATGCGATCACGCGCCCGGCGGGCGCGGACAGAGGAGTTTAGGGGCCTTGGTCGGTATTCTCGAGGACAAGGACCGCATCTTCACCAACCTCTATGGCCTGCACGACTGGGGCCTTGAGGGCGCGAAGAAGCGTGGAGCCTGGAACGGCACGCGTGAGATGCTGATGCAGACGCCCGAATGGCTCTGCGACCAGATCAAGGCGTCGGGCCTGCGCGGGCGCGGCGGCGCTGGTTTCTCCACCGGCCTGAAGTGGACCTTCATGCCCAAGCAGGAGAGCGAGCGTCCCCACTATCTGGTGGTGAACGCCGACGAGTCCGAGCCGGGCACCTGCAAGGACCGCGAGATCATGCGCAATGATCCGCACCTGCTGATCGAAGGCTGCCTGATCGCCAGCTACGCGATCCGCGCGCACACCTGCTACATCTATATCCGCGGCGAGTACGTGCACGAGCGCGAGCGCCTCGAGGCCGCGATCAAGCAGGCTTACGAGGCCAAGCTGATCGGCAAGGGCAATGTCCACGGCTGGGACTTCGACCTGCACGTCACCCATGGCGGCGGCGCATACATCTGCGGCGACGAAACGGCGCTGATGGAAAGCCTGGAAGGCAAGAAGGGGCAGCCGCGTCTGAAGCCACCGTTCCCGGCCGGCGCCGGTATCTATGGCTGCCCGACGACCATCAACAACGTCGAGTCGATCTCGGTCGTCGGCACCATCCTGCGCCGCGGCGCCGAGTGGTTCGCGGGCTTCGGCCGGCCGAATAACACCGGCACCAAGCTGATGGCCATCTCGGGCCACGTAAACAAGCCGTGCGTCGTTGAAGAGGCGATGTCGATCCCGCTGAAGCAGCTGCTGGAAGAGCATTGCGGCGGCATTCGCGGTGGCTGGGGCAACCTGAAGGCGGTCATCCCGGGCGGCTCGTCGGTCCGCATGATCCCGGCTCACGAGGCCGAGACCGCGCTGATGGACTTCGACAGCCTCTCGGCGCTGAAGTCGGGCCTCGGCACCGCTGCGGTGATCGTGATGGACCAGTCCACCGACATCGTGAAGGCGATCGCGCGTCTCTCGTACTTCTACAAGCACGAGAGCTGTGGCCAGTGCACCCCGTGCCGCGAAGGCACCGGCTGGATGTGGCGGGTCATGGAGCGCATGGTCACCGGCGAAGCCGAAATGCGCGAAATCGACATGCTGCTGGACGTCGCCAGCCAGGTCGAAGGTCACACGATCTGCGGTCTCGGCGACGCGGCGGCCTGGCCGATCCAGGGTCTGTTCCGCCACTTCCGCCACGAGGTGGAAGACCGCATCACCCAATACCGGGCCGGAAGGCCGCATGTG